>CAZHTI010000096.1:0-8992 GCA_964535755.1 uncultured Salinisphaerales bacterium | reverse complement strand
TGCGCGAGGAAGCCCGCTTGCGCGGCCTCATCCATGCCGCGCGCCTGCACCCAGATCGGCAACACGGTGGGCAGCGCCTGCAGGGCTTGGTGGATTTGCTGTAGGTAGTCGTAGCTGCTGAAGAACGCGAGGTAGTTGCCGGGCCGCTCGGCAAATTGCGCGGCGATGCGTGCGGCGATGGCCGGCGCGCTGGCCGCACGGTGTTGATAGCGGCTGGAGATGCGCTTGGCGATGCGCACCTGCAATTGCTCCGGTCTAAACGGAGAACCGACCGCCAGCTCAGACGTTGCAGAACCCAAACCCAGCAAGGCGCGGTAGTAGGCGGGCGGCTGCAAGGTGGCGGAGAACAGCACATAGCTCGCCGCTGCTGCAAAGCGCGGTGCGAGATGCGGCGCGGGAAGCACGTTGCGGATGGCCACCGTGCAGCTTGCTGGCGCACCCGCCGCACTGTTGTGCACCTCCACCAAACTCTCAGCGCCAAGGCCATCGGCCAAGTGCAGAAACTGCAACAGGCTGAAGTAAAAACTCTGCAAGAGCGGCTCCGGCACCTGCAAAGGGTCGGCAACGATGCTGCCCACCGCAGCGGCGCAGTGCTCGACGGCCGTGAGCCAAGTCTTGGGCAATTGCGCGAGTGTTTGGTAGGGCGCGGCCTGCTCGCCGGCGACTTGCTTGAAGGCAGATTTGAGGCTGCGCAAATGCCGCTGCAAACCCTTAGTTTTGAGCTTTTGTACCGGTGCGATGGCCGTGCTGTTAAGGCTCGCGCTGTACATCGCACGTGCACGCTCGACGAGGTTATGGGCTTCGTCCACCAGCAGTGCGAGCTTCCAGCCGTTGATCTCGCTGAGCGCGTAGAGCACCGCGCTGGTATCAAACCAATAGTTGAGGTCGGCGACGATGACGTCCGCCCAGCGAATCAGCTCCTGCGCGAAGTAATACGGGCAAATCTGGTGCGCGGCTGCGGTCGCTTGTAGGCCGGTTTGCGTAAATAACTCAGGCGCAGACGCCACGGCTGAGCGCGCCGCTGGCAGGCGGTCATAGAAGCCTTTGGCCAGCGGGCAGGATTCGCCGTGGCAGGCTTTGTCTGGGTGGACGCAACTCTTTTCTTTGGCGATCAGCTCCAGCACACGCAGCGGCAGAGCGGGTGCATCAGCCTCCTGCTGCAAGCTCGCGATCGCGCGCAGCGCTTGGGCGCGTCCCGAGGTCTTGGCGGTGAGGTAGATCAGCTTGTCGTAGCCAAAGCGTGGCATGGCAAGCAAGGCGGGGAAGATGCTGCCGATGGACTTGCCGATGCCAGTGGGTGCCTCTGCGAGCAGAGACTTGCCCCGCGCCATGCTCTTGTAGACGGCTTCAGAAAACTGGCGCTGTCCGCCATGGAAGTCGGGATGTGGGAAGCGCAAGCCCTTGAGCGCTGCGTCCCGCGCCTGCCGGTGCGCTTGCTCGCTCTGCTGCCATTGCTGCCAAGCCGTGATCCACGGTGCGATGGCGGCGTGCAGCGCGTCCGTCGCCCAGTCCTCGCGCTGCAAGCTTTGCTGCTGGGTATCGACTTGGTAGTAGCAAAGCTGCAAGCCGATGCGCTCTAAGTTTTGCTCCGCGGCCAGCAAAGCGCCGTAAACCTTGAGCTGTGCCCAGTGCAGTTGCCGCTGGTTGTCGGCGATTTTGCTGATCGGCACGCGGTGGGTTTTGATCTCCTCCACCACCAGTGGGCTAGCGAACACGCCATCCGCACGGCCGCGCAGTGCTAAGCCCTGCAATGTGCCCTGCACGCTGCGCTCGCGCTGGTAGTCCTGCGGCCGCAGCGCGGTGACGGCTTGATGGCCGGAGATGCCTTCCAGCGAACTGGGCGCGGGCGTGAAGCGCAGGTCGAGATCGCCACTGCGCGCCGCGAAGGCGCAGAACTCCCGCACTGCGACTGCGCCAGTCTTGGCGTCAGAGCCGGGCATCGGCCTCGTATTCGGCGCGATGGCGGGTGGCCTTAGCGAGGCTCATCCAGTGGTGGAAGGCGAGCTTCACCGGCTGCCGTTGCGGCAGGCGCAGGGTCTCCAAGCGTTCGGCGTGGGCGATGATGACGCCGTAGTCCTCTGGGATGTCCGCAAGGCCACCGATGCCGGCCGAGAGCACATAACTGACGCCGCCCGCGACGGCGCGGTAGCCCGCGCGCTTATCGGGCTTGCGCAAATCGCCGAGCAAATCGGCACGGCTGACTTTGATCTCAAACGCCAGCGGCTCAAGGTAGTCCTCAACCGTGGTGTTGCGGATGCTGAAGACATCCGGCTTCAAGTGCAGCCACTGCTCGCTGGGCTTGCCGAGCAGCGTCAGCCCGCACCAAGCGATGCGGCCTAGCGCGACCTCCGCGTCCGCCACCCGCTGCACGAGCGCTTCGTGGGCATCCAAAGCGCGCCGATTACGCGCGCTGTACTCGGCCACGTATTGGCAGCCTGCGAGGCTCAACTGAAGGCTGTGGCCGCCATTGGGCTGCGGGCAGCGCTCCAGCAAACCCTCGGCCAGCAACTCGATTTCCAGCGCGTCACAACAAGGCCAGCCGGAGCTGCGGTGCACCGCCAACAAGCGCTGCGCATGGCGGCGGCTAAGGCGCGGCAAGGTGGTGGCGGTAGCGGCTAAATCCGACACGCGGCTGTGGGTGGGCAGGCTCTAGGGCAGCAGAGCCTAGCACCGGTTGGTGGGTCGGTTGTCTCTGCTTTTAGCTTGGCCCTCTCCCGCCCCTTTGGGGCATTTGACTTACTTCGGAGTGACATTCGGTCACTCCTCAGTGCTGCCAAATGCCCTCTCCCGCAAGCGGGAGAGGGACGTTTCGATCACATGCATCGGAATGCATAGCGTCCCCCCTCTCCCACTTGTGGGAGAGGGTCAGGGGAGAGGGGCGTAAAGCGCACCGGCTAACGAGCTTCGCTACCCGCCTACTGCCTAGTCCGCACCACAAAGTGCCCGCGCACGCCGCCGACGTCGATGTAGTGCTTGCTGTAGCCCAAGCTGGTGCGGTTGCTGCGCTGGCGTATGCGGATGGTGCCGCCAACGGCCAGCGTGCCTTGCGTCGCCCAAGTGCGGCCGCCGTCGAGGCTGAACTCCGCGTTAGGCCCTGCGCGGACATGGGCTGGGGCGTTGTAGGCGCTCAGGATGCGGTCGGCTGAGGCCACCAACACGCCCGGCGCTTGGCCCTCGATGCGGCCAAAGTCGAAGGGAGCGGGGACGCGGTCGAACACGGTGGTCACACTGATGAAGGGCGTGCTGTAGCTGCCGATGCTGACGGTGCTGGTGGTCGCCGTGGCTTCAGTCGCGGCTGAGATGTGGCGCACGGCGAGCGTCTGCCCGGGCAGGATGGTGAGCGGCTCATTGGTGAAGGGGCTGCCGTTGACGCTGATCTGTGCGCCGCTGCCGCCGCTGATGCTGACCGTCAGCGGGCCGCTAAAACCCTTGGGGTAGAGCAGCTCGGAGGTGATGAAGGTGCTGAGCTTGACGTCCTCGCGGCGGATGATCTCGAACGGCAGTGGTGCAACGGGCGGCAGGCGCAGGAAGATTTCTTGCGTGAGGTCGCGCTGCACGCGCTCGGCGTTGCGGGTGCTGGCGAAGACAATCGCGCCGCCGGAGGTGGCAGGCCAAGTGTTGATGCCGCGAGCAGGCAGGGTCTCGACCTGCATCCAGTTGCCGAGTGCGTCGTGCACGGCGGTCATTACGCGCCAGCGCCAGTCGCTGCTGCGGTTGTCGTACCAGACCGCGCGCACGGCACCGGCGGCGTCCACCCCCAGCTTCGGGTATTGGCCCATGCCGACGCTATCCGCAGCGATCGCCGCCGGTGCGCTGAAGCTCAGCCCACCATCGCTGGAGCGGGCGTACTCCACGACCAAGCTGCTGCCTGCGGCGTTGAGCGGCACGGCATCCCATGCCAGCAGCAAATCACCGTTGCTGGCAAAGGCGAGGCTGGCGTGGCGCTCGGCACGGCTGTTGCTGCCGATCTCCACGCCGCTGCTCCAAACCCCGGCGCTGGCGGCGCGGGTGTGCACGCGCACTTGGTAGTTCTCGACATCGGTGCTGTCGCCCGTGCCGACGGCACCCGTCCAGAGTGGGTCGGGGTCGGTGCGGTTGTCGTGGTAGGCGACGGCGATGCGGCCATCGGCAGCCACCGCCACGCTGGGCCAGACGCTGGCTGGGTAGCGCGGGCTGCGGCTATCGCTGGCATTACCGGCGGAGATGGTCTTGCCCGCACGGCTGATGTTGATCGGCTCAGCGTCGCTGCCGAGGATTTGGGCGTAGATGTCGAAGGGATTGGCCGCCGTGATTTCCTGCCAGACCACCACCGGCTTGCCGTCGGGGGTCAGCGCAATATCAGGCCGCTCGGCACGGCCCGCGACTTGGCGCAGGCGCTGCTCGGGCTGCCAAGTGTTGCCGCCATCGCTGGACTGGCGCAGGTAGATGTGGCTGCGGCGCGGCACTTGGCCGGCGCGTTCGTCGCTCCACGCGACCCAGACGTTCTGGCCACGGGCAGCAATGGTCGGGAAGCGCGCGGCAGTGCTCGCGGGGCTCAGCGTCACGGCGGTGCTCATCGTGCCGTCGGCCGCCACGCGGCGGTATTGCACTTGGGTGGTGCCCTCGTTGCCGTGGACTTCGGCCACCACATGGCTGAAGCCTTCGGACGTCGCGACATCGGGGAAGCCTGAGAACGCGCCTTGGCTGCCGAGCAGTTTCAGCGCGCGATCGTCGCCGCCAATGTCGGCGGGCGCTGCGAGCTCGGGGCTAGGTGCTACCGGCGCGTTCGACACAAAGATGGGGGAGCAGACGGCGCGCAGTTGATCGGCGGAGACTGTCGAAGTGGGGATTTGGCCGTCGCGGATGGCACCGAGGGTGGCGGTATCCACGCCAGAGTTCTGGCCGGTGCCGCGCACTTCCACGCGGTACCAAGTCGGGTTGGCATCCACAGCCACCGTCTCCACGACCTCGAAGTCGGCGGCTGTCGGGCTATAGCTGCGGAAGGCTCCTGCCGAGCGGCCGGGGGCTTTGTAGAGCAGCACCGTGGTGCCGACGGCATTGGCCACCTTGATGCGCAGCTTGCCGCTGGTGCCGGTGGGTGCCACCACCTCATCGCCGCAGAGCGATTCGTAGAGGCCGTCGTTGTTGAAGTCGGCCTCCAGTGTCGCGGTTGGGGCGGCTGCTTCGGGGTCGAGCGTGATGCGGCTGCGGCCAGCATTCAGGCCCTGCAATATCCCGCGCTCCGAGTAGCTGCCGGCGAAGATGCCGGTGGCCGGCATGCCGGGGCCGGCGATGCTCCACAGCTCGCGGAAGTGGCTATCGGAAGCACCCGACATGCCGAAGCGGAAGCCCTTGTTCCAGCGGCCTTCGGCGTAGTTGACCTCGCGCTCCACGCCACTGGCGCGGTTCCAGCCCTCCACCATGTCGAAGCCGACCGCGCTCGCCTGTGCATTGCCGCTGTCGTCGGCATTGGCCATGCCGTCGTCGGGGTGGGCGATGCTCCAGACGGCCCCTTGAGCGTGCGCGTCCCAGATGCTGGTTTGCAGGCGCTCGAAGGCGGCAGCACCGGAGCGCGCAGCGCCCTGCACAATCCAGTCGACCGCGCCGAGCACGGTGGAATGCGGCGAGCCATTGGCCTCCTCACCGGGGATGAGCAAGAGGCGGTCGGACTCCCAGAGCGGGTCGTAATGCTGGGTGTAGGTGCGGTGGTCGGTGATCGGCATCCAGCTCAAACCGTTCTGCACGCCCTGCCCGATTTGATCGGCCACCGAGACATTGCCCGGCCCACGGCCATCGGCACCCTGGCGCAGGGCAGAACCGTCCGAGGAGTGATCCGAGTGCACGTGCATGTCGCCGCGCTGCCACTCGCCGACCGGCACGCCGCCATTGACCCAGACCGGCGCGATGTAGGCAGTGGACTGCCCGTCCGGCCCGTGGTGGCGGACGTAGTACCAATTGCGGCCAGCCTTCACCGGCACATTGAAGCGGCCATTGCTGGCGTTGATGCGGCCGATCTCGGCACCGCCATTGCTGATCAGGCGCAGGTCGCCCGCCACCGGCGAGCCGTCACGATTGGTGACGCGCACATTCAAGGGCAGCGTCGCACCCACGGTGCAGCTCAGCTGCGCGCCCATCGGGTGGCCGGCGGCATCAAAGGCGACGCGGTAGTGCTTGCCGGGCGAGAGCGAATAGCTGCGGCGCGCCAGCAGCGCGGCTTTGAAGTCCTGCTCGGCGAGCGAGGTGCTCATCACCACAGTTTTGGCGGTGCTATCACTCGCATAGTTGCCGTCGTGCTCGTCCTCAGAGCCGACGAACGACAAGCGCCAGCCCTTGTCCAGCGCGCGGGCAATCCACTGCACGTAGCGGTCGCCGCCATTGCCAGGGTTGTAGGTCTCGATGCCGAACATCCGCTCGACCGCAGCCGGAATCAGCGTGTAGTCGTTCCAGTCGCAGGCACCCGCTTGGCCGGGGATGTCCTCGGTCTGGCATTTCTCGTGCGGGTGATTGAAGTGGGCGAGGCCGTCGGCACCGCCGCCCATCGGCACTGGTGCTGTGGGCGAGCCGCCGCTGCCGGGTACGTCCGGATGGCGCGTGAACCAATCCCAGAAGGTGTCCATCGTCGCGAAGAAGCCGCCATCGGTCTTGGCGTTGGAGAAGTTGCGCGAGAAGTAGACGTTGATGTGGCCGTAGATGTCGCTGGTCCACTCAAAGCCGCGAATGGCGAGGAAGTCCGCGTTGCTGGCGACGGTGGCTTGCGAGGACGTCGAGGTCCACTTTTGCAGGCGCTCGTCGCTGGGGTTGTTGCAGGTCAGCAGACCGTCGGGAGTGGTGAAGCAATCGCCATGCACGCCAATAAACACGCCAGCGTCGTAGCTGTCCGAGTGCTCGGAGCCGCCGACAAAGCCATAGCCCGCCTGCTTGGCACGGCGGTAGTAGTCAGCCGGAATGCTCAGCGCGTCGCCGTCGGAATAGCTGGAGTGCTCATGCATCAGCCCTTCGTAATGATTGAGTTCCGCCACCGGCACGCCGCGATAGGGCGCGCAGGCCGCTGGAGCTTGGGCGTGGGCGCTGGTCGCGGCGCATAGGCCAGCGAGTAAAACAGAGAGGCCAAGCGCCGTGGCGAGCGGCGGGGCAATTAAGGAACGTTGCGACATTGAGGAGGCTCCACGACCGCTCAGCGACGCGGCTGAGCACAAAACTTGGCAAGCGGCTGAGCCTAGTCGGCAACCATGACAGTGCCGTCACAGTTGGATGAAATTTGCTTAGGTAATTTCGCCCTATCGCCGCCCTAGCGCTTGGGGCCGCTCGCCGCTAGCCGCGCCAGTGCCGACGCAGGCTCAGCAAGACCTGATGGCGCTGGTAGCGAGGCCCAGCGTCGGCCTCAATCTGCACTTGCCGCAGCCGCAGGCCCCAACGCCAGTCAGCCGCGACTTGCTGCTGATAGTCGAGCTGCCAGAGCCAACCCGCGCCGCGCTGCCGGAAGCTCTGCTCACCGGCGGCGAAGGCATCGTCTGCGACCACCTCGCGCCCTGCTGTCGGTGCGATTGCTGCGGTGCTGGTGAAGCTCCCTTGCCGCCATTCAGCACTGCCGCTGAGCTGCCAGCGCGTGCTCGGCTGGTAGCGCAAGCCAGCGCCAAGTGCGAGGTGGTCGCCATTAAAGGCTTGCGCTCTCGCCCAATGGCGGCTGGCCTCGGCACGCGACTGCCACTCCCAAGCAGGGCTCAGCGCTTGGCTGCGGCTCACCAGCAGCCGCAGGCCTTCGTGCTGGCGCAGGCTGCTGGCGGAGCGCAGAACCGCGCCCTCCAGCAAGAAGCTATAAGTCGGCGCGGCAAGCTCCGGCCCCAAGCGCCAACGCCATTCGCTGCCCACACTGCCGCGCACTTGGCCTAGGGCCTGGTAGCGGCTGGGCTGGCTGGCATCCACGGCCAACACTGGTCGCCAGTGCAGGTTGGGGCTTAAGGCGAGTCTGCCAGTCACCACGGCTTGCGCCTGTAGCGCAAAGCTCTCACGCGCGGTGCCACCATCGCGGGCGAGATTGAGGTTGTCGTCGTAGCCGAGACCCGCTTGCAGTTGCAGGCTCGCGGCGGCCAACGGCGAAGTCGCGCTGGCCGCTAGCAGGGCAAAGGCCCGGCGGGCGTGGCGGTGCTGCGGCTGGGGCGAGAGCGGACTAAGGGTCATGACGGGTGAGGAGTGGCGCGGCTGCCGGCGCTGCGCGACGCGGCGGCTTTGGCGATGATAGAGCCTCGCCCTAGTGCCCTCGCTACCTGCCCGCGCCCATGCATCGCCCCACGATCGTCCCTGAAGAAAGCGCTGCGCACCGCCTGATGCGCCGCCGCTTGCTGCGCGCTTTAGGTTGGTCCGCAGCGGCTACGTTTTTAGCGCAGCCGCTCGCGCGGGCTGCGAGCGAATCGCCCCCGCCTGCACGCCCGCCGCGCACGCGGTTGCCCGCTGGCAAAACCATTTATTCGCTACGCGGTGAGGTGACAGCAGACGGCGCGCGCATCCACGCGGCCAGCCAAATCACGCCTGGCCAAGTGATCATCACCGGCCCGGGTGCTGAGCTGATTTTTGTGCAGGGCGACGACGCCTACCTGCTGCGCGAGAACAGCCAATTGCTGCTGCCGCTGGCACAAGCAGGCAAGCAACTGCTGCGCTTGGTCAACGGCGCGCTGCTCGCGGTGTTCGGCCCCAAAGACCCCAATGCGCCGATTACCGTCGCCACGCCGCATGTCTATATGGGCATACGCGGCACCGGCGTGTACGTCGAGGCGGATGCCGATAGCAGCTATGCCTGCACCTGCTACGGCATGGTGCTCTTACAAAGCGTGCAGCTGCCGACGCTGCAGGAGACCATCCTAAGCCGCCACCACGACGCCCCACGCCGCATCACCGCCACCACCATCAGCCCCGCCCCCTTCATCAATCACCGCGATGTCGAGCTGCGCCTGCTGGAAGCCCTAGTCGGCCGCACGGTGCCATTCAGCTTGGTCGATGACCCTTACCAAGCCGACGA
>CAZHTI010000095.1:2214-9035 GCA_964535755.1 uncultured Salinisphaerales bacterium | reverse complement strand
GCAGCGGAAGCCTTGCAGATCGGTATTCGCGATCAGCCCCTTGGTGGCGGCCGTAGGTAGGCCGCGCCGCACCGGTAGTAGCTGCGATTGGGCAATGCTGCGGATCGCCGAGCGCGGTGCTTCCACCGTCGGGCCGCCGTCGAAGATGTCGACATAGCCTTGGTAGCGGAAGCCTTCTTGCTCCAACAGATGCAGGGCGGGGGCGGTCTCCGAGTGGACTTTGCCCATCACTTGTTGCGCTTCTTGCGGCAGCAACACGGCGTAGATCGGGTGCGGCGGCATCAACTCGGCGATGAAGGCTTTGTTGCCCATGCCGACGATATGCTCGGCCTCGGTGTATTCGACACTCATAAAGTGGCGGCCTAAGCCCTCCCAAAACGGCGAGCGACCAGCGTCGTTAGACACGCCCCGCATTTCGGCGATGACCTTATCGGCAAAGCGCTGCGGGAATTGCGCCATAAACAAGAATCGGCATTTAGAGAGCAGCTTGCCCGCGCCCTCGCCGCGGAAATGCGGCTGCATAAACAGCGAACACAGCACGCTGGTGCCGGTGTAATCGTTCGAGAGATACAGCGTCGGCACGCGGTTGTAGATGCCTAGTTCGCGGCTGGCGTGCACGGTGAGGCCGATGCGGTAGTTGTAGAAGGCCTCATCAAGCCCGCAAGCCGCTTCAACCGCGCAGCAAGCACCAATCTCGCCGGTGCTTATGTCCTCCATCACAAACAAATAGCGCTCGTGGCCGGCGCTGCTGACCGCGCCGGCGAACGAGGCGAGTGATAAGTCGATCTTGCCCTTGAGATAGGCCTCGTTGGTCGGTAGCGAAGTAAAGCCCGCACCGGCAGCATGGGCGAGTTGCAGCAGGGCGGGGAGGTCTGCGGCGGCAATCGGGCGGATGACTTTCATGTTCGGGAGAGTGCGCCAGCGTGGTCGCTGTAATGGCCCTTCGCGCCTGCCAGTAGGGCGTCGGCGAATGCAGCCGGCAATGGGGCCTTTTGAAAGGAGTGATCGACGTGGACGTACACGGTTTCGGTGTCTGCAAATGCAATATCTGCGCCGTGTTGGAAGAACTCGGTGCGCATCACAAACGAGGTGTTGCCAATGCTCAGGCAGCGCAGGGTCAAGCGAAGGATTTGGTCATTGCGGGCAGGGCCGCGCCACTGCGTGGTCTGTTTGACCAACTGCACCTCCGGCAGCGGCTGTGCGGCACCTAAGCCATAGCCAATCGCACGGAGAAACTCGGTGAAGGCGACGTCCACATACTCGCCGTAGCGGGCGTTGAAGACGACGCGCTGGGTGTCGCACTCGCCGTAGCGCACCCGCAGGTAGTGGCTGAAGTCGGCTAGTTCCATGTCAGCTCCCCGCTGGCGATGCGCAGCAGCAGCAAGGCGCTGAGCTGCGCGCGGCTGACGAGGCTAGTCACCTGCATCCATTCGGCGCTGGAGTGAATGCCATCGCCCAGCACGCCCATGTTGTCGAGATTGGGTAGGCCGTAGGCGGCGAGGTTATTGCCGTCGCAGCAGCCGCCGGTGGCTTGATAGCGCACCGGTGTGCCGAGCAACCCAGCCGTGTCGGCGACGTAGTCCATCAGTTGCTGGATTTGCGCCGTCACCACCTTCGGCGGGCGAGTAAAGCCGCCGTAGAGCTGGCAGGAGTAGCCCTCGCGGGCAGTCAGGCGCGTCATCAGCAGGTCGAGTTCGTCCTGCATCCAACACTCGTCCGACGGCTGACTGGTGCGGACGTTGAACTTCACCACCGCAGTGTCCGGCACTACGTTGAGCGCGCCGCCGCCCTTAAAGTAGCCAGGGTTGATGGTGACGCCATCGCGCTGGCCATTGAGGGCATTCAAGGCGGCGACGAACTCCGATGCCGCCGCAATCGCATTGCGTCCTTTGTCGAAATCCCGCCCAGCATGTGCTGCTCGGCCTTTGACCACCACATCAAAATTGCCCGAGCCCTTGCGCGCGCTGGCGATGGAGCCATCGGGCAACGCAGGCTCGTAGATCAAGCCAAAGTGGTGCTTGCCGGCGGCCTCTCTCAGCAAGGGGGCCGAGCCCGCCGAACCGATTTCTTCGTCCGGATTCAGCAGCACGGTGTAACCAATGCGCTCCTTCAAGGGGCTTTGCTCCAGCGCGGTGAGCGCTAAGTGCAGCGCGACCAATCCCCCTTTGAGGTCGGCGACACCCGGGCCTTGCAGCCTGTCGCCATGGTCGGTAACGGTTTGGAACGGCGAGTCTGCCGCAAAGACCGTGTCCATATGCCCGCAGAAGAACACCTGCAAAGGGGCGTCTGGCCGCTGCGTCATCCGCAGCGCTTGCCCTAAAGGGCGCTCTACGCGTAGGCCAGCATCGTTGGTGCTGACATAAGGGGCTAGGTCCAAAAACTCGGCGCGCACGCCAAGTGGTGCGAACATTGCGTGTAGTGACCGCGCCACCGCATTGACGCCAGCTGCGTTAAAGCTGCCAGAGTTGATATTGGCGAGGTGGATGAGGTGCGCCTTGGCACTCTCAAGCTGCGTGGCGATCCACTGCAATTCGGCGTTGTGATCGGTAGCCATACCTAAAGTTTAGCGGCGGTAGTTCGGCGATCATCGCGACAGCGGGCAGACATATCCACTAAATTGTTCAACCACTTTTCCCAATCCACTCCTAAGTTAGCCCGTGAAAAAAATACTCCTATTGCTGCTCTGTGCCGGCGGCTTCTACCTGCACGGCAGACAAGTGTTCTCTGAGACAGCACTCACCCGCTGGATTGGGGAGCAAGCCGCGCTGTCGATGTCTGGGGAGTCTGAAGCCTGCGCGGCTTACAGTGAGGATGTTGAAGTCGAGCTGGTCTACGACAAGCCGAACAGTGAATGGCAAGTAGAGGGTGGTAAAAGCGAAATCTGCGGCTATTTGAAACAGGCTGCAGCGGCATTGACCGTGCTTCAGGCGCGCACGGAAACCTCGGTTGAGAACATCCAGGTCAAGCGCTCGGGCTTCCCTTGGCTGAGCGCTGAACTGAGCTACAGCACGCGCACACAGGTCAGCGCGGCAAATATTCCGACCATGGTCTCGCTTTCTGACGAAGTCGTGACACTCAAGCGCGGATTCACCGGACTCAAGATCACCAAATTGCGCTCAAAAGGAAGAATGCGTGCGGAGTAAAGCCCAGAGATATCTGTTTGCCCTATGGCTGGTGCTGAGTTTTGGAATGGCCGCCACCAGCGCCCATGCCGACCAAGCCCTATGGGAGAAATCCACCCTCAACCAAATTTTGAAGCGCGGTGAGCTGCGCATCGGTTTGGAGGCGGGTTACATGCCATTTGAAATGCGCGATAAGCAAGGTGCCATCGTCGGCTTCGACGTCGACCTCGCACGTCTGATGGGCAAGTACATGGGCGTTAAGGTCACCTTCGTCAACACCTCTTGGGACGGCATCATCCCCGCCTTGCTGACCAATAAGTTCGACGTGCTCATGGGCGGCATGACCATCACGCCTGAGCGCAACCTACAGGTGAATTTCTGCGACCCCTACATCGTCATCGGCCAAACCGTGCTGTTGGCGAAGAAGCACGAAGGCAAGGTGCTCGATTACAAAACCCTCAACGCGCCCAACTTCACGGTGATCAGCAAGTTGGGCACCACGGGCGATCTGGCCGCTCGCAAATACTTCGCCAAGGCCAAGTTGAAGCAGTTTGAGAGCGAGGCAGAAGCTGCGCTAGAAGTACGCGCTGGCCGCGCCGATGCTTTCGTCTATGACCTACCGTTTAACCAGATTTACTACAACCAATACAAGGACAAGGTCGCGTTCTTGGGCAAGCCATTCACGCAGGAGGCACTCGCTTGGGCGATCCGCAAGGGCGACCCCGACACGCTGAACTGGCTCAACAACTATCTGGCGCAAATCAAGCGCGACGGCATTTACGACGCGCTCTATAAAAAGTGGTTTGAGGGGACTGCGTGGCTGCAAAACGTCAATTAAGCACTTGGCCCTGGCATCTGCTGACGGCGATTGTCGTCGTAGCACTCGGCTACGCGCTCTATAAAGCGGGCGAGCGGGTTGACTACACCTGGCGCTGGGAGCGCATCCCGCAATACCTAGTGAGTACCGAGGGCGAGGAGGTGGTCGCACCCTTCGATGGCTTCGTACAGATTGCGGAAGACCGCCAGAGCTTGGTCGTCACCGAACTCAAAGGCAGCGCCGAGGAGAAGTTCACCGGCTTCTCGACTGTCTTAGTCGGCCAAGGCGACTTGGTGTTCCAAAACGACATCCTCGCCCGCAAGCCCGGCATCAAGCCCGGCCCCTTGCTGGAGGGGCTGTGGCTCACCATCCAAATCTCCGCCTGCGCCTTGGTGCTCTCGCTCGTGTTTGGCTTGCTGGGTGGGCTAGGGCGCATCTCCACTAACCCGACCATTCACGCGCTCGCAACCGGATACGTCGAGCTGATTCGTGGCACGCCTTTGTTGGTGCAGATTTTCATCGCCTATTTCTTTTTGGGGACGGTGTTTCAGGTCTCGGCCTTCGTCGCAGGGGTAGCGGCCCTTGCCGTGTTCACCGGTGCGTATGTGGCGGAAATCATCCGTGCCGGCATTGAGGCCATCCCAAAAGGCCAGACGGAAGCCGCACGCAGCTTGGGCCTGACGGGCGCGCAAACGCTGCGCTACGTCGTGCTGCCGCAGGCGATCCGGCAAGTGCTGCCGCCACTCGCTGGGCAGAGCATCAATTTGGTCAAGGACTCCTCGCTGGTGTCGGTCATGGCGCTGACCGACCTCACCAAGGCCGGGCGCGAAGTGGTTTCCTCGACGTTCTCCCCCTTCGAAGTGTGGTTCACCGTGGCGCTGATGTACCTCGTGCTGACCGGCGTGCTCAGCTACGCCGTGCGTCGTTTAGAACGGAGACTTAGCCGTGAGCACTAAAGCGCAGCCCGACAACAGCGATGTGCTGATCCGGCTAGAGCAGGTCGAGAAGCGCTACCCCAACGGCACTCTAGGGCTTAAGTCCGCGACGCTAGAAGTCCGACGCGGCGAAGTCGTCTGCATTGTCGGGCCATCGGGCTGCGGCAAAAGCACGCTGCTGCGCACCATCAACGCGCTGGAGTCGATCACCGGCGGCAGCTTGCTGGTCGATGGCATTGCTGTGCATGGTGAGCGTGTTGACCTCAACCAACTGCGTGCGCAAGTCGGCATGGTGTTCCAGCAGTTCAACCTGTTCCCGCACCTCACGGTGCTGGAGAACCTGCTCCTCGCACCCACCAAAGTGCGCGGAGAGAGCACGGCGGCTGCTACTGCACGCGCGAAGCAACTGCTAGAGAAGGTCGGCCTGGCCGACAAAGCGGGCGTCAAGCCCTTGCAGCTTTCCGGCGGTCAGCAGCAACGGGTGGCAATTGCCCGAGCGCTTGCTATGCAGCCCCATGCGATGTTGTTTGACGAGCCCACCTCCGCACTCGACCCAGAAAAAGTCGGTGAAGTGCTCGACGTGATGAAACAACTCGCCGCCGAGGGCATGACCATGGTGGTCGTGACGCACGAAATGGGCTTTGCCCGCGCAGTCGCCAGCCGCGTCGTGTTTATGGACCAGGGTGAGGTCGCCTACCAAGCGCCGCCGGAGGAGTTCTTTAACCAGACGGGCAACCCGCGCTTGCAGGCATTTTTAGGGCAAGTCCTTAAACATTAGAGCGCTTCGCGCTGCGCAGGCTGATTTATCATTGCCCACCATCACGTCCCTGTAGCTCAGCTGGATAGAGCGGTCGCCTCCTAAGCGACAGGCCGCGGGTTCGAATCCCGCCTCGGACACCAGTTTTGTTTTTTTGCCCACCGCTGCATGGGGGCTAGCGTCTAAACCGTGGGCTCAGGCATGGCGTTTGCCGCCCGATTTCGGTGCGCGGGCTGAGCGTCAGATTATCGGCGCTGTAGCCGCGCCAAAAGGCGTAGTGTTTGCTTGAGGAAGTGCGGCGATTTTCTTGTTTTGATTGAATTTCGCGGTTAGCATCAAATTACTTTTATGCAGCGCCACGCTGGGTGGCGATTAGGGGAGCAGCATGTTGAAACGTGCACTGACGTCATCTTTGTCGATCGGCTTATTCGCCTTGCTCACCGCCTGCGGTGGCGGTGGCGGTGGCAGCTTAGGGTCGAATGACACTTCCTCTAGTGGATCCAGCAGCGGCTCCGGTTCAAGCTCCGGTGGTAGTTCCTCCGGCGGGCCAATTGTTGCGGTCTATCGCATGGGATCTTTCGATTCATCCGGCGTGTTTCGCGACGGTGTCGTCGCCATTGGCCAGTCCCCACTCGCAGCAGGTGGCAGCACCGGTTTGCGGGTGGATATTGTCGATACCGCCAACGGCAACCAGCCCTTGCCAGAATCCGTTTCGGTGTCGTTTTCCTCCAACTGCACGGGCCGTGGATTAAGCCGCATCAACGGGACACCAGCCACCACCTTTAGTGGCACTGCAAATGCCACTTATGTTGCCCAAGGCTGCTCGGGTGCTGACACCGTCACCGCATCCACCACAGTGAACGGGTCCACCCTGACTTCCTCCGGCAGCCTCACCGTTCAGCCCTCATCGATTGGCGGTATTGAGTTTGTCTCGGCCACACCCACGACCATCGGCTTGCGTGGCTCTGGCCAGCCGGAAACTTCTACTGTGGTGTTCCGCGTCAAGAACGCCAGCGGTGGCCCAGTGCCGCAGCAGGATGTCAGTTTCACCCTTAACACCACGAGCGGCGGCGTTAGCCTGAGCCCAGTCACCGGTAAAACCGACGACACTGGCACCGTGCAAACGGTGGTTCGGTCCGGCTCTACCCACACCGTAGTCCGCGTTACGGCAACTACCACCGACAGCACCA
>CAZHTI010000095.1:0-2114 GCA_964535755.1 uncultured Salinisphaerales bacterium | reverse complement strand
GATTCGGCCGCCGCAAATACCTACACCTTTGCAATTAAGGCAAATGACGCTCCAAACCCACCTAAGGACGTGAGTGGCCCGCTGGAGATTAAAGTGATCTCCAATGGACTGACGACTATTTTCAGCTTCACCGTCACCTCAGACTCGCCCTAAGGCGTTCCGCGAGTGAAAAAGGCGGCCCTTGGGCCGCCTTTTTTTTTACCTTAGTTCGTTTTATTGCTGCTTAAACCGCCGAAGAAAGATTAATTGCATCAGTGCAAACGCGGTCATTAACACGCCGTAGATAAAGGCTTTACGAATATCGTCGCGCTCCTTCTCCACATTGGCAGTGACCTCTGCGCGGATTTTCTCGCGTTGGGCGCTGACTTCTGCCTCGCTCATTTCATTGGCCTTGGGCCGGCGTTGGAGGTCGAGCGCCAAATTGAGTTCGATGGAGGCTTCCAAGTCAGCAGGGCTGTATTCGGGCAGCTTGTACCACTGGTTGCCGTAGTAGAGCGCCATGCCGAAGCCGAAGGCGAACAAAATTGCGGTGACGATGGAGATGCGCGGGGTGAGCATGGGTCGGTTTTTGCTAAGGATTGAGGGCGCTAGCCTAGGCTAGACTCACTCCAACGTCAGCAATTCCGGTTGAAAAACACATGCTTATTGGCACCCCGAAGGAAATCAAAAATCACGAGTACCGTGTCGGCCTCACCCCAGCAGGGGTCAGAGAGCTCAGCGCGCACGGCCACCAGGTACTCATCCAAAAAGGCGCTGGGCTGGGCATTGGCCTTGCCGATGCGGCCTATGTCGCCGCTGGTGCGGAGATGGTCGACACCGCCGCCGAGGTTTTTGCACGCGCGGAGATGATCATTAAGGTCAAGGAGCCGCAAGCCGTCGAGTGCGCGATGTTGCGCCCAGGCCAAGTCCTGTTCACCTATCTGCACTTGGCACCAGACCCCGAGCAAACCCGCGCACTGGTGGACTCCGGCTGCATCGCCATCGCCTATGAAACAGTGACCGATGGCCGCGGCGGCTTGCCGCTACTGGCACCAATGAGCGAAGTTGCGGGCCGCATGAGCATCCAAGCCGGCGCCCATGCGATGGAAAAAGCGCAGGGCGGCAACGGCGTGTTGATGGGCGGCGTGCCCGGTGTCGCACCCGCGCAAGTGGTGGTGATTGGTGGCGGTGTGGTCGGCTACAACGCGGCACGGGTCGCGGTCGGCATGGGTGCTTCGGTGACGATTCTCGACCGCTCGCTGCCTCGTTTGAATTGGCTGGACACCGTGTTCGAGAGCAAGCTGAAAACCTTGTATTCGACTGCCGATGCGCTGGAGAGCTGCCTCGCCAACGCGGACCTCGTGATTGGCGCGGTGCTGGTGCCGGGGGCTGCAGCGCCGAAACTGGTGACCCGAGAAATGCTCGGCCACATGAAGCCGGGCACGGTGATCGTCGACGTGGCCATTGACCAAGGCGGCTGCTTTGAAACCTCCCACGCCACCACCCACCAGAACCCGACCTATGTGGTGGATGACATCGTCCATTACTGCGTGGCCAACATGCCGGGCGGTGTCGCGCGTACCTCAACCTTCGCGCTCACCAACGCCACCTTGCCCTACGCCATAGCGCTGGCCAACAAGGGCTACCGCAAGGCGCTGCTCGACGACGCCAATCTGCGCGAAGGCCTCAACGTGCACTTGGGACAGGTCACTTACAAGGCGGTGGCGGAGGTGCTCGGTTATCCCTATCTGCCCGCCGAGGCCGCACTCGCGGGCTGAGGCAACGGCCAAGCAAAGACGGCAGCCCAGAGGCTGCCGCTTTTTTTGTGCTGGTACCGCGTTGGCGTTGGTGGCAGGCGCGCGGGGCGGTGGCGGTGCGAGCCTCCGCTTCAGGCCGCCATTTCTACCGCCTTGCCGCCGGGGAATGCCAGCCGCCAGATCGTCAGCGTGGTGGTGCCGAACTGCCGCGTCAGCGAGCCGGTGTTGTAGGGCAGGCGATAGCGCGCGGCCAGCGCACGCACGCGCGGGGCCACTTCCGGGTACCGGTTGCTCGGCATGTCGGGGAAGAGATGGTGCTCGATCTGGTGGCTGAGGTTGCCGCTGAGGATGTGGAAGAGTTTGCCGCCGCCGATGTTG
>CAZHTI010000094.1:0-9074 GCA_964535755.1 uncultured Salinisphaerales bacterium | reverse complement strand
ACTGCCCAAAAGACTAGCCCCGCCAGCGGGCGCGGCCTTCGTCTGATTTGGTGAGAGGGCTGCCGGTTAGGCATTTGGACGGCGGACCTACGACAGTGAGCACCCTGCAGCTATCCACCTGTTTTATGGGAGATAAAGTTAAAGATTTCCTCAACTTCGTCTGGGTTGGTCTCAAACCACTCAGATCCTGGCGACGAAGCGCTCCATTGAGCCCTGAGCTTTAAGGTGCTGTGGATCGCCGACTCCATTGCACTGGGATCATTAGAATTAATTAACAGAGCTATTTTCGGTCTTTCAGGCAAGGCGGTGCCCGCTTGCGAAAGAACCCGCAATAACGGGTCTCTATCGCTACGTCCGATTTTGCAGAGCCAACGCACGCTGCCAATTAATTTCGCGTTCGCCTCATAAGTAGGGAAGAAATAAACATAAACGCTTCCTGTGCCGCTTCCAATCGATCTTTCCGCGATTGGGAGTGGCAAAACCGGAGGAATATCATCATTTGTTATGTCAGGGGCAGGGATGGCTGCGACGCCGGCTACACGCCAATATCCATTGCCGGGATTGCTGGCCCGCCCTCTCTCCCTTAAATTTTCGAGCGACCTTTTAATCGTGCGGGGGACATCAACCGCTGCTCCGTTTTTTCCACCCCGCTTCTGATGAGTCTCAACAACTAAATCAATGATGCGCTGCCGCGATTCCAACTTGCCAGAAAACAACTCAATAATTAGATGCTCAGCGACTCCCGGAGTTAGTGGTAGATCCTTGAAAGGGTAAATTTCATTGTCAACGCCTTCCATGAATCACCTTCTTGGTTTGCTTCGGTCAGAGCGCAAAAGCCCCAAATCACCCCTTAATCAAAGTCAAAAACTCATGCCGCGTCCGTGGGTCTTCGCGGAAGCGGCCTTCCATCATCGAGGTGGTCATCGATGAGTGTTGCTTTTGCACGCCGCGCATCATGGCGCACATGTGGCGGGCTTCAATGACCACGGCTACACCTTTGGCCTTGGTGACTTCCTGAATACATTCGCCAATTTGCTTGGTGAGTTGCTCTTGGATTTGCAGGCGGCGGGAGAACAAATCGACGATGCGGGGGATTTTCGATAAACCCAGCACTTTGCCGTCCGGGATATAGCCGACGTGGGCGCGGCCGAAGAAGGGCAGGATGTGGTGCTCGCACATCGAGTAGAGCTCGATGTCTTTGACGATCACCATCTCGTTATTGGTGGTGTCGAATAAAGCCCCGTTGATGATTTCGTCCAAGCTCTGCCGATAGCCTTGGGTGAGGAAGGTCATGGCCTTTGCGGCGCGCTTGGGGGTATCGCGCAGGCCTTCGCGCTCGGGGTTTTCGCCCAGACCTTCGAGGATGGCGCGGTAGTGGTCTTGCATGGCGTCGGACATTTGCGGGCGGGCGCTCTGGCCAGTGGGTGCGGCTCGGAGCGCGATGATGCCAGAGGCCCAGGGAGCTGAGCGCCTAAACTGTGGGCATGACTGCACCGCAAGCCGTTAAATCCGTCCCTGTCGATCTGATCCGTCCGGGCAGCCAGCAGGCGCGCAAGTTGTTCAAGCCGGAGGCGCTGCAAGAGTTGGCGACCAGCATTGCGACCTCCGGCGTGGTGCAGCCCATCGTGCTGCGGCCCACGGTCTGGGGCTATGAGATTTTGGCGGGCGAGCGCCGCTGGCGGGCGGCACAGATGGTGGGCCTGCATGAAGTGCCCGCCATCGTCCGCGCCGATTTGGACGACGATGAAGCCTTCATCTTGGGGCTGATTGAGAACATCCAGCGCGAATCTTTGAGCCCGATTGAGGCGGCTGCGGGCCTCAAGCGCTTGAGCGAGATGCACCAGCTGACGCATGAGGAAATCGCCCAGCGCATCGGCAAGAGCCGCGTCTACGTCACCCATGTCCTGCGCCTGCTGCACCTAGAGCCTGCCGTGCAGTCGCTGGTGGATGAAGGCCATGTGAGCTTGGGCCACGCCAAGGTGCTCTCGGCACTCTCTGCCACTGAACAAAGCCGCTGGGCGGCGGAGGTGGTGCGCCGCAATCTCACCGTTAGGGCCTTGGAGCGCCGCTTGGCCGCCGAGCGCAAGGGTGCACCGGCCAAACCGCTGAAAGCTGCCGACTGGCGCAGGCTGGAGCAGCAGCTATCCGACAAACTCGGTTTTGCGGTGCAATTGAGCGCAGACACACAAGGTAAAGGGGAGCTAAAGGTGAAGTTCCATTCTCTCGACGAGCTAGACGGGCTGCTGGAGCGGCTCGGCTACCGGCCGCAATAGCCAGCGATGCAGTTCCCGTTTGCGGTGGATGAGCGCGTGCACGCGGCCGCGCGCAGCATTCGCATCACCGTGAGTGCCACCGGTGCGGTGCGGCTGACCATCCCCAAGCGCGTCAGCCGCGCGGAGGCCCGAGCCTTTTTAGCCAGCCGGATTGACTGGGTGCTGGACGCCCGCCGCCGCGCGCAGGCCAAGTCCCAGGCCCATGGCCCGGCGGCCATCCGCTGGGATGGCAGCGATCAGACCCTGTTGCGCGGCGCGCTACTGCCGCTGCGCTTCCAGCCGGCTGCACTGGCGCGGCCGCAGGTTCGGTTTACCGCCGAGGCGGTGGAATTGTTCGGCCCGACCAGCTTGAGCCCTGAGCAACGCCTGCGGCTATTGCGCGCGGCGTACATCCATGAGGCGCGGCTGGAGTGCGAGGACATCCTGCTGGCTGAAGCCCAGCGCATGGGCCTGCGCTTTAAGCAATTGCGCATTGCCGACACCCGCTCGCAATGGGGCAGCTGCAAGCGCACCGGGGAGATCTCGCTCAGTTGGCGGCTGTTATTGGCACCGACGGAAGTGCTGCGCTACGTCGTCATCCACGAGCTTTGCCACCTCGTGCACCAAGATCACTCGCCGGCGTTTTGGCGTTTGGTCGCTAGCCACTGCCCGAGCTATGAGGGCAGCCAACAGTGGCTGCGCCAGCACGGTAGCGGCTTGCACCTGTGGCTGCGGCCAGCGCCCGCAAACGCGGGCAGCACGCCGGATTTGTTCCTGGACTAGGCCGGCCGCATGCCCGCCATGGTGCCAGCCGCTGGCCGCAAACTTGCAGCAATCGCCGACGGAGCAGCGCCCGTCGCAGTGCCTGCCCACCCACTTTCGTGCGCCCATACCTCCTCGTGACCACTGCACCGCACCCAGCTGACGCGGCAAGCGCCAAGCGCGTTCGGCGGCCAACGACGGCTTTTTGGCAGGCGCTGGTGGTTTCTGCCATAGCCGTTGCCTGTATTTTGACGGCGCTTTACGCCCTCAACCGCCGGATCGAGGCCTCGGTGCTGGCCGACCGCAGCAGCCAATTGCGCGCCGATTTAGCCACCGCGAAGCGCTTGCTGGCGCGCGAGGTGGAGGCCACCCAGCTCGCCGCCAAGCTCTGGGCCGATCACCAAGAACTGACGGAACTGCTGCCGCCTTTGCTCGCCAGCACCGCCGGCTCGCCCGCCCACGCGGAGGTCGTGAGGCAGTTGCGGATACAGCTCAGCACCAGCCAGCCCTTGGACGGCCTGCAAGACTTCCGGGTGCTCGCCCGCGATGGCCGTGTGCTGGCGGCGCAGGACGAAGCCGCCATCGGCAGCAGCCCGGCCCTGCCGCTGACACCGCAGCAATGGGCCGCCGCTTGGCGCGGCGAGAGCATCCACAGCACGGTGGAGTCCAGCCCCACGGCGGCCAGCCTCTATGTGCTTGCACCGTTG
This sequence comes from uncultured Salinisphaerales bacterium, assembly GCA_964535755.1. Lineage (GTDB taxonomy): Bacteria > Pseudomonadota > Gammaproteobacteria > Nevskiales > Nevskiaceae > Stagnimonas. Next base: position 5,353 of record CAZHTI010000094.1, on the reverse strand, counting down.
CGGGCGGCGGCGGATGCGCCAGTCGGCGCGCTCTTGGTGTTCCGGATTGATGCCAGCCAAAAACTCGGCGCATTGTTTGACCTCACCCGCAAGGAGGCACGCGGCGAAACCTACGCGTTTAACCGCCTAGGGGTGCTGATCAACCCCTCGCGCTTTGAAGACGACCTGCGGCAATCCGGCCGCTTGGCCACGGCGCAGAGTGCCGCCCGCACGCTGCGTTTAACCGCACCGGAGACACCGGAGCAGCTCACCGTTGCGGTGGCCACCGCCGTGCGCGGGGAATCCGGGGTGCGCACCGCGCCCTACCCAAACTATCGCGGCGAGCCGGTGCTGGGCGCGTGGACATGGCTCGCGGACTTAGACCTCGGGCTGGTGACGGAGGTGGACGCGGCGGAGTCGCTCCACGTCCTGCACCAGCAGCAGCAACTTTTGCTGCTGTCCGCGCTGCTGTGCACGGCCTCGGTGCTCGCGTTGATCCTGTACTTCTATTTTTATGGCCGCAGGCTGGCGCGCTCAGAGAAGCAACTGCTGGAGGTCAACAGCACGCTGGAGCAGCGGGTGCAACGGCGCACGGCGGAGCTAGAAGCACTCTCCAGCCAGTTGCAGCAAAAGTTGGTGTTCCAAAACACCTTGGTGGAAACCCTGCCGACGCCGATGTTCGTGCTCAACGCCGAGCGCTGCGTGACGGTCTGCAATCCGGCCTACCGGCAAGCCTTTGGCGAGCTGACGCTGCCCGCGCCCGGCCTGCCGATGGCGGAGTTTTTACAGCAACTGCGCGGCAATACCGAAGCACTCGCAGCGGACGTGCAGATGGTGCTCACGCGCGGCAGCAGCATCCACCGGCAGATTCAGCTCTACAACCGGCGCGGCGCGCCGCGTGATTTCCTCATCTGGCTCTCCTCGCTGCGCAATGCAGCGGGCGCGCCGGAGGGCTTGATCGCTGCGCTGGTGGACGTCAGCGACCGCCTGCAAGCGCAGCGCAAGGCCGAGGCAACGCAGAAATTGCTGCAAGACATCACCGACGGTGTGCCCGGCGCGGTGTACCAATACCTGCAACCGGCCGATGGGCCGCCGCGCTTCGGCTTTGTCAGCGGCGGCTGCGAGGAATTGCTCGGCGTGCCCGCAGACGTCTTGCTCGACAACTACCAAGCCGCATTCGCCGCCGTGGTCGCGGAAGACCAAGTGCTGATCCAAAAGGCCATCGCCGAGAGCTTAGCGACCGGCGCGCCTTGGCTCTGTGAGTTCCGCATCCACCACCGCAAGCAGGGTCTGCGCTGGGTGCGCGGCATGGCGCATTTGCAGCGGCAAGAGGACGGCAGCGCAGTCTGGCACGGGCTGTTTACTGACCTCACCGACCGCAAGGAGTTGGAGCTGGCACTCAGCCGCGCGCGCGATCAGGCCGAGTCGGCAACGCGCGCGAAGAGCGATTTCCTCGCCACCATGAGCCATGAGATCCGCACGCCGATGAACGGCGTGGTCGGCATTGCTGACCTGCTCGCGCAGACGCCGCTGGACTCCGAGCAAGAGCGGATGCTCGCCACCATGCGCGAATCCGCCAACGCGCTGCTGACCCTGCTCAATGACATCTTGGACTTCTCGAAAATCGAGGCCGGCAAGCTGTCGCTGGAGACGCTGCCGGTGTCGCTGCGCGAGTTGGCCGATGGCATCACCGAAAGCTTGGGCCTAAGCGCAGTCCGCAAGGGCTTGCGCCTGCTCACCCGAGTCGCCCCCAACACCCCGCGCGGGCTGGCGACCGACCCGGTGCGCTTGAGGCAAATCCTCACCAATCTGATCGGCAATGCCATCAAGTTCACCGAGCGCGGTTCGGTGCGGGTGGACGTGCAACCGCTAGAGGCGGAAGGCAATGTGCAGTGGATGCGCTTCAGCGTGCGCGACGACGGCATCGGCATGAGCGAAGACCAACAGGCGGCTTTGTTCCAGCCGTTTGCGCAGGCGGAATCCTCTACCAGCCGCCGCTTTGGCGGCACCGGCCTTGGGCTGTCCATCGTCAAACAACTGGTGGAGATGATGGGCGGGCGCATCAGCCTGCGCTCGGCACTCGGACAAGGTGCCTGCTTCAGCGTGGACTTACCCATGGCACTGGCCGACGGCGACCCCGCCCCGGACGAAGTGCGGCTCGATGGCGTCACCGTGCTGATCGCCGACCCCGAGCGCGAGCAAGGGCAGATCGTCGCCGACTACAGCCGCGACGCCGGCGCTGAGGCGGCGACCTTTGCCACCGCTGCCGCACTCCTGAGCTTGCTGCCGCAGGTGTTGGGCAGTGGCGCGGCGGTGGTGGTCTACCTCAGCCACCAGCTCAGCGATGACGAAGTGCGCGGGCTGATCGCCCAAGCCAGCAGTGGTGCCGTGCACGCCCAGCTGCGCTTTGTCGCGGAGCGGCGCTTCGACGCCGAGGGCATCCGCTTGAGCAATGTCGTGTCGCTCGCAGCCGACCCGCTCATCCGCAGCAGCCTGCTGCTCGCGCTCGGCACCGCCGCAGGCCGCGCCAGCCCTGCCGTAGCGCAACCCAAATTCTTTGCCGCCAGCACTGCGCCGCGCGCCTTGGAGAGCCCCGACGAGGCCGAGCGCAATGGCCGCTTGATCTTGGTCGCCGAGGACAACTTCACCAATCAGGAGGTGATCCGCCGCCAACTGGGCTTGCTCGGCTACACCTCAGAGATGGTCGAGAACGGTGAACAAGCCTTGCAGGAGCTAGGTCGCCGGCGCTACGCCTGCCTGCTCACCGATTGCCACATGCCGGTGATGGACGGCTACGCCCTTGCGCGCGCCGTTCGCGCCCGAGAGCAAACCAGCGGCACGGCGATCTACATCATCGCCATCACCGCGAATGCCCTACAGGGCGAGGCCGACCGCTGCCGCGAGGCGGGCATGGACTACTACCTCAGCAAGCCCTTGGATTTGCGCAAGCTCAAGCACTTGCTGGAGGGCATCCTGCCGCCGCCCGCAACACCCGAGGTCAGCCCAGAGCGCCCTGCCTTTGACGCGCAAGTCCTGCGTGAATTGATTGGCGATGACCCCGACAGCGTCCGCGAGATCTTAGGCGGCTTTGCGCCGCCCGCACTTGAGAGCCTTCAGCAAATCCAAGCGGCGCTGGCGGTGGGCGATCTGACCGCGGCTGGCGGCGAAGCGCACAAGCTCAAGTCCTCCGCGCGCGCCATCGGGGCCTTTGTGCTGGCGGAGCATTGCTTGGCGATGGAACAAGCCGCCAAGGCGGGTAGACTCGACTCCGCCCAAGCCAGCGGCACCCAGCTGGCGAGCGAGTTGCACCGAGTTGCTCACGCCATCCAAGCCCAGTTGAATCCGCCCCGCGCATGACCACCGCCCCGCACAGTGTGCTGATCGTTGACGATGATCGCTTCCTTGCGAGCGTGCTGACCCGCATGCTGAAAACCGAGGGTGTCGCCACGGTCTTCAGCGCAGCCGACGGTGTCGCAGCACTGGCGGTCATGGACGCCGAGCAACCACAACTCGTGCTCTGCGATCTCAATATGCCGGGCATGGACGGCTTGGAGTTCGTCCGCCACCTCGCGCGTTACCCGATGGCCCCGGCGCTGGTGCTGATGTCCGGTGCCGACCGCCGCATTCTCAATACCGCGCGGCAGTTATCCGAGGCGCACCAGCTGAGCGTGGTCGGCGTGCTCACCAAGCCTGTGACGGCCGCTGACCTGCGCGACGTGCTCGCCCGCGCCCGGCCACCGAGCAGCGCGAGCAAATCCCGCGCGGTGCCGCGCTTGTCGGTGCAGGCCATCGAGCATGGGATCGCCGCAGGGGCCATCCGCGCCCACTACCAGCCCAAGATTTGCCCGCGCAGCCGCACCGTGCACGGGGTCGAGGCGCTGTTGCGCTGGCAGTGCCCAGAGCAAGGCAGCGTGCCGCCGGTCGCCGTCATCCCGGTGGCCGAAGAAAACGGCCTGATGGACGCGCTGACGCTCGGCATGTTGCGCGCGGTGCTGGCCGACTGCCCGCGTTTGCTCGCCTGCAAGCCCGGCCTGACGGTGGCGGTCAACGTCTCCGCTGAGAACCTCAACAACCTGCGCTTTGCCGACGAGGTCATCGCCCTCGTGCAACAGGCCGGCATCGACCCCGCAAGCTTGGTGGTAGAGGTCACCGAATCGCGGCTGATTGAGAACATCGCCAAGCCCGCAGAAATCCTCACGCGTCTGCGCTTGAAGGGCGTGGGCGTGTCGATCGACGATTACGGCACTGGGGCCTCCACGCTGCAACAGTTGCAGCGCATCCCCGCGCAGGAGCTAAAAATTGATCGCAGCTTCGTCAACGGCGCCTGCCACGATGCCGAAGCACTCGCCATGCTGGAATCCAGCGTCGAGCTCGCACGGCGTTTAGGGCTCAACACGGTCGCCGAGGGCGTGGAGAACGCCGAGGAATTGGCACTCGTCACCCGCGTCGGCTGTGACCTCGTCCAAGGCTATTACCTACAGCGCCCCTTGGCGTTAGAGCCGCTGTTGGATTGGATGGCAGCGAACTAGCTCTGCCGCAAGCCGCTCTCAGCGGCCCAGCGCCGCACGCCCAGTGCCACGCCCTCTGGGCCGAAGCTGCGCTCCTCAAAATAGGCCAAGCCGTCCCTGCCAACGCAGACCAAGCTACTCGCCCGGCTGCCGTAGCCGGGGCCACGGATGAACGCGCTACCGAGCTTGCGCTCCCAATCGATCGGCATGCCGGTGCGCGGCAGCTGGGCGTCTGCGGTTGGCGTCTCGTCGGCCAAGGCCGCAAACAGCTGCCCGCGTGCGGCGATGGGGTCGGCACCAAGGGTGAGCACCGCCTCCAGCGCAGCGCTCAGGCGTAGCGATTTGGGCCAAGGCGAGTCGAGGTCTGCATTCGACAATCCATGAACGCCCGCAGCCACCGGATGACTACGCGGCGCTGGGTGGTTGCTGACGAACTGCAAACCGCCGTCGGGCGCATACAGCAGCAAATTGAAGGGCGCGTACCGGCTCGCGGAGCGCTGCAATTGCATCGCCGATTGCTCGGCGGGTTCATCGGCGGCCAAGAACGGTGGAATTAACCCGCCCCGGCTGAGCATTCCCGCTGCCGGCGGGAGTGGCAGCCGGACGTTAGTCACTGCACCCACGCGGCCCGCTGTGGTCGCCGCCAGCCACGCGCCACCGCCCAGCAAATCCCGCCCACCCAAGCAGCCCTCGGGCCAGAAGTCCAAAGCCGCGGCCGGGCGGTCGTGAAACTCATCGCGATTACCGACCAGCACCAAGGGGTAGTGCGGGTGGACGCGGTAGGCGAAGGCGATGAGGCACATTTTTAGGACGTGGGGCGTGGGGCGTGGGGCGTGGGGCGTGGGGCGTGGGGCGTGGGGCGTGGG
>CAZHTI010000093.1:0-9225 GCA_964535755.1 uncultured Salinisphaerales bacterium | reverse complement strand
CTGCTGAACTCAATCTGCAAGCGGCGCGGCAGCGTCAGCCCAAACTCTGCCTCCAGCAGGTAGGCGATGCCGCCCTTGCCAGACTGCGAATTGACGCGAATCACCGCCTCATAGCTGCGGCCCAAGTCCATCGGGTCGATGGGCAGGTAGGGCATCTCCCAAAAATCACCGTCCTTGCGCGCCGCAAAAGCCTTCTTGATGGCGTCTTGGTGGCTGCCGGAGAAGCTGGTGTAGACCAAGTCGCCGACGTAGGGGTGGCGCGGGTGCACCGGGATTTGATTGCAGTGCTCGACGCAAGCACGCACTTCGTCGATGTCCGAGAAATCCAGCCCCGGATGTATCCCTTGGGCGTAGAGGTTGAGTGCCAGATTGACGATATCGACGTTGCCGGTGCGCTCGCCGTTACCGAACAAGCAACCCTCGACGCGATCAGCGCCGGCCATCAGTGCCAGCTCCGCCGCTGCGGTGCCGGTGCCCCGGTCATTGTGCGGGTGCACCGAGAGCACAATCGCCTCGCGCCGCGCCAGATTGCGGTGCATCCACTCGATCATGTCGGCGAAGACATTGGGGCTGGAGTGCTCCACCGTCGACGGCAAATTGATGATGCAAGGCCGCTCCTTGCTCGGTTGCCAGACCGCGGTCACGGCATCCACCACGTCCTTCGCAAACTCCAACTCAGTGCCTGAGAACATCTCCGGCGAGTACTGGAAGGTCCAATCCGTCTCTGGCTGCTTCGCCGCCAAGTCTTTGATGATCTGCGCATGGGCCACCGCCAGCTCGTTAATCACCCGGTCTTTGCCGTAGCCAAATACCACGCGGCGCATCACCGGCGCGGTGGCGTTGTAGTAGTGCAGGATCGCCTTCTTGGCCCCTTTCAAGGCCTCAAAGGTGCGCACGATCAAAGGCTCACGCGCTTGGGTCAGCACCTGCAAGCTGACGTCGTCCGGCACCAGGTTTTGCTCAATCAGCAGCCGCACAAAGTCGAAGTCGGTCTGGCTCGCGGACGGGAAGCCCACTTCGATTTCCTTAAAGCCGAGCTTCACCAGCATCTTGAACATCCGCAGCTTGCGCTCGGGGTTCATCGGCTCGATGAGCGCTTGGTTGCCGTCGCGCAGATCCACCGATGCCCACACCGGCACGCGGGTGATGGGGGTGTCTGGCCAAGTGCGGTCTTTGAGCGCCACACGGCCAATCACGGCTTCGATGGGGCGGTATTTGCTGGCTGGATTTTTCAACATGGGTGATTCCCGAAGTGACGAACACCGCAGCTGCCGGTGAGGGCTAAGGCTGCGGGGCGCGCAGTTTACGCGGCCTGCTGGTGCAGAGCAGCGATGGGCTGCGCATCTATGGGTGGTAGTGCTGCGCTGAAGAGCTTTCAGAGCGCGGTGTAGGGGGTCAGCACGGTTGGGGAGCGGCCGCCGTGCGCGGCGTAAGTTGGGCGATCTTCCTTACGGAAGAAGTCGCAGGCACAAAAGCCCCAGCGCGCAAGAAGCGCGGTGGTGTGGGGCTAAGGCTGGGCTCGTCATAGGGCGGGAATGCTAGTGCGCTTTACGGGTAGCGCGCAACTAGGGTCTGTTGACAGTAATGCCATCGCTGCGGCGGAAGGCAGTTTTGGGGCAGTGCAAGGCGGCAAGGGTGCGCAATAGTTGAACTATTGAAACCCTTGCCAACGCAGCAATGCCCCAAAACTGTCCCGCCCCGAAGGGTTGCTGGCCAAAATCGCGTCTGCTGTCGTTGCGAAGGGCTCACTTGGAACCACCAAGCCACACCCTCCGCGCCTAAGCAGCCGAGATTTTGACCAGCAACGCAGCGACGGCATTAGTGTCAACAGACCCTAAGCCAAGCCCTTGTTCGCGTGCGCTCAACAAGCGCTCTAGGTAACGTGCGATGAGATCGACCTCCAAGTTCACCGGCTGGCCCACTTCCAAGTTACCCAAGGTGGTGTGGCTGCGGGTGTGGGGGACGATCATCACGCCGAACTCAGCGCCCTGCACTTCGTTAACGGTCAGCGAGATGCCGTTAATCGTGATCGATCCCTTTTGGGCGATGTAACGCGCAAGTGCTGCAGGTGCGGCAAAGCGCAGCCGCCAGCCACGGGCCTCCTCGGCTTGGGCGAGCAAATGCCCAACGCCGTCGACGTGGCCACTGACCAGATGGCCGCCGAGCGGCTTGGCGGGCGTCAGGGCTTTTTCGAAATTGACGCGGCTGCCGACTAGCCAGTGTTTGGCGGTGGTGGCTTGCAGGGTCTCGGCGGACAAGTCCGCGACGAAACCCCTAGGCACGAAGGCCACGGCAGTCAGACAGACGCCATTGACGGCGATCGAATCGCCCAGCTTGCAGTCGGATAGGTAGTCCGAGTCCGCAACGAGTGTGAGGCGAACATCGCCGCCGATTTCTTCGCGCTGGCTGACCTGCCCTAGGGCTTCGATGATTCCGGTAAACATGGGGCAGACTCAAAAAGCGGTTAATGGGATTGCGGCTCTGGCACGGCGGTGATGCGCAAATCAGCACCCACCATGCGGGTCTCGGTAAAGCGCAGCTTGAGGCGCTGGTCTAGGCGCTCAAGGCCTGAAAGCAGGGTCAGCGCGCGGCCTTCGTGCCCCAAGAGATTGGGTGCTAAATAGGTGATGACTTCATCGACCAAACCTGCCTGCAAGAAGGCTCCGGCGAGCTTAGGGCCTGCCTCCACCAGCACATGATTGACGCCGCGCAATGCGAGCACGGTGAGTGCGCGCTGCAAGTCCAAATGGCCTTGGGGATTGGTATCCACCGCTAGCACCTGCACGTTGTTTTTGACGTTCACGGTGGCGAGCGAAACCGCAAACAGGCTCTCCGGCGAGGTAATCCAAAACCGCGTGACGCCCGGTACCCAGACCTTGGCCGATGGCGGCACCCGAGAGTTGGTATCCAGCACGATGCGGTCCGGCTGCAACACGATGGCACTTGGGCTGCACTTGGGCAGTGCGGGCACATGGCGGACGGTGAGCTCGGGGTCGTCCGCCAGCACGGTGCTGCTGGAGGTAAGCACCGCGCCTGCCTCGGCGCGCAGCCGGTGCACGTCGACACGAGCGGCCTCGGAGGTAATCCACTGGCTCTCGCCGCTCGCCATCGCGGTGCGGCCATCGAGACTCGCGGCGAGCTTGAGCGTGACGTAGGGCCGCTCGCGGGTCATGCGGCTGATGAAGGCCTTGTTGAGCGCACGCGCCTCGGGCTCGCAGAGGCCGACGTGCACCTCGATGCCCGCCGCCCGCAGCTCGGCAATGCCTTTGCCGCGCACCAAAGGGTTTGGGTCTTCCATCGCCGCCCAGACGCGTCCAACCCCTGCGGCGATCAGCCCGGCGACACAGGGCGGTGTGCGGCCTTGGTGGGCGCAGGGTTCAAGCGTGACGAAGACATCCGCCCCTTTGGCTTTAGCACCCGCCATGCGCAGGGCATGCACCTCGGCGTGGGGCTCGCCGGCACGCTGGTGCCAGCCCTCACCGACGACCTGATCCCCATGGGCGATGACGCAACCCACGCGCGGATTCGGGCGGGTGGAATAGCGCCCCAGCGCGGCCAGTTGTAGGGCGCGCGCCATATGCAAGCTGGCGGAGGCGGGCGTCATGGGCGCTTGGCCCCACTGGCGTCGCCAATCAAAGGCAGTTGGCTCTTGCGCTCCTCGGCACTCGGCAGTGCGCGCAGGCGCAGGATTTCCTCCGCGAAGGCGTTTACATCCTCAAAGCTGCGGTAAATGCTGGCAAAGCGGACGTAGGCGACGTGGTCCAGCGTGTGCAACTCCTCCATCACCCATTCGCCAATGCGCTGGCTGGGGATTTCTCGCTCCGGAGACTGCCGCACACGGCGGACGATGTGCTCGACCGCGAGGTCGATGGCCTCAGGGGTCACGGGCCGCTTGTAGAGGGCAATTGCCAAGCCTTTACGCAGCTTGTCCTCATCAAACGGCACGCTTTGGCCGCTGCGCTTGATGACGTAAGGCATCGCCACCGCAGCTTTTTCAAACGTCGTGAAGCGGCCATTGCAGCTCTCGCACTCACGACGCCGCCGCACTTGGCTGCCGTCTTCTGCAAGGCGCGAGTCCACCACGCGGGTGTCTGGCGCTCTGCAGAAGGGGCATTGCATGGGGTGAGCGGGGGCTTTAGCGAATTGCCTTAAACGGCAATTCGCCCCGCGAACGCCCGGCCAAGGATGGCCGGGCCGGGGTAGCCGAAGAAAGCTGAAGTTGCGGCAAGAACGCCATGTGCAAACTCAGCCCGCATAGACCGGGAACCGCGCGCACAGCGCTTCGACTTCGCCACGCACGGTGGCGGTCACGCCAGCCACGTCGCCCGCTGCACTCATGGCATCGACGATGTCGGCGATCCACGTCGCAATGCTGCGCATCTCAGCCTCTTTAAAGCCGCGCGTGGTGGAGGCTGGGCTGCCTAAACGCAGGCCGCTGGTAACGAAGGCCGAGCGCGGGTCATTCGGCACCGAGTTCTTATTGACGGTGATGTGCGCCTCGCCCAAGGCCGCTTCCGCATCCTTGCCGGTGACGTTCTTGGCGACCAGGTCGAGCAAGAACAGGTGGTCATCGGTGCCACCGCTCACCACCTTGTAGCCGCGCGCGAGGAACACCTCGGCCATCGCCCGAGCGTTGGCAATGACTTGTTGCTGATAGGTCTTGAAGCTGGGGTCGAGTGCCTCTTTAAAGGCCACGGCCTTGGCGGCGATGACGTGCATCAAAGGCCCGCCCTGAATGCCGGGGAACACCGCGGACTGGAACTTCTTGGTGAAGTCCTCGCCCTGCCCTTTGCAAACGATGATGCCGCCGCGTGGGCCGCGCAGGGTCTTATGGGTGGTGCTGGTCACGACATGCGCGTGCGGCAAGGGGCTGGGGTATTCGCCCGCAGCGACGAGCCCCGCAATGTGCGCCATGTCCACCCAAAAGTAGGCGCCAACCTTATCGGCAATGGCGCGCATCCGCGCCCAGTCTTTAACGCGGGAATACGCCGAGAAGCCGCCAATCAAGAGCTTGGGCTTGTGCTCCAGCGCCAGCGCTTCCATGGTGTCGTAATTGATCAGCCCGGTCTCGGGGTCGAGGCCGTAGGGCACGATCTTGTAGTTCTTGCCGCTGAAGTTGGCCGGATGGCCGTGGGTAAGGTGCCCGCCTTGCGAGAGGTTCATGCCCATCACGGTGTCACCCGGCGTGACGAGCGCATGGAACACCGCCGCATTGGCCTGCGCACCAGAGTGCGGCTGCACGTTGGCGTAGTCGCAGTCGAACAAAGCCTTCAAGCGATCAATCGCCAATTGCTCGACGACATCGACATGCTCGCAGCCGCCGTAGTAGCGCTTGCCGGGGTAGCCCTCGGCGTATTTGTTGGTCAGCTGGCTGCCCTGCGCCTGCATAACGGCGGGCGAGGTGTAGTTCTCGCTGGCGATCAGTTCAATGTGGGCTTCTTGGCGGGCGTTCTCGGCACATACGGCGGCGAAAACTTCGGGGTCGGCGGCACTGAGGTTGGGGGCTTTGGTGAACATTCTTGTCGTGAGGTGTAAGGCGTAAGGGGTGAGGCGGAACGGCAATGCGAGCGGCGAGCAAATAGGCCTCCCGCCTCTCGGTTAGTCGACCACTTCCAGCATCAGGTCTAGGGCTTTGCGCGCGGGCAATGCGACGTCTTCCGGCACTTTGATTTGGTTGACGACGATGCCGTTGGCGAGGTTTTCCAGCACCCAAGCAAGGTGCTGTGGATCGGTGCGGAACATGGTCGAGCACATGCAGACCATCGGGCTCATGAACTCCACCGTCACGCCCTTGGGGCGCATCTCATCGGCAAGCCGGTTGACCAAGTTGAGCTCAGTGCCGACCAACCAATGCGTACCGGCGGCGCTGCCGCGCACGGTGCGCAGGATGAACTCGGTGGAGCCCACCTCATCGCTGGCTTGGCAGACGGCCAGTTCGTTCTCGGGGTGGCTGATCACTTTGCCTTGCGGCACGCGCTCGCGGAATTTGGCGATGTGATTGGGGTGGAACATCTGGTGCACGCTGCAAAAGCCCTTCCAGAGGATGAGTTTGGCCCCTTGGATTTGCTCAGCAGTGAGCCCACCCATGGGCTTGGTGTAGTCCCACACCACCATCTGCTCCAGCGGGATGCCCATGCGCAAAAACGCGGTGTTGCGGCCCAAGTGCTGGTCGGGGAAGAACAAAACCTTCTCGCGGCGCGCGAAGCTCCACTGCAACACTGCCTTGGCATTGCTGGAGGTGCAGACGATGCCGCCGTGCTCGCCGCAGAAGCCTTTGAGGTCCGCAGCGGAGTTGATGTAGGTGACGGGCGTGACGCTCTCGTCTGGGGTGATGACGCTGGAGAGTTCCTCCCAGCAGCGTTTGACGTTCACTAAGTTGGCCATGTCGGCCATCGAGCAGCCCGCCGCTAAGTCCGGCAGGATCACCGTGCGCTTGCCCTCGGTGACGATGTCCGCCACTTCTGCCATGAAGTGCACGCCGCAGAACACGATGTACTCGGCCTCGGTCTTCGCCGCCATTTGGCTGAGTTTGAGCGAGTCGCCAGAGAAATCCGCGTGGCGGAAGACCTCATTGCGTTGGTAGTGGTGGCCCAAGATGGCCAGCTTGCTGCCGAGTTTGGCCTTGGCAGCGGCGATGCGCGCGTCACAATCCTCGTCGGAGAGAAAGCTAAACGCTTCAATCTTCAGCATCGCACCCATGGTGATCGACTCCAGCCCGAGAGGCTTCAAAAAAGAGCGCGCATTGTAAAGCCGCGCGGCCGCGCAGTCGCCGCCTAATTCCGCCGGTGAAGGCCCACAAAAAAGCCGCGCAGCAGCGGGCAACGCGGCGGCTTAGACAACCACTAAGGCGCGGTGCCGACGGTCACGGTAGCAACCGCGCTGCTGGTCAGGTTCGGATGCGAAGCGGTGATGGTCGCGGTCGCACCGGCAGTCGCCGAGGTGGGCACCCCTGCCAGCCCCGCAAAGGGGTTGATCGCATTGCCCGCGAGCGGTGCCAGCACCGCGTTGGTCGCCACCACCACGGCAGCGGCATCGCTGGAGGCAAAGTTGACGTGGCGGGTAATGCGCTGGGTCAGGCCGTTGGTGTAGCTGCCATCGACTTCAAAACGCTGCGTGCCGCCGGGGGCGATGGTCGCGGTGGTGGGCGTGATGGCAAGGCTGGCGAGCGTGGCATCGACGGGCAACAGATTGACCGCGGGGGACGTCACTGCTGGGCTGCCAAAGCTGGCCGTGAGGCCAATCGGGCTGGCGTTGGACTGCAATGCCACGACGAAGCCTGGGCTCAAAAACAGCGGCGAGATGCGCGAGGCATCGGTGCTCGTGTAAGTGACTTGCGTGGTCAGGTCTTGGGTCTTGCCGTTAGTGAGCGTGCCGGTGGCCGTCAACAGTTGGGAAGTACCCACGACCAAGTTGCTATTGCCTGCAAACTCTTGCGTCAGCGCAATGCTTTGCAGTGGGGAGACTTCTACCGGCGCGGTGCGGGTGACGTCGCAGTTTGGTAGCGCGGCCCGCGCGGTGAGGCTGCCGGTAGCAACGCCGCGTACGACACCGGTACCGGCGTTGATGGTGGCGACGCTGTCGTTCGGGGCGGGGAAGGACCACAGCGCGGGCAGGCTGGAACGCACGCCGTCCAAATCCCCCTGCAGCACCAAGGTGCCGGCCGAGCCAACCGCCAGATTCAGTTCCGTGGGGCTGATTTGCACGTTTTGCACCGTGCCAACCGTCACGGTCAGCGTTTGCACAAAGTTGAGATAGCGGCCAGTGATGGTGGTCGTCCCCTCTTTCTTGGGCACAACCACTCCTCGGGCGAAGAAGGTGCCGCTGACGCTGGGGTCAGCGACGTCGCCATTGCTCACCACGGCGACCGTCGGGTCTGAGGATGTCCATCTCGTCTGCGAGCCGTAGCTGCCGCGCTCACCATTGGTGAAGGTGACGATGAGGTCGTAGCTGGTCGGCAAGCAGACGAAGGTCTTCGCGGTGGTGATGTCGGTGGCACCCCCGAAGGCGCGAATGCTCGCAGACACCGGCCCATTGCCATCGCCCACCGTGCCGCAAGCCACTAAGAGGACAGAGGAGGCCGTGAAGCAGCCAGCGAGCAAGGAGCGGGTGAGAGTCATGGTGCGCGATCGGAAAAGGTTTGGAGGGTTACTGCGCGGCAGGCGCGGCTACTGCGACCGTGCTTTTAACGTGCAGTTCACGCAGCTGTTTGGCATCGACCACGCCGGGAGCGTTGGTCAAGGGGCAATGTGCGGTCTGGGTCTTGGGGAAGGCGATGACTTCTCGGATGCTGTTGGCACCGGCCATCAGCATGATCATGCGGTCAATACCAATGGCTAAGCCACCATGCGGTGGTGCGCCGTAGCTGAGTGCCTCCAGCAAGAAGCCGAACTTCTCTTGCTGCTCCTCAGGGGTGATGCCGAGCAAATCGAACACCGCTTGCTGCACGTCGGTGGAGTGGATACGCACGCTGCCGCCGCCCAATTCAATGCCGTTGAGGACGATGTCGTAGCCTTGGCTGACGATGGCCCCCGGGTTAGCGCGGATGGCTGCGGCGTCAAATTGCTTAGGCGCGGTGAAGGGGTGATGCGGCGATACCCAGCGGCCACCCTCGCGGTCGTCCCACTCGAACATCGGCCAATCGACGACCCACAATGCCTTCCAGCCCTTGGCGGTGAGGCCCAAATCGTTGCCGACCTTCAAGCGCAGTGCACCCAAAGCATCTGAAACCACGCTGGATTTATCAGCGCCGAAGAAGATCAGGTCACCATCCACCGCACCGGTGCGCTCGATGACGCCCGCGAGTGCTGCGTCGTGCAGGTTTTTGACGATGGGGCTTTGCAGGCCATCGCGGCCTTTGCTAGCCCATTCGTTAATAACGATATAGGCCAAGCCCTTAGCACCGTAAGGCTTTACGAATTCGGTGTAGGCGTCGATTTTGCTGCGCGGCAGCGCAGCGCCGCCCGGGACGCGCAGTGCGGTGACGCGGCACTTGGGGTCATTTGCGGGGCCGGAGAACACCTTAAAGCCGACATCGCCCATCAGGTCTTTGACGTCCACCAACTCCAGCGGATTGCGCAGGTCGGGTTTATCCGAGCCGAAACGGCGCATCGCTTCGTCGAAGCTCATGTGCGGCAGCGTGCCGAGATCGACACCCAGCAAGTCGAGGAACAGGTGGCGCACCAGTTCTTCGATGATCGCCATGATCTCGTCTTGGCTTAAGAAGCT
>CAZHTI010000092.1:0-9371 GCA_964535755.1 uncultured Salinisphaerales bacterium | reverse complement strand
CGCAGCCACTTGATGTCCGGATGGCGGCGGATGACGCCGGTGCCGCTGCAGGGCGCATCGAGCAGGATGCGGTCGAAGGGCTGGCCGTCCCACCAAGCCTCGGGGCTGGCGGCATCGGCGGCGCGCACTGTCGCTTGCAGGCCGAGGCGGCTTAGGTTTTCTTCCACGCGTGCGAGGCGGGCAGCGTCGACATCCAGGGCGGTCACCGTGCAGGCGGCACGCTCAAGGATGTGTGCAGTCTTGCCGCCGGGTGCTGCGCAGGCATCCAGCACCCGCTGGCCGTCGGCAAGGGCGAGTAAGTCCACCGCCAGCTGGGCGGAGGCGTCCTGCACCGAGACTTCACCCGCCGCGAAGCCGGGGATGCGCTCCACGCCCACCGGCTCCGCCAAGCGCACGGCGTCTTCCGCGTGCGGGACGAGCGCGCCCTCCAGCTCGGCAGCAGGCAGCTTGGCGAGCCAAGCCTCGCGGCTGATGCGGCGGCGGTTGACGCGCAACGTCAGCGGTGCGCGCTCATTGCCGCTGGCCAGCACCCAGGGTGCGTCGTCGCCCCAATCGGCAGTCAGCGCAGCGCTGAGCCAATCGGGATAGGAGAGGCGAATGCTGGGGTGGCGCGGCAGGCTTTCTTCCAAGCCGCCGGCCTCGCGCAGATAGCGGCGCAGCACGGCATTGACGAGGCCGCGCGCCTTGCCCTCGCCCAGCTCTTCGGCGGCGTTGACGGTCTCGCCCACTGCCGCATGCGGGGGCGTGCCCAAGCCGCGTAGCTGAAACAACCCGACGCAGAGCAGCGCATGCACGGCGGTTTTCTCTGCCTGCGGCTTGCTGAGCAACTCCTTGACCATCCAGCTCAGTGTGCGGTGCTCGCGCAGCACGCCGTAGGCCAGCGTCTTGGCAAAGCCCGCATCGCGCTCGCTCAAGCCCTTCATGCGGGCGAAGACATCGTCCAAGCTCTGGCCCGCCAACACCGCGAGCACGGCCTTGGTGGCGACGGCTCTAGCACTCAAGCCCTTGCTGCTGGCCCAAGGATTGGCAGCGTTACCGCTGGGGGACGTGGTCATGCAAACACCTGTTGGCGCCAGTCCCGCGCGCTGTGAAATTGGCCCGCAGTCTGCGGTTTGCCGCCCGGCCTTTGCAGGCTAGTGATGCGCAGGCAACCAGCGCCGGTGGCGATCAGCAAGCCTTGGGCGTCTGCTGCGAGCACGCTGCCGACCGGCACATCGGCTGGGGCAAGCTGCTCAGCTAGGGCCTCAGCCGCGAATATTTTGATGCGCTCATCCCCGTGCATGGCCCAAGCCATCGGCACCGGGTTGTAGCCGCGGATGGCGAGCGCGAGTGCTGCGGCGGGCTTAGAGAAATCCAAACGCGCTTCCTCTTTGCTCAGCTTGCTGGCGTAAGTCACTCCCTCAGGAGGCTGAACCTGCGGCTGTAGTGCGCCCGAGGCGAGGTCGGCGAGCGCTTGCACGATCAGCTCAGCGCCGTCCTTGGCGAGCACATCATGCAGGCTGCCCGCAGTGTGGCCGGCCGTCCTAACGCTGCGTTTGATCAGCATCGGGCCGGTGTCTAGACCTGCGTCCATCTGCATGATGGTGATGCCAGTTTCTGTATCGCCCGCCAGCAGTGCGCGCTGGATGGGAGCTGCACCGCGCCAGCGCGGTAGCAGGCTGGCGTGGATGTTGAGGCAGCCATAGCGGGGCGCATCCAACACCGCTTGGGGGAGGATCAGCCCGTAGGCGACCACCACCATCACATCGCTTTGCAGTGCTTGCAGTGCGGCGAGGGCCTCAGGCTCCGTCTTGAATGACACCGGCTTGAACAGCGGCAGGCCCAAGGCTACCGCGCGCTCGGCGACCGGCGAGGCGGACAGCTTCTGGCCGCGCCCCGCAGGGCGATCGGGCTGGGTATAGACCCCGACGATTTCGTGCCCCGCCGCGTGCAGCGCATCGAGTGCTAAAACCGAGAAAGCTGGGGTGCCGGCAAACACCACCCGCAGGCGCGCGTCCCTCATCTAAGCGCTGCGCTTGGCGGCTTTATCGCGCTTCTTCTTGTACCGCTCGCGTTTCAGTGGGCTGAGGTAATCGACGTACAACTTGCCGTCCAAATGGTCGATCTCATGCTGGATCGCTTGCGCCAGCAGGCCTTCAGCCTCCAGCGTGTACGGGGTGTTGCTGGCATCGACCGCGCGCAGCGTCAGCTTGCGGTAGCGCTGCACTTTGTCCTTATAACCTTCGATGGAGAGGCAACCCTCTTCCATTTCTTCCAGCTCGCAGGCGTTGCTGACCTCTGGGTTGATCATCACCAGCTTTTGCGCGGGCTCACCCTCGCGGGCGCAGTCCATCACCACCACGCGCTGGCTAATGCCGATTTGCGGCGCGGCTAGCCCGACACCTGGGGCGTCGTACATGGTCTCGAACATATCGGACACCAGCGCTTGCAATGCGGGGCCGAAATCGGTGACCGGCTTAGCCTTGAGGCGTAAGCAGGGGTGGGGGTCCTGAAGGATGGTCAGCAGTGCCATAAAAAATGCTGCAAAGATGCGGGCAAGGGATTTGCACCACGAGCGCTTGAGTCAGAGGCACTTGTGCCACAATCTTTCAAAGCTGCCAGGGAGCAATCAACGATGACGCAGTATAAGGCCATGATGCGTGCACTACCTTTTGCCTTGAGCGCGCTCGTGCTCGCTGCCTGCGCCTCTGCGCCGCCCGCGCCACCTGCCAGCATCCCGCCGCCGGTGGCGAGTGATGCCTCGATGATCGGTGCTGATGGCGACCCCGGTCGCAGCATTGAGTCGATGGATGAGGCCCGCGCGCTCGACCGTGACGGCGTGATGCGTGAAGACGCCTCGCTGATGTACGTCGTGAAGAAGGGCGACACCCTCTGGGACATCGCCAACAAATATCTGATTGACCCTTGGAACTGGCCAGAGATTTGGTACGTCAACGGCAAGGTCGCCAACCCGCACCGGATTTACCCCGGCGACGTGCTGGAACTGCGCGATGTCAAAGGCCGCCTGCGGGTCAGCCGCCAAGGGGGCTTGGAGCGCATCGGGCCGCGCGTGCGCGAATCCGCACTCGATGACTCACTGCCGGCGATCCCCATTGATGCCATCCGCAACTTCTTGCGCGGGCCACGCTTAATTGACGCCGACACGCTCAACAATGCGCCCTATGTGCTGGAGTTCATGGACGAGCACATCATTGGTGGCGCGAACATGGGCACCTTTGTGAAGAACCTTGCCCCAGCGCAGGGCAACGTCTTCCAAGTGGTGCGCAAGGGCCAGACCTACCGCGACCCCGACAACAACGAGATTCTGGGCTACGAGGCGATCCCCACGGCGGAGTCGGAAGTCCGTGAGTTTGGCCGCGTCTCGGAAGTAATGCTGACCCAGTCCTACCGCGAGGTCTTACGCGGCGACCGTCTTTTGCCGCCGGAGGCGGATAACTTCCAAGCCAACTTCTACCCGCACGCGCCGAAGACTGCCGTCAATGGCCGGATCATTTCGGTGTTCAATGGCTTGAGCCAGATCGCCCAGTACCAGATCGTTGCCATGAATCGCGGCAGCAATCACGGCTTGGAGCCGGGCCATGTGCTGAGCATCTTCCAGCCCAGCCGCAAGGTGATGGACCCCTACGTCGGCAAGCCGGAATCACTGCCAGAAATCTATAAAGGCGTGCTGATGGTGTTTAAGGTCACGCCCAAGCTCAGCTATGGTTTGATCATGGATGCCAACCGGCCTGTGCACCTGCTGGATCGCGTCGACAAACCCAGCGCCGGCGACCGCAAGTAGCCCAAGCACCGGCGGCGATGGCCGACCTGCTAGAACTCCCCGAAGGCCCTGTCATAGGGCCTTCGGACTTTTGGGCGACTGCCGACGCGCCCAGCAACGAGCAACTGCGGCCTTGGCTGCAATTGCTGTTTGCCGACGGCATCGGCAATAGCAGCGCGCTCAAGCTACTTGCTGCGTTTGGCGAGGCCGAGCAGGTGCTGGCCCAGCCCAACAACCGTTGGCAGGGCTTAGGCCTGCGCAAGGCCGCCACTGCGGCTGCTGCCGATGACCCGCGCATCGTCAGCAATCTGGCGTTTCTCGCGCAGCCGGGCGTGCAGGCGCTGCCGATCACCCACCCTGCCTACCCGCCCGCTTTGCGGCAGGCGCAGAACCCGCCCATCCTCCTTTTTGTGCGTGGCACGGCCTCGGTGTTGGCGGCAGCACAAGTCGCCATCGTCGGCGCGCGCGCTGCCACCCCGCAGGGCTTGGAAAACGCCCATGCCTTCGGCCGCAGCTTGGCGGAGCGCGGGGTCGTCGTGACCTCGGGTCTAGCATTAGGGGTCGACGGCGCAGCGCATCAGGGCGCGCTCGACGGCTCAGGGGCCACCATCGCCGTCTGCGGGACTGGCTTAGACCGTGTCTACCCCGCGCGGCACAAAGCACTCGCCCACGCCATCGTCGCGGGCGGCGGCGCGCTGATCAGCGAATTCGCCATCGGTACCGAGGCACGCGCGCAGCACTTCCCGCAGCGCAACCGGCTGTTGGCGGCGATCAGCCTAGGCACCGTGGTGGTGGAGGCAGGCTTGGAGTCCGGCAGCTTGCTCACCGCGCGTTTGGCCGCTGAGATTGGCCGCGAGGTGTTCGCCATCCCCGGCAGCATCCACAACCCGCTGGCGCGCGGCTGCCACCGGCTGATTCGCGACGGTGCCAAGCTGGTCGAGAGCGTTGACGACATCCTGTTGGAATTGCAGCCGGCTTTGCGCAGTTGGTTGCAGCAGCAGGCCAGCGCGCCTGCTTCCACCCCTGAGCGCGGTCAGCCCAGCCCTCCGCCACTCTCGCCCACTGCCGCCTGCATCTATGCCGCACTCACCGACGCCCCGCAGGCCATCGATCAACTCATTGCCCGCTCTGGCCTAAGCGCGGAGCAGGTCAATACCGAGCTGCTGATGCTGGAGCTTGCTGGCCTTGCCGCCAATCATCAGGGCAACTTTCTGCGCTTGCATGCGTCATAAACAATAGGTAGTGTCAAAATGGGCAGCGAACCACTAGGGGCTGTGTGATGAACGAAACCGTGCTCGACGTACTGATGTTTTTGTTCGAGAACTATTACGGCACGGAAGTCCACGACGCCGCCAATCAACCGACGCTGCGCGAGGAGCTCACCGCCGCTGGCTTCGACGACCACGAAGTCAGCCACGCGTTCAAGTGGTTGAAGGCACTCTCCGAGCAGCGCAGCCAGTCCGAGATTGGCGACTGTAGCGGCGCGATTCGCGTCTACGCGCCGGAGGAAATGGACCTGCTCTCCACCGAGTGCCGTGGCTTCCTGCACTACTTGGAGCAGCTCGGCATCCTCACCGCCGCCTCGCGCGAGCTGGTGATCGACCGCCTGCTGACCATCACCGACGAAGTCGATCTGGACAAGGTGAAGTCGGTCTGCCTCGTCGTCTTGCTCGGCCAACCCGGCGGGGAAGAAGCCGCCTGGGCGCTCGAAGACCTGCTGTTCTGTGGCGGGCCGCTGCTGCATTAATCCCGCCGCCGTGGGCGCGGTACTCAGGGCGGGCAGCCGAGGCGGATGTCCTCACACTGCGCACGGCCGCCAGCACGCAAGGGGAAGTCCCTCGCACTGCGCGAGTAGAAGCTCAGTTTTGCCCTGCCCTGCTCGCCCGCGTCGTCCAGCAGCCGCGCATCGGCATCGGCGAAGCCCGCCTCGCCTTCGCGCTTGAGCCAGCGGTCAAACCAAGCCAGCGAATAGTGCTCGGCAAACGGTCGGCCCCAGCCGCCGACGCAGCGATTGCCCGTAATTTCTGGGCACCAACTGGTGGCGGGGAAGGTGGGAATCAGGCTCCACTCAAAGTGCGTCGAGCCCTTGATGGTTTGCTGGATCACTGGCAGGCCGGCAGCCCGCCAAGCATTGAAGGCTGCCTTATGGCCCTCGGGATTCGGCGGCTGGGTTTTGGCAGCACCGAAGATGCCGTACTCGCTGGTCTGGCCCAGTGCCGGGACTCTAGGCACCACGGCTGGCGTGCCACCGCTCGCCGCAGACGGCGTGCGCAGGCTGTCCCAAGCCACCACCACTTGCACCGGATTGCTGCTGTCCTGCATGCCGGGCCAAGGCTCAGCGCCCGCCGCACCGTAGCTCTGCACCACGCTGACACCGGTCGCGCCCAAGGAGTGCCCCGCGATGCCAAGGCGGGTGAAGTCCATGCGATCGACGTAGGGGTTCTCGCTAACCACCGCCGTGGGGTAAGTCCCAGCACAGCGCGCGTTATGTGGGTACGGGCGCAGGGTTGTGCTGCGGAAGAAGTCGATGGCATCGACCAAGCCGTTCCAGAACACGGCGGAGTTGGCATTGCTGCCCTGCTCACCGCTGGGGGTCTGCTGGTCGGAGCGGCCCTGGCCGCGCGGGTCGAAGGTCATCACCACATAGCCGCTCCTCACCAAGGCCTGCGCCATCCACCAGTACAGCGGCTCCGGCGCTTGAATGCTGCCGTTCTCAATCACCACATTGGGCAGGCCGGCACCCGCCGCGCTGCCCTTAGGCGCCCAGACGCGGCCGGAGATGCGCGCGCAGCCACGGTCGTAAAACACCACCGGCGTAACCTCGGCTTCGGTGGTGTAGAAGCTGTCCGTGCTGGGGTAGCGGAAGGGGTCGCCCGCGCATTGCTGCATCCAACTGCTGCACAGCGGCGTGACGTTGCTGTTGCCGCTCTGGGGCGATAACCACGTGGGGTCGGCGGCCGAGCGGGCTAAATACTCGGTTTGATTCGCCACCGACTGCGCTTGCAGCCTTTGCTGGAAGGCAGGGCTGGTTTGCTCGGCGGGCGCTTCTTGGGTGCGGGCGTAGTTCTCTTGCTCGCAGGCTGTCCACTCCGGCGACGGGTAAGGGTGGCTGCCGCAAGTCGCAGCCGGGCTGGAGCCGCCGCTGCTAGAGCTGGTGCTGCTGCCCGAGCCACTACTGGAGCTAGTCCCGCCGGAACTGCCGCCAGAACTGCTGCTGGTGCTGCCTGAGCCACTGCTGCTACCGCTCGATGAGCCGGCCTCCGCCTTGCTGGGCAAACCGGTGGAGTCGCCACAGCCAGCCAGCAACAGAGCCGCAAGCAGCATCAAGTGAGAAATGTTGGGCACGGGGTCTCCTCCCTCGGCAATCGCCCTACGCTGATGGCAATAGCCTGTCGTCGCAAGAGTAAATTCACATGGGGATGGCAGCCGATTTCAGCTTGCGGTAGGGCACCAAGCGGCAGTTGCTGGCTTCAACTTAGGCTGGCACCACCCTTGCCACGGCTGCACCCTGCACCGTATAAGCACACGCCCTCAGTCGTGCTCAAGTCGCGCTGATGCCCGCTGTTCACCTGGCAAACCTAAAATTAAATGAGCAAGAACCTCGTCATCGTCGAGTCTCCCGCCAAGGCCAAGACCATTGCCAAATACCTCGGCAAGGATTTTGAAGTGCTGGCGAGCTACGGCCACGTGCGCGATCTGGTGCCCAAAGACGGCGCGGTCGATGTCAGCAATAGCTTCACCATGAAGTACGAGCTGATCGAGAAGAACGAGAAGCACGTCAACGCGATTGTCCGTGCGGTAAAAGTCGCCGACGCGGTCTACCTCGCCACCGACCCTGATCGCGAGGGGGAGGCCATCTCCTGGCATTTGCAGGAGATCCTGAAAGAAAAAGGCGTGCTGAAGAACAAGCCGGTGCGCCGCGTGGTGTTTCATGAAATCACCAAGGCCGCGGTGCAGGACGCCATCGCCCATCCGCGTGATGTCGCCACCGATTTAGTCAACGCCCAGCAGGCGCGCCGTGCGCTGGACTACCTCGTCGGCTTCAACCTGAGCCCGCTGCTCTGGCGCAAGGTGCAGCCGGGGCTCTCCGCCGGCCGCGTGCAAAGCCCGGCGCTGCGTCTGATTTGCGAGCGCGAGGAGGAGATCAAAGCCTTCAAGCCGCAGGAATATTGGACGATGGAGGCGCGCGCCGATAAGTCTGGCGCCATCTTCACCAGCAAGCTGATTGAGCTCGCCGGCAAAAAGGTCGAGCAGTTCAGCTTGGGCGACGAGGGCTCAGCGAGCCGCGCCAAAGCCCACATCGAAGCCGCCGCCCAAGGCCTGCTCAAAGTGGCGACGGTCGATAAGAAGCAGCGCCGCCGCAACCCCGCCCCGCCCTTCACCACCAGCACCTTGCAGCAGGAGGCCAACCGCAAGCTGGGCTTTACCTCTAGCCGCACCATGCGCACTGCGCAGCAGCTGTATGAAGGTGTCGATATTGCGGGCGAGACCATCGGCCTCATCAGCTACATGCGTACCGACTCGGTGAGCTTGGCGCAGGAAGCACTGGCGGAGATTCGCCGCGTGGTGGAGCACCAATACGGCAAAAAAGCCCTGCCTGAGGAAATCCGCTACTACAAGTCCAAGAGCAAGAACGCGCAGGAAGCGCACGAAGCCGTGCGCCCGACCAGCGCCATGCGCTTGCCCGTGCAGGTAGCCCCTTACCTGACACCCGACCAAGCCAAGCTCTATGAGCTGATCTGGAAGCGCACCGTCGCCTGCCAGATGGCGCAGGCGGTGTTCGATACCGTCACCGTGGAGCTGAAAGCGGGTGCCGATAACGCCTTCCGCGCCAATGGCTCGGTGCTGGTGGAGCCGGGCTTCATCGCTGTGTACATGCAGGGCAAGGACGAGCCGGACGATGAGGACGACGAAAAGCGCCTGCCGCCTTTGGAGGTCGGGGAGTCCCTGCGTCTGGTCGATTTGACGCCAGAGCAGCACTTCACCCAGCCGCCCCCGCGCTTTACCGAAGCGAGCTTGGTGAAGACGCTGGAAGAGTTCGACATCGGCCGCCCCAGCACCTACGCCAGCATCATCAGCGTGCTGCAGGCGCGTGAGTACGTGCGCTTGGAGGGCAAGGCCTTCATCCCGACCGACGTCGGCATGATTGTCTGCCGCTTCTTAACCGACCACTTCACCACCTACGTCGACTACAAATTCACCGCCGGCATGGAGGACGAGCTCGACGCCGTCAGCCGTGGCGAGGCGGAATGGGTGCCGCTGCTCGCCAAGTTCTGGTCCGGCTTCAAGCCGCAGATTGACGAGAAGATGGAGCTCAACCGCAAGGAAGCGGTGCAGGACGCGCGGGTAATTGGCGTTGACCCCACCAGCGGCAAGCGCATCTCCGCAAGGCTTGGCCGCTACGGCGCATTCGTGCAAATCGGCAGCAAGGAAGAAGGCGACGAGAAACCGCGCTACGCCAGCCTAAAAGCCACCCAGCGCATCGACACCATCACGATTGAAGACGCGCTCGATCTGTTCAAACTGCCGCGCAAGCTGGGTGCTTTGGAGACCGGCGAAGAGGTGGAGGTCAACGTTGGCCGCTTCGGCCCCTACGCCCGCTACGGCAAAA
>CAZHTI010000091.1:0-9557 GCA_964535755.1 uncultured Salinisphaerales bacterium | reverse complement strand
ATTTGAGGTTCGATGCCAAATAGCCAGCTCAAGGGGTAATCCCCCCATTTTTAGCGACGACCAGAAGTAGAGACTAAGGTTGTGTTGTTTGGGCCAGCATCTGTTTTGGGGTGATGCCGCCCAAGGCCATGTTTGGACGTTCGCTTCTTGGGCTTGAGGCACAGATTGAGCTCCAACTCGCGGTAAATCTGGTAGACGCGCTTGTGATTTCAGGGCTGGCCCTTGACGTTGCGCAGGTAGAAAAAGCACATCCCAAAACCCCAGTTGCGCGGGTGGTGGGTGAGCCGCATCAGGCAGTCGGCGATCTCGACGTTTTCTGCCGAGTGACGCGCCTAGCAGCGGTAGCAGGTCTGGCTGATGCCGAAGGCAACACAGGCACTGCGCACGCTCACGGCATGTGCGGCCACGGCGGTTTGGTTCATCGCACGGCAATGCGACGGCCTTACCACTTTTTTAGCATGGCCTCCTGGATGATCTCGGCTTTCAGCCGCTCCTCGGCATATATCCGAGAATTTTCTACTTTCAAGCGTTGCTAGTTTTTGCGAGGATTATCAGGTAGCTGAGCCGCGCGGCTGTTTCCAGCCGAGACTGTGTGAAAACGTGGCCTGATGTTTGCTGACTAATCTCCAGTCATTCTCGAACATCCATACGTCGAGGCGCGATCAATTCGTACTCGCAGGAATGCCAGATTCGCGCGCCGTTCGAATCGTTGCCTTCATGTGATCCACCAGCAGCTCAGGTGTATGCAGATGGCCGATGCCGGGTAACTCGGTGAAGCGCGCAGCAGGAATGCGTGCGGCCATGTCGCGGGCGGGTTGCGGCGGGCAGGTGCGGTCTTCGCTGCCGGTCCATAGCAGCAGCGGAACGCGAATGTTGGCGGGGTCGAAGCCGAGCGGGTCTACTAGCCAGGAGCGCCAGTCGTCGATGGCGAAGCCGGGGTCGCGGCGCATGCCCTGGGCAAGCGCTTCGACGAATTCGGCGCCGTGGCTGCGCAATTGCTGGCGATCTACCGGCGAAGGCAGCACGCGCGCCATGCGCTCCACTGCGCCCTGCGGGAACCGCCTGTCGAGCCAAGCACTGAAGTGCAGCAGCCCACGCGCGACCAATGGGGCCGACTTCACCAGGCTCAACATCAAGCGCGCATCAGGCGCCAGCGGCTTCAGCAAAATGGGGTCATCCGGCAGGCCCGTGGGGCCGAAGACACCCACTGCGCCGACCCGGTCTGACAGCAACACGCCGAGACTGATGGCGGGCAAGGTGCCGCGGCTATGGCCGACGACCACGGCGCGCTCAAGGGCGAGGTGCTGCATCAGCGCACGCACATCGGCGGCGAGGGGTGTGTGGCCCTTGGCCTTGGGTGGATCGGAGTCGCCGTAGCCCGGTCGGTCAATGGCGATGACGCGCAGCCCAGCCTCGACGAAGGCTTTTACATAGCGAGCGCGGCGCATTTCGGTACGCGAGCCAGGATTGCCGTGCAGATACAGCACTGGGCTTGCGCCCTCTGCACCAATGTCGCTGTAGCCGAGGCTGCGGCCATCGGGCAGGGTGAGGGTGCCGTCGGTGAACATCATTTCTGCGACTTTCTGCGACATGGATTTCGCCCTTCAGGTCAATCAGATTCTGGGTCGGCAGTCTGGCAGGCGCGCGGCGTGCATCGCTTGCACAGGGCGACTGTCATGGTGGACTTCACTCCTGCTGCTTCTGCGATCGGCTAGGGGCGCTAATTCCAGTCGCAGCGAATCAGGCGCACATCCTCTGGCTGGTAGAGATCGGAAGGATTGAGGCCAAACACTTCGTTGAAGATGCGATTGAGATGCGCCAGATCGTAGAGGCCCACCATCTCCACGATCTCGACCAGCGGCCGGCCGCGGGTCCAGAGCCAAGTGGCCTTCCATAGGGCAATCCAGCGCAGGTATTCAGTGAGATTGCTACCAATTTCATCGGCGAAGAGCTTGCGCAGACGAGAAGGAGAAAGATGCACCTGCTCTGCCAGCCAGGCCGGGGTGATGGCGCGCAAGGGGCGATCTTGGATCAGCTGCAAGGCGCGCGCGATGCGCTGGTGCAGCCTCGGCTGATGCGGGCGCTGCCCGCTGAGGGACTCGATGGTCTGGTTGATGAGCGCGCGCAGATCGTCCGCCGCAGCGGCACCGGCAAGCACGCTGCGAAACGCGTCATGCAGGGGTGCCAGTTTTCCCACGTCGATGCCGACCAACGGCTCGCCACCGAGCAACGGGGCCATGGCTTCGAACTCTGGAGAGGCCACCGACCAGTCGCAGATGATCAGATCGCTGCCGATCGCCTTGATTCTCCGGCGGGGGAGCTTGGGCCCGAGCAGGACGGCTCGCGCTTCCAGCGCCGGCAGATCGCCGACCTCGATGGTGAAGGGTGCCGCGAGGCTGAAGATGAGAGTGACCGAGAGCCGTCGGTAAGGACTTTTGCTGCGGTCGAGCACAAAGTCGGGTGCTGCGAGCACAAAGCCTCGCCGCCAGTAGTAGGCGGTGAGGCGCACCTTCTGGGGTATAGGCGGCTTTTCGGCGCGTTTCGGTAGCGTAGCCATCGTCGTTCTCCACCCCTGTTGTTGGTCGCGATCTCCGTCCCGACTGGGTGACCGGGAAGGTCAGTCGCCGCATACAACCCTGGTCGAGGCTGATTCTAAAGAATGCTGGGAGTAGACAAACCAATACCCGAATATCGGGAATGCCTGAGGAGATCAGCATGAAAAAGCACTTGGAGTTTTTCGCCACCGGCCTGCTCGCCTGTGGGTTTGCAGCTGCACTCACAGCGTGCGGCGATTCTGCTGCGCTGAACACTGCTTCGGCATTGCCTGGAGTGAGTTCGTCATCGTCCGGGGCGGGCGGCAGTTCCTCTGGAGGCTCGGAGCTGGTCGCCCCGTCATTGCCTACGCCAGACGCCGACCCCTGCTACCAGCCGCCCAATCCGCTGCCTGCCGGACCAACTGGCACCCTCATCAAGAGTTGCCCGATCACCTTTGCACCCCAGGGTGGCGTGCCGATGGGTAATCAGGCTTGGGTAATCATGTTTCTCTCCAAGGACGTCAACGGTCAGGTCATTCCCGCCACCGCGGCCGTGGTGAAGCCCATGAGCGCGCCCATCGGTGGGGCAAAACTGCTGGCCTTCCAATACGCCGAAGATGGCCTGGGTGCCCAATGCGCGCCCTCGCACACGGTGGCGGGCGGCACCGCCAACAGCGTCAGCCAGGCCGAAAGCGCGCAGCCCCTGCCGCTGCTCCAGCAGGGCTGGACCATTGTCTATCCCGATCACGAAGGGCCGTTCTCGGCTTATGCCGCCGGGCGGCTAGCGGGTCAGATCACACTCGACGCCATTCGCGCGGCCCAGAATTTTGAGCAGCTCGACCTTGCCGCCAACACCCCTGTGGCGATGTGGGGTTACTCCGGCGGCGCCATTGCCACCGCCTGGGCGGCCTCGCTACAGAAGTCCTATGCGCCGGAACTGAACATTCTCGCCATTGCCAGTGGCGGCACCCCGGCCGACGTGCTCGGCATTGCCAAAAATGTGGATACCAATCCAGTCACCAATGCCGCTTTCTTCAGCCTTATCCTCTCGGCCATCGAGGGCGTCAATCGCTCCTATCCGCTGCTGGTCACGCCTATCCTCAATGACAAGGGCCGTGCCGCCTTCGAGTCACTGAAGGACGGCTGCAACGGCAATACCTCCGATGGTTCGGCCGCACCCACCGGCCACCTCGCCGACTACACCACCACTCCAGACCCCTTCAATTCACCGGGCACGCGTGCCATCGCGCCGCTCATCACGCTGCCGCTCGCTGGCGCCTCGCCGGTGTCCGATACCTTTGTCTATCACTCGCAGCTCGACGAACTCATCCCTATTGCCGGCACCGACATCATGGTGGACGCCTGGTGCAAAGCCGGGTCGCGTGTGGCCTATTACCGGGGCGTGAGCGGGGAGCACGTGGCGTTTGAAGCCACGGCGGGGCCGCTGGTGCTGGGCTATCTGGAGTCACGCATGAATGGCTCCCCGCTCGCGGTAACGCCTCCCGGCACCACCACCTGCAACTAGCAGAAGCGACAACAGAGGAGACCAGCATGGCAATCCAACAGAATCTCTTGCGCTTCCCCTTCGCGGCCACTGCGTTGCGCAGGACATTGCAGGCTTGCGGTCTGGCAATGTTTGGCCTGCTCGTCGCCTGCGGCGACAGCGGTCTGCCTGGCGCCGGCAGTAGCTCTGGCGGCAGCGGCAGTTCGAGCAGTGGCGGCAGTACCGACGCCGGCTGGTTTGCTGCCTGGGGTACGGCCATCTACACGACCTATCCCAATGGCCCGCTCACGCAGGGCGGCATGAGCGTGAGCACCGGCACCTTCCCCGGCGACGAGGCGGTGAACCAGAGCTTCCGCATGATCATCCACCCCAGCACCGGCGGCGTGCGGGTACGCGTGCGGTTTTCCAATGCCTTCGGCACCAAGCCGCTAGTGCTGCAAAGCGTTGCCATCGGCGAGAGCCAAGCAACCTCGACACCGGCGGTGGTGAGCAATACGCCGCTGCTTTTCGGCGGCGAGACGTACGTCACTGTTCCGGTGGGGCAGGAAGTGATCAGCGACGGTGCCGACTTCCGCTTTGCCGCCGGCGCTGATTTGGCCGTGAGCTTCCATGTGCCGGGGCCCAGCGGCCCGATGAGCTGGCACGCCGAAGCCTTCACCACGGAATACGCCACTCAACCGAACAGTGGCGACATGACCGCCGACACCAGTGGTGCGGCCTTCACCAATATCAATCGCGGCTTCTTCTTTCTGAGTGGCCTCGATGTGCAGGCGGACCCCGCCACGTTGCCCGCTGGCAGCGCCACGCCACCCGCCATTGTGTTCTTCGGTGACTCCATCACCGACGGCTTCGGCTCCACGCCCGCTCTCAATCAGCGCTACGCCGACTACTTTGCGCGCCGCCTTCAGGGTGCGGGCATCGTCGCCGGAGTGGTCAATACCGGCATCAACAGCAATACCGTCACACCGGCGCGAGACCCCATCACCACCGGGCAGCCGGGCCTGCAACGCTTTGCCCGCGATGTGCTGGGCCGCAGCAATCTGCACGCGGTGTTCATTCTCGAAGGCACCAACGATCTCTCCTTCCCCAAGCCAGCCGACGAGATTTACGCCGGCCTGGTCACGCTCGCGCGCCAGGCCCAAGCCAAGGGCGCTTGCGTGGTGGTGAGCACCATCCTGCCGCGCAATGATCCGCCAGTGCCTTTCGGTTGGGACCCAGCCACCGAAGAACCTGAGCGCCAAAAGCTCAATGCTTTGATTCTGTCCAGCACCGTGTTCGACGCCGTAGTCGATCTGAGCAGCGTGATGGCCAATCCGCTGGTGCCGACGCAGCCGTTCCAGCCCTATTTCGTGGAAGGCTTGCACCCCAACTCAGTGGGCTATCAGGTGATGGCGAATGCCATCCCCTTTGCGCCGCTGCTGCCTGCGCCACTGGGCAGTTGCGCGCGCTGAGCAAGGCACGCTGAGGCAGTTCAGTCGCCGCATACAAGCAGTGCAATCACGCCATACAAGCAGCGGATCGGCGCGAGCGGAAAACTAGGCGCATCAAAACCACAAGCCGCTCAGGAGAACACAGCGATGCCATCCACCGCCCCCTTTAAACCCCAGGTCATCGTCATCACCGGCGCCGCCAGCGGTATCGGTCGCGCCCTGGCCCTTCAGGCACATCGCCTCGGACATACCGTATATGCCACCGACCTCAAGCTGGAGCCGATGGCCGATCTGCTGGCGCTGGGGCTTCGCACCTGCCAGCTCGACGTCACCAGCGAGCAAGACATCGCGGCCCTCATCCGTCGCCTAGAAGCAGACGGTGCAGCTCCCGATCTGCTCGTCAACAATGCCGGCTTTGGCGCCATTGCGCCGATGGCCGAAATCTCCATGGCGCGCCTGCGGGCGCAGTTCGAGGTGAACGTCTTCGGCTTGGTGGCCCTTTGCCAGGCCGTGATTCCCGGCATGGTGGCGCGCCGCTCTGGCCGCATCGTCAACATTGGCAGTGTCTCCGGAATAGTCGCCACCCCTTTTGCGGGTGCCTACTGCGCCAGCAAGTCGGCGGTGCATGCGCTCTCCGACTCGATGCGCATGGAACTCGCACCCTTTGGCGTGCAGGTGATTGTCGTGCAGCCAGGGGCGGTGCGATCCGACTTTGGCGCTGCCGCGTCCAAGGGAGCCGCCAGCGCAACGCTCCCCGATTCACTCTATGCCGCCGTGGCTGCCGCCATCGATGCGCGGGCGCACGCGGGGCAAGTGGGCGCGATCACGGCCGAGGACTTTGCCACGCAGATGTTTGAGGCCGTTTTGGCGGAAAGGCCCAAGCCTGCCGTGCGAATCGGCCCGCAAACCCGCTTGCTGCCCTTCATGAAACGCTACCTACCGACCGCCACGCAGGACTACCTGCTGAGCAACAAATTCCAATTGAAGCGCCTGCGCAAATAAGCCCGGGGCGGACTTTCCCGGAAA
This sequence comes from uncultured Salinisphaerales bacterium, assembly GCA_964535755.1. Classification (GTDB taxonomy): domain Bacteria; phylum Pseudomonadota; class Gammaproteobacteria; order Nevskiales; family Nevskiaceae; genus Stagnimonas. The sequence goes on along the minus strand of CAZHTI010000091.1, from coordinate 3,063 downwards.
AACCAACCGATAACGGAAACGCGGCCCGATCAGCTGATAGAAGCGGCAGCCTGTTGCCACCGACAAACTCATACACACAAAAGCACAAACCCGAAGGAGATCCAACGATGACCACGCCCCTTTCAAAACAACTCACACCTCCCGGTGGCTGGCTCAGCCCCGGTCGAATCCGCCTTGGCCCCTTGCCGGTTACCGAAGCCTCCCGCGGCCAGCGCATGCTTAGCACCCTGACGGTGCGTATCGGCAAGGTGAATGCCGCAAATCTCTTCCTGATGCTGATGCACAACACCAGCTTGTTTTGGGCCTGGCTGGGTTTTGCCAAGCGCCTGATGCCCTACGGCAAGCTGGATCGGCGCGACACCGAACTCGCCATCCTTCGCGTGGGCTGGAACTGCCGCTCACGCTACGAATGGGGCCAGCATGTGGACATCGGCCTGCGGGCTGGCGTCAGCCCCGAAGACATTGCGCGTATCGCCGAAGGCCCTGAGGCGGAAGGCTGGGATGACAAGATCAAGGCCGTGCTGATGGCCTGCGACGAGATCCACCGCGACAAGATGATTGCCGAGCCGACCTGGATGGCACTCAGCGCCCATTACGACACCAAACTGCTGCTGGAGATGGTGCTGCTCATCAATCACTACGAGATGCTGGCCGGCGTGCTCAACAGCACCGGACTGGTGCTCGACGATTGCCTGGAAGAAGTCCTCGCAAACGCGCCCATCCATGGCCGCAAGAATAAGTAGGACATGGCAATGGCCAAGAAACTCTCCATTCTCGACGCCGGCTGGCTGACGATGGAAACCCGCGAGACGCCCATGCACGTCGGCGGCCTCAACCTCTACGCGCTGCCGAAGAATGCCCCGGCAGATTTCCTCGAGCAGCTATACCAGCAGATGCTGGATGTGCAAAAGTTCTGCGCACCCTACAACCAGAAGATTCAGTCGCGCCTGCCGGGCGCGCTCGATGCCGCCTGGGTGGAGGATGAGCAGTTCGACATTGAATATCACGTGCGCCATTCCGCACTGCCACGCCCGGGCCGCGTGCGTGAGCTGCTGGCACTGGTCTCGCGTCTGCACGCGCAGCGCCTTGATCGCAGCCGCCCACTCTGGGAGTGCTACCTGATCGAAGGCTTGGAAGGTAATCGCTTCGCCACCTACACCAAGCTGCACCACGGCATGATCGACGGCGTGGCCGGCATGCACCTGATGCAGTCGCGGATGGCCCGCACCGCAACCGAGCGACTTCCGCCGCCGTGGTCTGCGGAATGGCTGGAGCGATTGCCCAAGAGGGCCAAGCAGTTACGCGCTGCAAGCGATGTCACTTCCGTCGTCGACAGCCTCCGCAGTGCGGCGCGGGGTGCAGGCCAGCTCACGCAGATGATGCGCCAGCCCAATGCCAGTAATGCCAAGACCATCTATCGCGCACCAAAAACCATCTTCAACAAGCGCGTCACCGGCGCACGCCGCTTTGCTGCGCAGTCCTGGCCGCTGTCACGCATCAAGGCAGCCGCCAAGCGCAATCAGGGCACGGTCAACGACATCTTCCTCGCCATGTGTGCCGGTGCGCTGCGGCAGTACCTGATCTCGCAGCAAGCCCTGCCCGACAAGGCACTGGTGGCGCAGGTGCCGGTGGCACTGCGTTCCGCCGACCAGGGCGATGAGGGCGGCAACGCCATTACTGCCGTGCATGCCAGCCTCGCCACCCACATCGCCGATCCGGTTGTACGTCTGCGCGCGATTCAGGAGTCGATGCAGGCGGTGAAGACGCGGCTAGGCGGCATGAAGAAGGCCGAGATCAACACCTACACCATTCTCACCAACCTGCCGCTCTCACTGGGCCAGGTCACCGGTATCGCCGGCCGTGTGAATCCGCTGTTCAACCTCACTATCTCCAATGTGCCGGGGCCGAAGGAAACGCTCTACCTCAATGGCGCGGAGCTGCTGGCCACCTATCCGGTGTCGCTGGTGTGGCATGGCTATGCCATGAACATCACCGTGGTGAGTTATCGCGATAGCCTTGAATTCGGGATCGTTGCCTGCCGCGAAACCCTGCCGCAGGTGCAACGCTTGCTCGATTACCTCGAAAACGCTCTGGCGGAACTGGAGTAATCCCATGAAGAAAAAGACCATTAAGGGCACGGCCCTCATTACGGGTGCCTCTGCCGGCATCGGCGCGGCCATCGCGCGTGAATTTGCCAGGAACGGCCACGATCTCATCCTCGTTGCCCGCAGCGCCGACAAGCTGCACAGACTGGCCGATGAATTGAGCAAGGCGCATGGCATTACAACGCATGTCTTCCCTGCCGACTTGGGCGCTGCTGACGCTGCGCAAAAGCTGCATCAGGACGTGACCAAGAATGGCCTCGCCGTGGACATTCTGGTGAATAACGCGGGCCTGCTGCATGAAGGGCCGTTCTGGCAGACCACGCTGGCCGATCACCAGCAACTGCTGCAGGTAAACATCGGCGCGCTGATGGCTCTGACCCATCTCTTCCTGCCCGCCATGATTGAGCGCAAAAGTGGAAGGGTGCTGCAACTCGCCTCGACCTCCGCCTTCCAGCCTATTCCGTATCTGTCGACCTATGCCGCGAGCAAGGCCTTTGTGCTGTCGTTTTCAGAGGCGCTCAACATCGAGCTGAAAGGCACCGGCGTGAAGGTCACCGCACTCTGCCCCGGCTTCACCGAGACCGAGATGATTGCGAAGGCCGGCGGCAAGTCGATGAATGTGCCCTTCGTGCGCAATCTCACTGCCGAGGAAGTAGCGCAGCAGGGCTACGGCGCCTGCATGGCGGGCGCACCGCTCTTCATCAACGGCGCGAGCAACCGCGCCATGATCGCCTTTGGCCGTCACCAGCCGCGCTGGATGCAGCGGCTCGTCACCGAGATGATCGCCAAGAAGGGTATCGGATGAGCAAATTCAGCAAGGACGGCGCATTGCCGTCCGTCCTCATCATCGGCACCGGCTTTGGTGGCTTGGGCTTGGGCATGGCCATCCACCTGAAGCAGGCGGGGGCTATGACCGCCTGCGCTTGGAGGCGATCTCCGGCGATGGGCAGGCCAGCGT
>CAZHTI010000090.1:0-10015 GCA_964535755.1 uncultured Salinisphaerales bacterium | reverse complement strand
GCGTTTGCCGCTACCTTGGCAGGGTGGACCTTCTAACCCAATGAGGAAGCGCCGATGGCCCGAGAAAGCTTGAAGTTTCATGTGCCAGAACCGAAAGCCCGCCCGGGCGACCATTGCGATTTCAGCGGCTTGACGGTCCCGGCCGCCGGCGTGGTGGCGCGCCCACCAGTGGATGCCGACCCCAGCACCCTGCGCGATTACGCCTATGGCTTGATTCGCGTGCTCGACGACCATCATCAAGCGGTGGGCGAGTGGCAGCCCAAGCTCAGCACGGAGCGGCTCATCGAGGGCCTGCGCCACATGCTGCTGACGCGTGAGTTCGACGAGCGCATGGTCAAACTCCAGCGCCAAGGCAAGACCAGCTTCTACATCAAGTGCACGGGTGAGGAGGCGGTTGCAGTGGGCCAGGCCATGGCCTTGGACAGCGCCGATATGTTGTTCCCGTCCTACCGCCAGCAGGGGCTCTTGGTCGCGCGTGGCTGCCCCTTAGTACGGCTGATGAACCAAATCTTCAGCAACAAAATGGACGGCCTCAAAGGCCGCCAGCTGCCGATCATGTATTCCGAGCCGGACTACGGATTCTTCAGCATCTCCGGCAACTTGGGCACGCAGTTTCCGCAGGCGGTGGGTTGGGCGATGGCCTCGGCGTATTCCAGCGACACCCGCATTGCAGCGGCTTGGGTGGGCGACGGCACCACGGCGGAGGCGGACTTCCACTACGCCTTGACCTTCGCCACCGTCTATCAAGCGCCGGTACTGCTCAACGTCGTCAATAACCAGTGGGCGATTTCCAGCTTCCAAGGCATTGCCGGGGGCGAGCGCGCGACCTTCGCCGCCCGCGCCGTGGGCTATGGCCTGCCTGCGCTGCGCGTCGATGGCAACGACTTTTTGGCAGTCTACGCCGCCACCCAATGGGCGGCTGAGCGCGCTCGCGGCAACCATGGGCCCACCCTGATCGAGCTCTACACCTACCGCGCAGCGCCGCATTCCACCAGCGATGATCCAGCTGGCTATCGCCCCGCAGAAGAAGCCAAAAACTGGCCCTTGGGCGACCCCATCGAGCGGCTCAAGCAGCACTTGATCGGCTTGGGCGCTTGGGACGAGCAGCGCCACCAAGATTTGGTGGCGGAGCTGCAAGCGCATGTGATGGCCCAGCTCAAGGAGGCGTCCAGCTACGGCACCCTGGGCAACCCGCCGCCCGATGACCCCGGCTCGATGTTCGAGGACGTGCTGGTGGAGGTCCCCGGCAGGCTCGTCATGCAACGGGAGGAAATGCTCACGATTCGCCGCGAGCAGGATGCACTGAAGGCGCAAGCCCAAGCCGCAGCACAAGGAGCACAGTAATGGCGCGGATGAACATGATTCAGGCGATCAACTCCGCCATGGACGTCGCCATGGAGCGAGACCCTAAGGTGGTCGTCTTTGGCGAGGACGTCGGTTACTTCGGCGGCGTCTTCCGCTGCACCGCTGGCTTGCAGAAGAAGTACGGCAAGCGCCGCTGCTTTGATACCCCGATCGCCGAGGGTGGCATCGTCGGTGCGGCGGTCGGCATGGGCGTGTATGGCCTGCGGCCTGTGGTCGAGATTCAGTTCTCGGACTACATCTACCCGGCGTTTGATCAGCTGGTGTCGGAGGCCGCGCGCCTGCGCTATCGCTCTGCCGGTGGCTTTACTGCGCCGATTACCGTGCGCACCCCCTCGGGCGGCGGCATTTTTGGTGGCCAGACGCACTCGCAGAGCCCCGAGGCGGTGTTCACCCACGTCTGCGGGCTGACCACGTTGATGCCATCCAACCCCTACGACGCCAAAGGCCTGCTGCTCGCCGCCATTGAAGATGACGACCCAGTAATCTTCTTTGAGCCCAAGCGCATCTACAACGGCCCGTTTGACGGCCACCACGACCGACCGCTCACCCCTTGGACCAAGCACGAGATGGGCGAGGTGCCGGAAGGCCACTACACCATCGAACTCGGCAAGGCGAAGATTGTGCGGCCCGGCGAGAAGGTCACCGTCATCGCCTACGGCACCATGGTGCATGTCTGCTTGGCGGCGGCTGAGGAAAGTGGTGTGGACGCCGAGGTGATCGACCTACGCAGCCTGCTGCCACTAGACCTCGACGCCATCGTCGCTTCCGTCAAAAAAACTGGGCGCTGCGTGGTGGTGCATGAGGCGACCAAAACCTGCGGCTACGGCGCAGAGCTAGTCGCCCTAGTGCAAGAGCACTGCTTCTACCACCTAGAAGCGCCCATCGAGCGCGTCACCGGTTGGGACACGCCATACCCACATGCCTACGAGTGGGATTACTTCCCCGGGCCTTACCGCGTTGCTCGTGCGCTGAAGAAAGTGGTGGAGGAGTAGCGGAGCCGGATGCCCCGCCGCGTAGCAGCGGGCAAATCCGGCGACGCAGTAGTTAGCGATGGGCTCATGAAATGACCTTAGAGGGAAATTAAAAATGGCGCTTTTCAACTTCAAGTTGCCAGACATCGGTGAAGGCATTGCGGAATGTGAGGTAGCAATGTGGCGCGTCGCCGTCGGCGATGTCGTGACGGAAGACCAGCCTCTAGTCGATATGCTCACCGACAAAGCGGCGGTGGAAATCCCCTCACCGGTCGCCGGTGTGGTGCGTGAGTTGCGCGCCGCTGCGGGCGATAAGGTCGCCGTCGGCGCCGTGCTGATGGTGATTGATACCGCTGCGGTAGCAAGCACTGCCGCAGCCAATATGGAGCCAGCGCCCGCAGCTGCTCCGGCTCCAGCAACGGTCGCCGCAAGACCTGCTGCCGTCCCCCAAAGTGCCCTGATTAGTGCGGCACCTGTAGCCACCGCCAGCAGCTTCGCCTTCAAGCTCCCAGACATAGGCGAAGGCATTGCCGAGTGCGAAATCGCGCTATGGCGCGTCGCGGTAGGTGATGTGGTGGCGGAAGACCAACCGCTCGTCGATATGCTCACCGACAAAGCGGCGGTGGAGATCCCATCACCCGTTGCCGGTGTCGTGCGCGAGTTGCGCGGCAAGGTGGGCGATAAGGTTGCCGTCGGCGCGGTGCTTATGGTGATTGAATCTGGCGCTGACCCTGACGCCGCCGCACCCGCCGCAGCCGCCGCCCCAGTGGCAGCTCCAGCGCGAACCACCCCGCAACCAGAGCCCGCTGCGTCGGCTCATGCCGGTGCACCAGACGCAGCGGCGCAGGAGAAGCCACTCGCTGCCCCCAGCGTGCGCAAATCCGCCAAAGAGCGCGGCATCAACCTTGCGCTCGTACCCGGCACCGGCAAAGGCGGGCGCGTCACCCATGAAGACCTCAACGGTCATCTGCAAGGCATCCGCGCACCGACGGCGGCAGCACCAGCTGCTACGTCCCACGCCCCACATCCCACGTCCCACGGCCTCATTGAGCCCATCAAAATCATCGGCCTGCGCCGCAAGATTGCTGAGGCCATGCAGCGCTCCAAGCGCAACATCCCGCACTTCGCCTACGTGGAAGAAGTCGACGTCACCGAGTTGGAAGCGCTGCGCATCCACTTGAACGACAACAAGGCCAAAGACGCGCCCAAGCTCACTGTGCTGCCGTTTTTGCTGCGCGCCTTGGTCAAAGCTGCGCCGCAATTCCCCATGGTGAATGGCAACTATGACGACGAAGCCGGCGTGTTCTACCGCCACAGCGCGCTGCATGTGGGCATCGCCGCGCAAACGCCGCAAGGCTTGGTCGTCCCCGTGGTCAAGCACGCCGAGACGCTAGACCTCTGGCAGGCCGCTGGGGAAATCAAGCGCCTCGCGGATGCCGCAAAAACCGGCAAGGCCAAGCGCGATGAGCTGATGGGCTCCACCATCACCATCTCCAGCCTCGGGCCCATGGGCGGCATCGTCTCCACGCCGGTGATCAACGCACCCGAGGTCGCCATCGTCGGCGTCAATAAGATGGTCGAGCGCCCAATGGTGCGTAACGGCCAAGTGGTGATCCGCACCATGATGAACATCTCAAGCTCATTCGATCACCGCATCGTCGACGGTTGGGACGCCGCGAGCTTCATCCAAAAAGTGAAGTCCCTGCTGGAGCACCCGGCGACTTTGTTTATGCCCTGAGTGCGATGCCTGCTGAAAAGCACCACCCCGTCAGGCTTCGCCTGCCACCCCCCTAAAAGCACCACCCCGACAGGCTTCGCCTGCCACCCCTCCACGGGAGGGGAATGGTTGGCAGGCGATCCCTGTGGCGGGGAATGGGCGGTATCCACTTCCGGTGGCGGGAAGTGGCGGTATTCCCCTCCGCCGGAGGGGTGCCCCGCAGGGGCGGGGTGGTCGCGGGGCTCGGTATTCGTGAGTAGCGGCGAAGGTCTTTAAGCAAAAGCCCAGCAACACCGCTGCGCAGCAGCGCGGGCTAGCACCCAACTCACTCCAGCCGCTATTGGCTTAACTCCGGCGTTACTGCCGCAACTCCGGCCGCAGCGCCAACAGCAGGAGTGCTGGCAGCAGTAGCGCCAACGCGCCCCAATCCACCAGTGCTACGCGTTTTAGCTCCGCGTTAATCGGCTGGTGCAGCCAAGTGATGGCGATGTAACCCGCCATGCTCGCCACTGCCATCGCAGCAGCGGGCAACCGCCAAGCCGGTTGCCAGAGCGCTGCCAGCAAGAACACGCCAATCAGTCCAAACAGGACGGCGCGGTGACGCATCAGTACCAGTAGGTTGGGGTCGTCAAAGCTGCGGCCATAGAGCTTGTTGAGCCAGTCGGCACCGAGTACGCCGGTCAGCGGCAATAGATGGACAACGGCGGCGACCGCGATTGCGGCAAGGATAAAAAGTTTCATGCGGCGGATTTTGCGGATTGGGGCGCGGTGAGCCAGTAGAGCAGAGGCCCGAAGGAGAACAGCACGAAGGTGATGCCGAGAAAGGGCAGGGCGTAGCGGCCCGTGCGTTGGGCGTCCTGCCAGATCATCACCATGGCAAAGACATTGAGGATGATCAAATCCGCCAGCACCTGATAGCCGCCGGGGTGAAACTGCCCAGTCCAAATGCCGATGAACCCAACCTTGGCCAGCGACCAGAGGCTTAAGGCGGAGAAGGCAGCGAGGACTAAGGCAAGCAGTGGGCGCAACATGGGTAGCTCCTGGCGGTGGTGTTGGCAGGCACTCTCAAACCACTTGGGGATTGCAGCAATAACGTGGCGGGTCATGGGCGCTAGATATCGGGCCATGCACAATCGCTGGCATGACGACCCAAATGCCCGCGACCTTCAGCTCTCCCTTCCCGGCACTGTTGCGCGAGCGCCGGCGCGCACGCAGCTTGAGTCAGGATGAGCTCGCGTCCCTCGCTGAGACCTCGCAGCGCCACTTGAGCTATCTCGAAAGCGGCAAGGCAAGGCCTAGCCGGGTGATGGTCTTGCAACTGGCGGAGGCCTTGGCCTGCCCCTTGCGCGAGCGCAACCACTGGCTGCTGGCAGCGGGCTTCGCGCCCTTGTTTGGCGAGCGGCCCTTGAGCAACCCGGACATGGCTCCGGTGCGCTTGGCACTCGATTTGATGCTGCGCCAGCAAGAGCCTTACCCCGCCACCGTGGTCGACCGTGCTTGGAACGTGGTGCAGATCAATCGCGCAGCCGAGCGCCTGCTTGCTGTCGTGGGCGGCGAGGCGATGTGGCAGGCGGTCTGTGGCGCTGGCCCGCGCAATTTGCTCAAGCTCACCTTCCACCCCAAGGGCTTGCGCCCTTTGATCAGCAATATGGATGAGCTGGGCCCAGCGCTGTTGGCGCGGGCGATTGCCGAGGCCCGCGAGTGCGAGGCGGCGGCCCGCGTGCTGGCCGAGGTGCTGAGCTTTGAGGGCATCCCGCCGCGCTGGCGCGTCTCCGACGCCTGGGTGCCCGCCACTCCCGTGCTGCCGACGCGCCTGAGCATGGGCGGGCAGAGCCTGAACTTCATCACCTTGCTGGCGAGCTTCGGCATGGCGCAGGACGTCACCACCGATGACTTACGCGTCGAGTGCTTATTCCCCGTCGATGCCAGCACCGAGCAGGCGATGCGGTTCCTCGCGCAAACCTAGTGCGGTGTTGCTACCTGGCGGATGGCGACAGTGGCGTGAGAACTCGCGGACGGACGCGGTGCACTTGGTAAAATCGCGGGCTTAATCCTCATTAGGCGTTTTCGCCCATGTCTGAATCCCGGCTGCCTTTGCATTTGCTCCCCAGTGCTACGGTGCTGTCGGATTTCCGGACTACCCAACTGCTGCGGCGCTTGCAGGTGCACGCACCGAAGCTCAGCGCCGTCATCGTGCAGGATTTCTTCTTGGTGGAAGGCGAAGCCGAGCGCACTGAACTCCGCACCCTCTTGGGCGAAGGCCCAGAGCAACTCCCTGCTGCCGATGGCACCGTTTGGGTCGTCCCACGCATGGGCACACGCTCGCCGTGGAGCAGCAAGGCGACGGACATCGCCCATGTTTGCGGGCTAAACGGCGTGCAGCGGGTGGAGCTTGGCCGCGCGGTGTTGCTCACGGGGGTGACTAGCCTGCCAGCCGCCGCTTATGCCGAGCTGCATGACCCGATGATGGAATCCGTGCTCGCCGACGCGGGCGATCTCGCCCATGTGTTTGCCACCCAAGCGCGCCGCCCCTTGCGCACGGTGGATGTCCTGCAGGGCGGCATCGGCGCGCTCCACGAGGCCAATCGCGAATGGGGCTTGGCCTTGTCCGCCGAGGAAATCACCTACTTGGCGGACTACGCCGTCAAGAGCGGCAAGAACCTGACCGACGCTGAGTTGATGATGTTCGCGCAGGTCAACTCCGAGCACTGCCGCCACAAGATCTTCAATGCCGAGTTCACGGTGGACGGTGAAACCGCGCCGCTGTCCTTGTTCCAGATGATTAAGGAGACCTACAAGGCCAGCCCCGAGGGCGTGCTCTCGGCCTACTCCGATAACTCCTCGGTCATCGAAGGCCACCCCGCCTCGCGCTTGTTCCCCGATGCCGACCATGTCTGGCGTATGCACGAGGAACCCGTGCACATACTGATGAAGGTGGAGACCCACAACCACCCCACCGGCATCAGCCCGCATCCGGGTGCTGCGACCGGCAGCGGCGGCGAGATTCGGGACGAAGCGGCCACTGGCTTGGGCGGCAAACCCAAAGCGGGCCTGAGCGGCTTCTCGGTCGCCAATCTGCGCATCCCCGGCTATCACCAGCCTTGGGAGAAAGACCTAGGCCGCCCCGAGCGTATGGCCTCGGCACTCAACATCATGTTGGAAGGCCCCATCGGTGCCGCCGCCTACAACAACGAGTTCGGCCGCCCCAATCTCAACGGCTACTTCCGCACCTTTGAAGCGCTGGACCAAATCGGCCGCAACCGGGGCTACCACAAGCCGATCATGATCGCCGGCGGCTACGGCAGCATCCGCCCGCAGCATGTGCAAAAGAAGGTGGTGGTTGAGGGTGCAGCACTCATCGTGCTCGGCGGCCCGGCCATGCTGATTGGCTTGGGCGGTGCTGCCGGCTCATCGATGGCTACCGGCAGCAGCACGGCGGCACTGGACTTCGCCAGCGTGCAGCGTGCCAACCCTGAGTTGCAGCGGCGCTGCCAAGAGGTGATCGAAGCCTGCTGGGCCTTGGGTGACGACAACCCCATCTTGAGCATTCACGACGTCGGCGCGGGGGGTATCTCCAACGCGCTGCCGGAACTCGTCCATGCCGACGACCGTGGCGGCCACTTCAAGCTGCGCTCGGTGATCGCTGCGGACCCCGCATTGAGCCCGATGGAAATCTGGTGCAACGAGAGCCAAGAGCGCTACGTCTTGGCGGTGGCACCAGAGTCCGTCGCGCTGCTAGAGACCTACTGCAAACGCGAACGCTGCCCGATGGCGGTAGTCGGCCGGGCGACCGCTGAGCAAATCCTGCGCGTGGAAGACAGCCTCGAAGGCAACGATGCCGTGCAGATGCCGATGCCGGTACTGCTCGGCAAGCCGCCGCGCATGCGCCGCACCACACAGCGCCTCGCCAGCCCCGGGCACCCTTTGCGCATCATCGACGGCAGCCCGGCCACGCTGCCGCGTGAGGTCATCGGCACTGCCGCCGAGCGGGTCTTGCGCCACCCGGCGGTGGGCTCCAAATCCTTCCTCATCACCATCGGTGATCGCACCGTCGGTGGCTTGTCGGTGCGCGATCAATTCGTCGGCCCTTGGCAAGTCCCAGTGGCTGATTGCGCGGTCACCGCGACGGGCTTTGAAGCCACCACCGGCGAGGCCATGAGCATGGGCGAGCGCACGCCGATCGCCCTGCTGGATGCCCCAGCCTCCGGCCGCATGGCGGTGGGCGAGGCCGTCACCAACATCGCCGCTGCTCGCATAGCCAAACTCAGCGACGTGCGCCTCTCTGCCAACTGGATGGCGGCTTGCGGGCAGGGCGACGAAGACGCGCGCCTGTTCGATACGGTGAAGGCCGTCGGCGTCGAACTCTGCCCTGAGCTAGGGATAGCGATTCCCGTCGGCAAAGATTCGCTGTCCATGAAGGCCGTCTGGCAGGCCGCGGACGGCGAGAGCCACACCCAAACCGCGCCGCTGTCACTGATCGTCTCGGCCTTCGCGCCCGTGGTCGATGTGCGCCAGAGCCTCACCCCGCAGCTCAAGGCGGAACCCGCCACCAAGCTCTTGCTGATCGACCTAGGCAACGGCAAAAACCGCCTGGGCGGCAGCATCTTGGCGCAGGTGTTCAATCAGCTCGGCGAGGACGCCCCTGATCTCGACCAACCCGCCCAGCTCAAAGCCGCATTCGCGCTCGTCCAAGACTGGAATGCCGATGGCCGCGTTCTGGCCTACCACGACCGCAGCGACGGCGGCCTGTTCGCCAGCGTCTGCGAAATGGCCTTTGCCGGCATGAGCGGCGTGCACTTGCACCTGCCTGCGGGCACCAGCGCAGAGGCGCAATTGGCGGCCTTGTTTAGCGAAGAACTCGGCATGTTGCTGCAAGTGCGTGCGGCCGATGAAGCCGCGTTGGTCGAGCAGGCGCGCAGCTTGGGGCTGTCCATCACGCCTGTGGCCGAGCCCAGCGCGGACGACCATCTGCGCATCTATGTCGATGGCAAGGAGGCGTTCTCCGACACCATCGAGAAACTCCATAAGGCTTGGGCCGAGACCAGCCACCGCATGGCCGCCCTGCGCGATCACCCCGATTGCGCCGCCGAGGAGTACGCGCAAATCGGCAACCCGCGCGACCCCGGCCTATCCGTGCAGCTGAGCTTCGCACCGCAGGCGTTCACCGCACCCGCAATCGTCACGGCGCGCCCTAAGGTCGCCATCCTGCGCGAGCAAGGCGTCAACGGCCAAGCCGAGATGGCCTATGCCTTCCACGCGGCGGGTTTTGAGAGCGTCGACGTGCACATGTCCGATGTGCTCAACGGCCGCGTCAGCCTCAAGGGCTTCCAAGGTCTCGCGGCTTGCGGCGGCTTTAGCTACGGCGATGTGCTCGGCGCAGGGCAGGGTTGGGCGCGCACGATTTTGTTCAACGCAAGAGCCCGGGCGGAGTTCGCGGCCTTCCTCGCGGACGAGCAAAAGTTCGCGCTCGGCGTCTGCAATGGCTGCCAGATGTTTGCCGCACTTCAGAGCATCGTGCCGGGTGCTGAACACTGGCCGATGTTCAAGAAGAACCGCAGCCAGCAGTTTGAAGCGCGCTGGAGCATGGTCGAGCTGCTGCCCTCAAAGAGCCTGTTCTTTAAGGGCATGGAGGGCTCTCGCCTGCCGATTGCCATCGCCCACGGCGAAGGCCGGCCTGAGTTCCCCGCCGCAGCAGATTTGGCCGCGCTACAAGCAAACGGGCAGGTGGCGATGCGCTTCATCGGCAATGATGGCCAGATCGCCAGCCGCTACCCTGCTAACCCCAACGGTGCTGCACAGGGTGTGACCAGCATCTGTAACGCCGATGGCCGCGTCACCATCCTCATGCCGCATCCCGAAAGAACCATCTCCGGCGTCACCGGCAGCTTCTGGCCGCGCCTCAACGGCAGCAAAACGCCGTGGTTTGAGATGTTTGTGAATGCGCGGCGCTGGGTGGGCTGAG
>CAZHTI010000089.1:0-10241 GCA_964535755.1 uncultured Salinisphaerales bacterium | reverse complement strand
GAGGCATGCCTCGCCCCTACCATCACCAGCAGCGAACCTGACCTCGGCAGTGGATGTACAACCTACCTAGCGACTGGCGTTAGCGCGGCTTCCAGTCAGCTCATTGGATTGTCAAACCCACGGCGTAGGGGCGAGGCATGCCTCGCCCCTACATATTTCCCAACAGCGGTATTTGCACATCGATACCGCCCAACAAAAAACCCAGCTTGAGCTGGGTTTTTTGTTGCAACTCAGACCACTTAGTGGCTGGTGACCAGCACTGGCACTTCACCCGGCGCCAGCTTGCGCGGCTTTAGGATGAAGGTCGCAATGGCCGGCAGGAAGGTCACGGCAGCAATCATGTTGCCGGCGAAGGCGAACACCAAGAGCTTGCCCATATCCCGCTGGAACTGCAGACCAGACCAAAGCCAGGTCATCACACCGAAGCTCAGTGCGATACCCGTGAAGATCACTGCCTTACCCGTCAGGCGCAGGGTGTGGAAGTAAGCCTCACGCGGCTGGAAGCCCGCCTTGAGTCCATCGTTGAACTGGGCGTAGATATAGAGCCCGTAGTCCACACCGATACCTGCTGCCAAGGCCACCACCGGCAGCGTTGCGACTTTCAGGCCGACACCGAAGATCACCATCACGGCGTACACCAAGTAGCTGATCGTTGCCAGCGGCACCATGATTGCCACGACTGACTGCCATTGGAAGAAGGACAAGAACACGCACATGGTCACACCGGCATAGACGATGTAGAGCATGGGCTGCTCCAAGCGCTTCACTTCTTGGTTGGTCGCCGCCATCACGCCGACTTGCGCGGATGCGAGTGCGAAGTTGACCGGGCAAACCTTATCCAAGCTCTTCAGCTTCTTATCGCCCGCCTCAATCTTCTTGTTCAGCTCAATAACCTCTTTGTTCTTAGCGATTTCAGTATCGCTAATGCCCGGGGTTTTCTTGCGCAGCTTCTCAACTTGCTTCGAGAGCGAGACTTTGTCGGTACCCAAATCGCGCAGCGCCTGAGTCTTGCCATCGCAGTACTTAGCATCGACGTCTTTATTGAGGTCGAAGAATTCAGCCGCGTTGTTGGCGTTGAATTTATCGACAGCCTTGACGATGCGATCCAAGGTTTCGGCTTTGTGGTCTTTAGTAAAGATGAAGACCGGCATGGCCGAGCAGTTGGAGTTGAGCAAACCCGAGGAGGTCGGGATCGGCGTAATCGCCTGCACGATGCTGAACTGGTTGCGCGGCAGTACCTTGAACTTCGGTGCCGCTTCGCTAAACGCCATATTCACTTGGCGGCCCGCCCAAGGCAGCGAAATGGTGGACTGCACACCGTCGACATTGTCCATGTGGAAGCCGAAACGATCGACCTGCTCCATGACGCTGTATTTAACGCAGGACTCAGGATCGGTTTCGGCGATGACCTTCATCACGTCCGTACCAATCGCAAAATTGGCTTGAACCTCTTCGGTGTCCTTGTTGTAGCGGGAGTCGGGCAACAGTTCTGGCACGCCGGCTTGGCTATCGCCCACCTGCATCGCCTTACCCTTCCACAGGCCCCAGCCCAGCATCAGGCCAAAAGCCAAAATGGTGATGGCAGCAACCTTAGGGTTCACGGCACCAGAGAGGAAGCGCCAGATCGGGAACAGCACGGCGTCGCGTTGCTCCTGCTTCTTGGCAAAGGCAGCGGGGTCGCCGACGTCCACCCAGGTGAGCATGATGGGCATCATGATCTTGTTGGTGACGATGATGGCGAACATGCCCAAGCAGGCGTTGAGCGCCATTTCGCGAATGATGTCGATGGGGATCAGCGCGATCAGGGCGAAGCCCAAGGCGTCGGAGAGAATCGCGAAGGTGCCGTTGACGGCCAAGCGGCGCCAGCTCTGCACGGAGGCATCAAAGCTGTTGCGGCGTTGCTCGGTCACTTCACCCACCCAAGCGTTGGCGTATTGCACGCCGTGGCTGACCGACACCGCCAAAATCAAGAACGGCACCAAGATGGCGAATGGGTCAAGGCCTTTGCCCATCATGCTGAGGATGCCGAACTCCCAAACCACGGCCACTACCGAACAGATCAGCGGCAGGGTCGCGAGCTTGAAGGAGCCCAAGTACGCCCAGAGCATGAATTGGCTCATCACCAAGGTCAGCAAGAAGAAACCAACCACCGGCACGAGTTGCTCGATGATGTCGCCGACCACTTTGGCGAAGCCTAGGATGTGGACGTTGACGTCAGGGTTGTACTGCGGGTTAGGAAGTTCGGTTTTTTCCAAGGCAGATTTTTTGACTTGGAAGACCACCTCGGGGGCTTCTGGGTCCTTCTTGAACTTGTAGGGGATGGGTTTGAGACCATCCAACGTGGTCCGCAACCAACCATCAGGCTGGGTGAAACGATCGGTAATGACGGTGCCCTTCTCTAAGCACTGTTCTTCTTCGACAATCTTGGGCTTCTCGCCCTCTTTTGCAGCGGGGATTTTCTTCTCGAAGGTCTGGCAGAGCTTGTCCTTCAAGGTGTAGCGCCACAGCTTCTCGCTCATGAAGCGGCCGCGGACGCTGTCTTCCAAGCGCTCCGCCACGTCGGCGTAGTCGAGCTTCTCACCAGTGACGGGATCCACTTCGAGCAATTCGGAGTAAATCATCGCCCCGCGTTGGTCTTTGGTGGTGTAACGGCCAACGTGGCCACCCTTGTTGACGTGGTCGCGCACCTTGACGAACATTTCTGGCGTCGGTGCGTACTCAGCCGGAATGACGTTGCCGCCCTTGAAGCCGCCCTCCACCACCTCGACGTAACGGACGTCCGGGGTGAACAGCGAGGACACGCGTGAGCGATCAACACCGGGGATGAAGAAGACTTCGTCGGTGGCTTGCTTGAGCGTGGCGAGGTATGCGCCGTTGTAGAGCTCGCCTTTGCCGGGCTTGTTGATGATGGCGACCAAGACGTTGTTGGCACCACCGAAGTCAGCCTGATACTGCTTGAGCACCTGCATATACGGGTGCTCGAGCGGGATGGACTTATCGTAGCCCGCGTCGGGTTTGAGCTTGGTGGCCTGCCACGCGAAGATGAGGGTCAGGACCGTCAAAATCACCATGGTGAGGGTGCGTTGCGCGTACACCACCGGCTCTACGGCGCGCAGAATCTTGGTAGTAACGCTGGGCTTTTCTGTGTCGGACACGTTCACTTACTCCTAATTTGTCTTATTTGGCGTGGCCGCCATTAATTGAGCTTGATGCTTTGCAGGCCTTGCTCGCCCGCCAAGACAAGTCCGCCCGCGAACGGAACGGCGGCGGAGAAACTACCGGTGATCTCCTTTTCTTGCTCTTTGCCGTAGCCATCCAGCTCTTTGACTTTGACCTTGAGCTGCTTGGTGGAGCCACTGGAGTCCATCTTGATGACCGCGCCCGATAGACCCACAAGCGCAACCGCGCCGTCGCCGAGCGAAGCACCGCCGAAGAACGATGCGACCGTGTTGGCACTCACCGCCGTAAAGGGCGTGGGGCCGGGTTCGGCTGCGCTACCCGCTACTTCCGCGGCTGGGTCGGCGGCTGGGTCGGCGCTGCCGTCGGCAGCCGCGGTGTCGGTTGCTGCGTCGGTAGGCGCTGCATCGGCAGGAGCGGGAGCGGCATCGGCGGGAGCGGCTTCAGTGGCCGCTGCATCTACTGGCGCACTGCCGTCTGCTGGGGCGCTGCCATCAGCAGGCACGCTGCCATCGGCGGGAATACTCGCGTCCGCAGCGGGAGTGGCACCGCCTGCAACGAGACTGCTGGCCGTGAACACGTTGCCACGCAGTCCGAAGATCATCGCGCCAGCATCGCCCATGGGCAGTGCGCCGTACAGCGAGCCGTCGTAAGGGGAGGCTAGTTTTTCCCAGTTGGCACCGCTATCGCCAGAGATGCCGATCGTGCCCTGCTCGCCGACGACGATCAGCGTGCCATTGGCCAACTTGGTGATGCTGTTGAGGTGCAACTCGTCGCCGCGAATCGCGAGCGCTTCTGGCGAGGTCCACGTCTGGCCGCCGTCTGCGGATTGCAGTAGCAAGCCGTAGGCACCGACTGCGATGACGTTGTTGCCGTCAAGCGCAATCACATCGAGGAAGGCTTTTTCTAACTCGGGCTGGAAGTTCTGCAGCGCCCAAGTCTTGCCGCCATCGGTGGTTTTGATGATCACCGCGTCGTGGCCAACCGCCCAGCCGGTGTTCTCATCGGCGAAGGAGATGGAGGTAAGGGCCGACCGCACTGGCGTGGTGACTTGCGCCCAATCCTTGCCGTTGTTGGAGACCACTACGGTGCCGCGATCGCCCACCGCAATCAAATGTTTGCCCGTGTTGACGACGTCGAGCATCAGCCCCTTCGACGCAAGCGGAAAAATTTCCGATTCGCGCGGCTTAACGGGTGCCGCTGGGGCCTCGGTTGCCGCCTCCTCCGCAGCGGGCTCTTCAGCCGGTGCCGCTTCTTCGGCGGGTGCAGATTCAGCGCTGGCAGTGTCGGTAGAGCCTTCGGCGGGAGCGGCCTCAGCGGCAGCGTCGGCGGTCGGCTCGGTGGTTTCCGCAGGGGCCTCAGCAGCGGCAGGGTCCGCGGCAGCTTCGTCTTGGGCGACGAGATTTCCTGCAAACACAGTGAGGACGGCAGCGCCCGCCCAAACTGCCAAAGATTTATGCCGCTTCATCATGGTTTCCACCCTGCATCAAGGAAGTAATTATTTCGGGAAGAACCACTAGGAGCCCTCCCCACCGACACTCGCACGAAACTTCGATTTGCCAATTTCGACTGGCTTTGCTGCGCGATGCTACACGCAACGCTTGAGCGTTGGCGCACATCGCGAAGCTTTTTAGAACTGATAACCCAAGAACAAGAACAGGTTGTCGCGGTCGCGGATGGCGTCGCGGTTCTTGCCGCCGGTGTACCAGCTGTAGCGAAGCTCGCCGATAAACCGAGACAGGTAGTCAAAACGCACGCCACTCAAAAGCACTTGGCGGCCTTCGACGAAGTTCTGGCCCAAGCCGGGGCCCACACCTTCGACGTCATGAAACAAGGCGTTGAGCAATTCGATGTTGGCCCCGAACAGGGCGGAGTCGTAACGGGTGAGGGTGACTAGGCGATAGCCGTAGCTGAGTTGGGTGCCAAAGCCACCGATATCCACTTGTGCATGGGAAGTGGGGTTTTGCCGCAGGTTAGGCGTGGTGCTGTTGGTGGTTGGGTCCGCTGGATTAGTGCGGATATCCAGCGGGTTCAGGCCGGGCGTGCCGTCAATGCCCGCGGAGATATGGGTGTCGGTACCGCCGCCGTTGAACTGCAACTGATCCAGACCTGGCATGTCGGTGATGTGGGTGGCACCCATCTCCAAGAGCAGGGTGATCTGGCTAGCGCCCAATGGGTTGTCGCCGCCGATGGTCTTGAGCAGGGTGATTTCGCCTTGGCCGATGCCCATGCGCTCGAAGCCGCGCACGTACTGGCCGGGTGCGACGCAGCGCGTCGCCGGGTTGTCATCGTGGGTGCAGCCGGGGTTGCGGTACTGGCTCAAGAAATCAGGCACTGCGGTACGGCGGCCCGGCAATACGGCGGCCCCGATGCTGAAATCAGCCGAGGGAAAGCCTGGTTGCAGAAGCGCGAAAACAAGGTCCGTGGTGTGAATCTGGATCGGCAGATTGGGGCGGTAGGCGTACTCACCAGAGAGCGCGTAATCGCCGACCGTGGTGTTGAAGGAAATCCCGTACATCTGAATGTTTTCGGGGTATTCGACAAACACTTGGGCGGTATCGAGCGGCAGGGCCTCAACGCCCGCTGGCATGTAAGCGGCCGAGCCCGGGGTTGAGGTGTTCGCACCCAAAGCCGCGACGTTTTCCATCGGGATTTGGCAGGCCGCAAGTAAGGCACCGGCGTTGACTAAAGGATTCGCGTTGGGCGTGGGGATACAAGTCGCTTGCGTCGCAAAGCCAGAAACGCTGGGGATACGCGCGTGGTAGTTGGCGAAGTAGAGGCCAATTTCCGTGCCGCCGTTGAGCTCTTGGAAGAATCCCTTGAGCGCTAAACCGTACTGACCGCCATTGCTGGGTCCACGGTCAGACTCGGCTTTGTAATTGCGCTGCAAGGTGCGGCTGGAGCGTGAGCCCAAAACCGCCGTCGGGTCATCGGGGTTACGGTAGGGCTCATACAAACCCAGTGGGTCATCAGGCGCTTTAGAGAACGAGAGCATGGCGTATGCCTCGCCCTCGCCCAAGGTGTCCGACACGGAAAAATAAGTGCCGATGGGGTCAACCACAACGGGCTTCCAGTCCCACTGGTAGAAGGCTTGGAAGCCTAGTCCATCGACGATGTCGCCTTCAAAAAGGGCCATGCCGACCGGCTGGGAAAGCTCTTTGACGTCAAAGCCGGGGATGCGCAACAGCGCTTGGTTGGGTGGGTTGATGCTGTTCAGGGAGTTGGCGAGCAAGAAGGCACTCTCCCCCCAGTTCAATACTTGGTTGCCAACCTTTAGGTTGAAGTTGCGACCGCCCAGCTCAAAGTTGCGGGAAACAAAGTAGTCCAGCGGCTGAAAGCGCAAACCAGAGCGATCTTCGACCTGCTTGTTGATGCGCGGGTTGCGGTCTTGGAAGGTGGTGTCCGGACGGCTTTCTGCGAAGTCATAGACCACGCCATCGAAGTAGGCACTGGTACGGGCGAACAGGTTGAAGCCGCCCAACTCCATCGAGAAATCACTGGTGAGTTTGGCGGTGCCGTAGGCGAAATCGTATTTGCGGAAGTTGAGGTTGCCGTTGTCGGCATTAGGCGAGAACGAACCAGGCGCATTGATGGCGCGATCATTGGCACCCGCGCGAGTACCTGAGCAGGTATCGCCACGGTAGGTGTTGTTTTCGTCGGCAGGGCCGTTGACCCCATCGTCACCGGTACGGGCAACGCAGAGACCGGTGAAGCCAGCGATCGCAGTGCCGGGGTCAGCACCGAGTGTGAGCTGGCGGCTATCGAGCTTGGCGACACTGCTCTTGCCAACGTTGGAGCGGCTGATGTCTTGCATGCGCATGAGCGCACCGACGGTCAGCAAGTTGTCGATCTTCAGCGCGGTGCCGCCGAGGTCAACCTCAAAGGCATGGGCAGGGGCCATGCTGGCAACGCACAAGGCGATCGCACTGACCTTCGGCCAAGCGGCGTGTTTAGGCTGGGGCTTTTTAATCACTGGTTCTCTCTCCGCTTGCTGGGCTGCTGCAAAGGTGCGCCGCCGAGTCATCTCACATTATTGACGCTGGCCCCACAACTAATCCAATTGGAGGGCTCAACGACGCCAGATTGCCGACGAGTGCGTCAGTTGGGGTTAAGTCTAAAGGAAAACTTCTGGGTTTCACTGCACGGCAGCGCGCCAAACCAAGCTGGCGAAGCGGCCGCTGCTGCCGAGCTTGGCGGCGTCGCGTCGGTGCGAGAAGAAGCGCGTGGCGTCGGTCACGGTGCAGTAGTCGCCGCCATAGATTGCCGTCAGGCCGGCGCGCCGCAGGCGGGCACGGGCGAGTGCATAGAGATCAGCGCGCCACTTGCCCGGATCGTGGGGCGCAAAGTGCGCTGCGTCCTCAGCAGCACGAGCCATAAACGCAGCGCGGACCTCATCACCGACTTCAAACGCTGCGGGGCCAATGGCGGGGCCTAGCCAAGCCATGAGGCGCTCAGCTGGACGCTCAGCACTCTGCACCGTTGCCTCCAGCACGCCGTCGCAGAGGCCGCGCCAGCCGGCGTGCGCGGCGGCAACCCAAGCGCCGTCGTCGCTGCAAAACAACACCGGTAGGCAGTCTGCGGTCATCACCACGCAGGCTTGCTCTGGCTCTGTGGTGCAGATCGCGTCAGCCTCCGGCACGCTGATGGCCGGCCCCTCGATGCGGTGCACTGCGGTGCCATGCACTTGCCGCAGCCAATGCGGTGCTGCGGCAAGGCCGCAGGCTTGCGTCAGAAGGCGGCGGTTTTCCGCGACGGCTTGGGGATCATCGCCGACGTGATCGCCGAGATTGAGGCTCGCCCAAGGCCCTTGGCTGACGCCGCCGCTGCGGGTACTGACCGCGGCTAGGACATTCGCAGGAGCGGGCCAGTCGGGCAGGATGAGTTTTAGCGCGGGCTTCATTGCGGGGATTCTGCCCGCAGCACCGCAAGCAGGCTTGCGAAGTCGGCGGGGCGCTCGGCATTGAAGCTGAGCACCTCCCCAGTTTGCGGATGCTTTAGTTGCAGGGCTGCGGCATGCAGCGCTTGGCGGGTGAAGGCATTGGAGGCGGCGCGCAGGGCGTCACTGGCACCGCGCGCGCGCAGCACTTGGCCGCCATAGAGACCATCGCCCGCTACTGGGTGCTTGATGTGCGCCATGTGCACGCGGATTTGGTGCGTGCGGCCAGTCTGCAATTGCACCCTCAGCAAGGTGTGCCACATAAAGCGCTCGGCGACTCGGTAATGGGTAATGGCCTCGCGGCCGCCGCTGATCACCCCCATGCGGATGCGGTCACGCGGGTGGCGGGCGATGGGGGCATCCACCGTGCCGCCGCTGACCACTGCACCGTTGACCAAGGCGTCGTATTCGCGCTTGATGCGGCGCGCCGCCATGTCTGCGGTGAGCGCGGTATGGGCGGGCTCGGAGAGTGCTACCACCATCAGGCCGGTGGTGTCTTTATCGAGCCTGTGCACCAAGCCATTGCGCGGCAGCAGGCTGGTTTGCGGCCAGTGATGCAGTAGGGCGTTTTGCAGCGTGCCGTCGGGGATGCCCGCACCCGGGTGCACGGTGAGGCCGGCAGGCTTGTTGATGATGACCAAATGCGCGTCGGCATAGACCACGTTCAGCGGCAGGTTCTGCGCTTGCAGCGTGGTTTGCGGCTTGTGCTCAGGGATGAATTCGAGGATGTCATCGGTGGCGACTGGCGCGCGCGGCTTGGTCTGCGCGGCACCGTTGACCGTTAGGCGGCCTTCTTCAATAAAGGCCTTTAGACGCGCCCGCGAGTACTCGGGGAACAAACTGGCGGCTGCGGCATCCAAGCGCTGGCCTGCCAAATCAGCGGTAACCTTGGCCCGCAAGGGCGACTCAGGCTCCGAGCTATACTCCAAATCTTCCATGCTTGAACGAACCTGATAGGCCTCATGAAACCGATTGTTGGCAAACGTTTGACGCTGCTGGTGCTCGCAGCAGCACTGGGCCTTGGGGCCTGCAGCAGCAACCCGAACAAGCCCCGTGCGGAGCGCCCGGAAAACCCGTTCAAGTACGGCGGCATCCAAGAAGCCGGCGCTAAGCAAGTCACCCAGCGCGATCTCAAACTGGAAGCCGGCGCATTGTATGCCTTGGCGCGTAAATCACTGGAGTCCGGCGACTACGCCGATGCCAGCCTGCGCTACGCCGCGCTCTCCGAGCGCTACCCATTTACCGAGTACGCGACGCAATCGCAGCTGGAGCGGGTGTACTCGCTGAGCAAGGAGTTCAAGCCGGATGAGGCGCTCTCCGCCGCCGACCGTTTCCTGCGCGAGCACCCGCGCCACCCGCGCGCAGACTACGTCCAATACCTGAAGGGTGTCATCAATAGCGAGCGTGAGGAGGGCTTGCTAGAGAGCTTGAGCTTTCTCGACAACACCAAGAGCGACACCACCAGCCAGCGCCGCGCCTTCGACGAGTTCGCTGTGCTGCTGCAGAAATACCCTGCCTCTGCCTACAACGCCGACGCCCGTCAGCGCATGACCTACCTGCGCAACCGGATGGCCTCGCATGATCTCCACGTCGTGCGCTACTACCTCAAGCGCGGCGCATACCTCGCTGCGGCCAAGCGCGCGGAGCAAGTGGTGGGCCTCTATCCCGGTGCGCCGGCGACGGTCGAGGCACTCGCCGCTTTAAGCACCAGCTACCGTGAATTGGGCCTGACCCAGCAAGCTGCCGATGCCAGCGCGCTCTATCAGCAGCAAGCGCGTGCGCCCAAGGCCATCCCTGTGGTGATGAAGGGCATGAGCAACCGCTTGGAGTCCACCCCTGCCTCGGATGCCAGCGCACCAGCTGCCACTCAGGGCGACGCACCCGCTCCCGCCAAGGGGCCGGTTGGCCGCTTCTTTAGCGGGATTGCCGACGTGTTTTCCTTCGCCGACCGCAGCAAGTCCGAGCCAGTGGAGATCGTGCTGCCCAGCCTGAGCGCAGAGCCCGCCGAGGCTGCCAAGCCGCAAGCCACCGAAGCGAGCAGCAACTCGGACGGCAAAACCACGGACACCAGCGCTCAAAAACCCGAGAACCCTAATCGCCTGATTTTCTCGATTGGCGAAGACGAACC
>CAZHTI010000088.1:0-10380 GCA_964535755.1 uncultured Salinisphaerales bacterium | reverse complement strand
TGCCTGTGCTGATTGGGCGGCTGACCGAACCATCGTTTGAAGGCGCGCCTGAAGCTCGCGGTGTCGTGGTAATTCAACAGCGCAGCGATCGCCTCAATCGATAACCGGCTATCAGACAAGTAGCCGGCTGCCTGCCGGGAGAGAACCTCGTCCCGAATCTGCCGAAAGCTGCTGTTCTCTTGATTGAGCTTGCGAGCCAAGGTGCGTTTGCTCATAAAAAGGGAAGCAGCCGCCTCGTCTTCACTGAGCGTGCCCGGGGGGCGCGACAACATCATTTTTTCGAGTCGGGTTCGATAGCCCGGCTCACGAGTCTGCAGCCGCGCGAGCATGGCTTCGCACTGCTGTAAAGCGAGTCGATAGTTTTCATGATTGGCGGAGGCGTTCGGTTTCTGGCACAGCGCCATTGGCAAAACGAACATCAACCGATCGCAGCCGAAGCGAATCGGCCCAGGCAAATAGTCTACGTAAGTGGCGTGGTATGCCGGAGCGGCATGAGCGAAACAGGCTTCGGCCTCATACAAGGGCCGACCTACGATGAATTCGCCAATCTCGAAGAATGCCTTCAATACGGTTTCTGCCAGGCAGCGCTCGACATCAGCGTCCAACGACAACTGAAAATTCACCAGACATTCCAGGCGATCTTCAACCTGCTGCAGGTCCGCCTGAATGAAACTCGCACGGGTGGGCAGGAACGTGCGCATCGCCTGCAGCGCGGTGAATAAATCCGGGCTGCTATTGGCGACGAAACCCACAGCACCGTGTGTCGCCGGAGTCAGACGTTTACCCAGTAGCAACCCAAACTCCGGCTTGCCAGATATTTCTAGGGCGTTTTGCAGAATTCGGATCTGTTGGGCTGCGGTGTACAGACTGTCCTCGCTCAACAACTGCGAAACGTCCAGCCCAGTGCCGTGCAAGAGTCTGGGCAGCTCTCGCACCACCAGGCCCAATTCACGGGCGATCAGTCGTGAGTAATTCGACGGAATATCGGCTTCGGAGCTTTGCGACTTCTCGGCTTGTTGTCTCTTCATCTCACCTCACCTCGGGACATGGCCAGTGTCTTCAAATGCCCCCTCATTGTCAAAAAATGTCCTCGTCGATGAGCTGACGCACGCCGACTATCTGACCAACACAGTTCTGACAGGAGAGGGCAATGGGCAAAATTACTTTTATCGCGCACGACAACACTGAACAGGTCGTTCCGTTCGAGGCTGGTGACTCGCTGATGCAAATCGCCGTGCATAACGGGGTTCGTGGCATCGATGGGGACTGCGGCGGCGAGTGTGCCTGCGGCACCTGCCACGTCATCGTCGCCCGCGAGTGGTTCGACAGGACTGGCGCCCCCGGTGATGCCGAAGAGCAGATGCTGTCCATGACCCCAGAGCGAGCGAAAACCTCGCGTCTCGGCTGTCAGGTCAAAACCACCGAGGCGATGGACGGCATGACCGTTCGGCTGCCCGAATTTCAGATGTAACACGGAGAACGCCATGTCAACGCAATTTCAGGCCGTCGACGTCATTCAGACCAAGGTGATCAACGCCACATCCAAAGTGGTGCCGATGCACTGGCAGATCCAGGCACTGAAGTTGCTGGTGAGGGCGAAGAAGAGGGTCTTTGGCCCGCGGCGGCCCCCGATCCACTTTGTTGAAGCGCCCGTCCCTGATGTCAGCGCCCTGGCGCTCGAGGACATCGACACCAGCAACCCTTTTCTATACCGGCAGGATCAGTGGCGCGCCTATTTCAAGCGGCTGCGTGACGAAGCACCCGTCCATTATCTGAAGAACAGTCCATTCGGTCCGTTCTGGTCGGTGACGCGATTTGAAGACATCTTGTTCGTGGACAAAAGTCACGAGCTGTTTTCCTCCGAACCACTCATCGTTCTGGGCGACTTCCCGGAAGGGATGCCCGTGGAGATGTTCATCGCGATGGACCCGCCCAAGCACGACGTGCAGCGCCGCTCAGTGCAGGGGGTGGTGGCGCCGCAGAACCTGAAGGCAATGGAAGGGCTGATCCGCGCGCGCACCGGGGAGGTGCTCGACAGTCTTCCCCGGAACAAAGTGTTTAACTGGGTGCCGACCGTATCGAAGGAGCTGACGGGGCGCATGCTGGCGACGCTGCTGGATTTCCCCTACGAGGAACGGCACAAGCTGGTCGACTGGTCGGATCGAATGGCCGGCACGACAGCGGCGTCCGGCGGCGAATTTGAAGATGAAGAGAACATGTTCGAATCCGCCGCCGAGATGGCCTGGGCTTTCTCCAAGCTGTGGCGCGAAAAGGAGGCCCGCCGTGCGGCGGGGGAGCCGCCCAGCTTCGATTTGATCAGCCTGCTGCAGAGCAGCGATGACACGAAGGACATGATCAATCGTCCGATGGAGTTCATTGGTAATCTGGCGCTGCTCATCGTCGGTGGCAATGACACCACGCGCAACTCCATGAGCGGCGGCGTGCTGGCACTGAACGAGTTCCCGGAGGAATTCGCCAAGCTGAAGGCCAACCCGGAGCTGATTCCGAACATGGTCTCGGAAATCATTCGCTGGCAGACCCCGCTGGCGCACATGCGTCGGGTCGCCACGCAGGA
This sequence comes from uncultured Salinisphaerales bacterium, assembly GCA_964535755.1. Taxonomy (GTDB): domain Bacteria; phylum Pseudomonadota; class Gammaproteobacteria; order Nevskiales; family Nevskiaceae; genus Stagnimonas. Next base: position 7,805 of record CAZHTI010000088.1, on the reverse strand, counting down.
CGTGGAGCTGCGCGGCCAGACCATCAAGAAGGGCGACAAGGTCGTGATGTGGTACGCCTCGGGCAATCGGGACGAACGCAAGTTCGAGAACCCAGACGACTTCATCATCGATCGCGAGGGTGCGCGAAATCACATTGCGTTCGGCTACGGCATCCACCGCTGTATGGGTAACCGCCTGGCCGAATTACAGCTACGCATCTTGTGGGAAGAGATTCTGAAGCGCTTCGAGAACATCGAGGTGGTCGGCGAGCCCGAGCGTGTGCAGTCCAACTTTGTGCGGGGCTATTCCAAGTTGATGGTGAAACTGACGGCTAAAAGTTAACGAACCGTATGAGCAAGATGGCGTCCGAACCATTCGACTACGTGGTGGTCGGGGCGGGTTCGGCTGGATGCGCAGTCGCCAACCGCCTGTCTGAGAGTGGCCGCTATTCGGTGTTGCTGCTTGAAGCTGGGCCGGAGAGCCGCCGCAATCCTTTCGTGAACATGCCGCTGGGTTTCCTGCAGTTGATGTTCAGCCGCCGCTTCAATTGGCAGTTCAATACCGAACCGCAGCGTCACATGTATGACCGTGCGCTGTTCCAGCCGCGGGGCAAGATGCTCGGCGGTTCCAGCGGCATGAACGCGCAGGTCTATATCCGCGGTCATGCTCGGGATTACGACGAGTGGGCACGGCTGGGTTGCGAGGGATGGTCGTACGCCGAGGTGTTGCCCTATTTTCGAAAGTCCGAGCATTTCGAGCCGAAGACGACGCCGGTCGAGGCTGCGTTTCATGGTCAGGGTGGCCCGCTCAACGTGGCAGAGCGCCGCTATACCAACCCGCTGAGCAAAGCGTTCGTTGCGGCGGCGACCCAGGCAGAGTACCGGCGCAATACGGATTTCAACGGCAGTGAGCAGGAGGGGGTGGGTTTCTACTGCGCCTACCAGAAAGATGGTGCGCGATGCAGCAATGCGCGCGCGTATCTCGAACCTGCGGCAGGACGTTCCAACCTGACAGTACGCACCGGCGCGCGAGTCACTCGTGTGTTGCTCGAAGGCCGCCGTGCCACCGGTGTTGAGTACTGGAGCGCGACGGGGCTTGTGCAAGTGCGTGCCGCGCGGGAGGTTGTGCTCTGCGGCGGCGCATTCAACTCGCCACAGCTACTGATGCTTTCGGGAATCGGTCCACGCGGAGAACTGGTGCGGCACGGCATCGAACTGCGTCATGCGCTGGAGGGTGTCGGGCAGAATCTCCAGGACCACATTGATGTATACGTGCGCGTCAGCGCGCGCAGCCGCCAGGGCATCTCGATGCATCCGAGCTACTGGCTGAAGGGCCTATGGGCCCTGCTGCAATACCTGATCGGTCGGCGTGGCGTGCTGTCGAGCAATGGCGCCGAAGCCGGCGGCTTCATCCGTTCACGGCCAGAAGAGCCGATACCCGACCTACAACTGCACTTCGCGCCCATGCTGTACTCCGATCACGGGCGAGACCTGAAGACCGCGATGAGCGGTTATGGCTATGCGGTGATGATCTATGGGCTTCGCCCCTTGTCGCGCGGCCGCGTCGGTCTGCACTCTGCTGACCCGTTGGCGGCACCGCTGATCGACCCTAACTACATGGCCGAGTCTGCCGACGTCGAGCAACTCGTACGCGGGGTGCATCTGGTGCGCAGGATCCTGTCTCAGCAGGCTTTCGCGCCGCACCACGAGGTAGAGGTGTCGCCAGGGTCGGTGCTACAGAATGACCAAGACCTCGCCACATGGGTGCGGCGCAGCGGTGAATCGGCCTACCACCCTGTCGGCACCTGCAAGATGGGCATTGATGCGATGGCGGTGGTCGATCCCCGTCTGCGCGTGCATGGCCTGCAAGGCCTGCGGGTGGTCGATGCCTCAATCATGCCGACGCTGGTGGGCGGCAACACCAATCAGCCGGCGACGATGATCGGCGAGAAGGGTGCTGCGATGCTGCTTGAGGATGCCGAGACCGAGCAAGGTTAGTCGGCGAATGCGAATTGAATCGCCCCAGTATTTGTGGGGGTTCCATCACTTGAGAAAATGGAGGCACGGGGATATTTACGAAGTTTTTACCGAATCTGGGCGCGCTACGGCGTCTTCAACTGGTGTACTGGACGTTGCCGGCGCCGGGTGGCCACTCTAGGGGGCATCACACCTCGTCGCACCCGGGCAACAGGGCCTGACGCACGGTATCCCAGACCACTTCCGGTTTCTCCATGGGCAGGAAATGCGTCGTTCCGGCGATGACTTTTACTTCGGCGGACGGCAACATGGCCTGCAGGCGTTGGCGAGCCTTGGGCGAGAAGGTCGAAGCCTGTTCCGAGGCCAACGCGATCACCGGACACTGCAACCGACGGATGTCGGGCCAGGGGTTGTGTTCGGTATGGGAGAACGTGGTGCTTTCCCACTCGGGCGCACAGGCCAAGCGAACGTGATCGCCGCGCTGCACGAGGCCGTGCTGGACATAGGCTTCAAGCCATGCCTCGGGCCAGGTCTTGAAGCCACCGCGGCCACGAAAGTTGTCAAGCGCCGCGGCACGCGAGTCGAACATCCTGCGCCGGCGTGCCGCGCCGGCGGCCAGTGAGAACCGGTGCGACTGGCGCAGCAGCTTGGCCGACCACAACTGCCAGCCCTGCCAGGTATCCATGATCACGGGTTCCGCCAGGATCAGGCCGAGCACCTTGTCCGGGCGTCGGGCTGCGGCCATGATGCTGGTGGTGGCGCCGATGGAATGGCCGGCCAGCCAGACCGGCTCATCCAGGCGCTCCAACCAGGCGGTGAGGTCCTGATAGTAGGTTTCCCAGCCACGGAATGTCGCAATATCCGCGGCCTCGGCGCTGCTCCCGTGGCCACGCATGTCCCAGGCTAGTACGTTGCAATCGCCCGCCAGCTTGTCGAGTAGCGGCCTGTACAACCGGCCATGGAAACCCGTCGCATGCGCCCAGTGCAGCGTTGGACGCGCTTGCGATTGCGGCCAGCGCCACAGCACGATTTCACGGCCGTCCGGGGCCGTGAATCCGTCGCGCTCGATCACGCAGGGAGTCTCAGTAGGATTTAGGCAGGCCGAGGACATGTTCACCGATGTAGTTGAGCAACATTTCGTTGTTGATTGGCGCGATCTCCATCAGCCGGGCCGAAGGCCATAGCGTGATGATGTCGTAGTCCCTGTCGAAGCCGTAGCCGCCGTGGGTTTGCAGCGCGGCATCGACGGCCTTGACCGCGGCGCGTGAGCCCAGCAACTTGGCCATGTTGGCGTGAGCGCTGGCATTGCCGCCCGCATCGAATGTCGCGGCGGCCTGGATCATCATCAGCCGTGCCGCCTCCAGTTCGGCCTTGGCCTCGGCCAGCCGGTGCTGCAGGGCCTGATAGCTGCCGACGGGGACGCCGAAGGGTTTGCGTTCTTTGGCGTAGGCCACGGCCTTTTTAAGTGCATAGTTGCCCAGGCCCACGGACATGGCGGTAACCAGCAGGCGTTCCGAGTTCAGCGCCTCGAACATGCCGGTCATGCCCTGTCCCGGCTTGCCGATCAAGCGGTCCGCGCCGAGTTCGACGTCGTCGAAGAAAACCAGGTACTGCCGCTCCGGCCAGCCCACGTCAATGTTCAGGGGCTGCAGCTCAACGCCGGGCGCGTCGGTATCCACCACGAACAGCGACATGCCCTGGGTGCGATGCTCAACCTCGCCGACCTTCTGGGTGCGGGCCACGACCAGCATGCGGTCGGCGTCCGCCGCGCCGGAAATAAAAACCTTGCGCCCGGTCAGCCGGTAGCCGTCGCCATGCCGCGTCGCCAGCGAGGACATCGCGAAGCTGTTGGTGCCGGCATCCGGTTCGGTGATGGCGAAGCACAGTTTTTCGGCCCCGCTGATCGTCGGTCGAACGAAGCGCTCGATCTGCTCGGGCGTGCCATTGCGGAGGATCGGCACCCGCGCAAAGCCGGTGAGCAGCAGCATGGGCAGTACTAGTCCGGCCTCGGCCAGCGCCTCCATCAGCGCGACCAGTTCCACTTGGCCGCCGCCCGTGCCGCCGAGATTCTCGGGAATGGTGATACCGAGCAGCCCGTGTTCGCCCAACGCCTCCCAGATCTCCTGCGGGAAGCGGTGCTGGTCGATGCATTCGCGCATGTAGGCACGGGAAAAACCTTCGGTCACGACGCGGGCAGCCTCACGGATATCGAGCATGCGCTCGGCCACGCTGCCCGGGCCAAACGGCATATCGGATGCGTTGCTGATCATCGTCTTCTCCTCCCGGTCATCTCTGCGGGGTAAACAAGTTGCGTCGGCCGTCGTGATGCACGCGGCCCGGTTGATCGAGAAACTCCTCGGTGGTCATGGCAGCGAGCAGGTCCTGATCGGCGGGTGTGTTGGCGACAAAGCGCCGACCGTCGCGCAGGCGGCCGAGGACGATGCCCTGAACCGGGCGGTCGGTGCGGTCGTGCATGACGGTATAGGTCTCGATGCGGCCCGTGCCTTCGGCCTGCTCCACGACGTCCACGCCAGGGACGGCGTCGATTTCAGCCTGCAGCCCGGCCGTATCGACTGGCTGCCATCCGCCACTGGGCGGGTGCCCGCCGTAGAGCCCCAGCGAGTGTTTGCTCATGTACCAGCCAACACCGCTGACCAGGCCGGTGGCGCTGCGGTCGGCGCGGATGCGGGCCATAACTTCGGCGATGGCGTGGGTGCAATAGTTGTTGCCGGGCCCGCCGTGAAATGCCAGCCCGCCGGTGACGGTCAGCGGCCGGGGATCGTGTGCGGCAATGCCCAGTGCGTCGCGCGCCATCTGCACTGCGCTGGGAAAACAGCTGTACAGGTCGAGGTGATCGATCTCGTCGATGGCAAGTCCGGCGGCGGCGAGCAGCCGGCGGCCGCAGGCCGTGATCGCCGGGGAGCGAGACAGATCGGCCCGCTCGGAGACAAACCAGCGCTCGTGGGCGCTTGCCGCGGCCAGGGGGTATACCCAGCGCTCGGGGTCGATACCCAGCTGCCGGGCCTTGGCCGCCGACATCATCACCAGCGCGGCGGCCTGATCCACCGCGATGATGGCGTTCATGTGCTTGGTGTAGGGCGCACCGACCATGCGATTATTCGGTGTGCGCTCTGCGATGTCGGCCGCCGATAGCGGCTCGCGGCGCCAGGCCTGCGGATTGTTCACCGCGACGGCATTGAACCGGGTATACAACTCGCCCAGCATTTGCCGGTGCTCGATCGGGCCATGGCCGTAGCGGCCGCGCAGGGCCTGCTCGAACAACGGATAGATCTGGATGGGCAGATCCAGCCCGTGGCGTTGTTCCGTCGCATTGGTCGGCGCGCGGTCGTCGCCGAGCAGCCGCGGGCCCACGCCGGTTGCGGTGTCGATCACCCCGGACAGGCCGGCGCCCTTGCCGCGCATCTGCGTGGCCAGCGCCTCACCGCCCGCGATCAAGGCACAATCGAGCTCCCCGGCGGCGATGCGGTCGGCATAGTAGCCGACCAGCCATTGGCCCATATTCCCGCCGATGGGCGTGTAGAAGCGCTCGCCGGGATCGATGCCCAGGCGCCGCGCCAGGCTGGTCGGGGCGTCGGGATAGGCTGGCGCCAGAATGTTCAGGCAGGTCAGTGACTGGATGTGCCCCAGCACGCCGGCGACGCCGCAGTCCGCGGCCGCGGCCCGGGCAGCGTCGGCGATCAAGCCGATCGGCGTGCGTCCGGTATCCGGCTCCCGCGCGGTGACTTGGCCGGCGCCGACCAGCACCGGTGTTGTCTTCTCCGTGTTCGTCATGCTCGTTCTGGTAGCCGTCGATCGGTGGCGGGAAACAGAAGTTGCACCCGTCCGCTGGCAATCGGCGCGCTGGCGCCTTCCTGCCGGCAGGTGACCTGCACCAGACTGGTACGGCGGCCCTGGCGAATGATCTCGGCATTGGCGAAGGTGGATTGCGCACGGGCCGAGCGCAGGTAGTCGATGTTGCAGTTCAGGATGCGCGGGCGGCGGGTCTCCGCGTCCTGACTCTGCGCTGCAATACGCGCGGTGATCTCGATCAGCCCGCCGATCACGCCGCCGTGCAGGGCGGGGAGCATGCTATTGCCGACCAGGGCCTCGCGGTACGGCAGATGAACCTCGATGCCGGTCTGGCCCTGCTGGATTTCGAGCCCGAGATGCCGGGCGTAAGGGATGCGCACCAGCAGGGGCTGCCAGGCGGTGCAGGCCGTGTTGTCAGCGCTCGACTCCGCCAGCTTGGTGATGCCGCTCATGCGCCGTCTACCTTTTCGTTGACCGTCTTGAAGCGTTTGCCTGCGGTATTGCGCATGAAGGTGGCGCTGCCCGTGGCGGCCGGTTGCGCTTCCCCCTCGGAGAAGATTTCGCAATGGATGAATGCGACCTCGTCCGTGAGATGGCGACAGCAGGCTGTCGCCACCAAGGCGCGGTCGATGGTGGCCGGTCGGAGATAATCCATGCGCAAGTCCAGCGTGGCGATCGGTGCCAATTCCCGAGCCGCGGCGAATACTGCGAGCCCGGCGGCGGAGTCCGCCAGTGAATAGAGAACGCTGCTGCAAATTTCCTCTGCATCATCATCGGCGAGCAGCCACGGCTGCGGCGCTAGGCGCATGCGGACCTGGCCGGCTTCCAGCGCAACCACTTCCATGCCCAGATCACTGCTGTGCGGCACTTGCTCGCCGAATTGCCGCACTATCGCCGAGAGATCGTCGTCCGGAAATTTGTCTGTTCCAAACATCAGCCCTTCGCCCTTTCCTGTTCGAGTTCCAGCGCCATGTCGCCGCTGAGGGCATCAGGCTCAGCCAGCAGACGTGGATAATGTTTGCGATAAACCGCTTCCAGTTCGGCTAACGGCAGGTCAGCGCGCGGGCCGTGATCGGCCAGATACTGCATGTGGCGGCGTCCTGCGGTATCGAATTCGTGCATCAGCGCATTCTCGCGGCCGTCGAATTCCAGCGCCTTGACGCCGAAGCGTTCGCACAGTTCGAGGTTGAATGCCGGGGTGGCTTTGACCCAACGTCTGTCCAGCCACAACTCGGTATAACCGTGGCAATAGAAGGTGTCGGTTTGCATCAGCGCCAGTAGGCGTTGGCTGGCCAGGTGGTTCTTTACATCCGCCAGACCGATGCGAGCAGGGATGCCGACGGCCCGAGCGCAAGCCGCCAGGAGGCCGGCCTTGGGCACGCAATAGCCGCTGCGCGCGGCCAGCGTGGCGCTGGCGCGCACATGATCGGGGGCAAGAGAGAAGCGATAGGGGTCATAGCGGATTTCGTCGCGCACCGCGTAGTAGAGCCGCACGGCGCGTTGTCTGTCATCGCCATCCCCCGCTCGGTTCCGGGCAAAGGCCTGGATGTCGGTGTGGTCGCTATCGATGAGATCGCCCGCTGCTAGGTAATCGTGGGCATTTGCATTCATGGGAGCGTTCATCCGATTGAGGGCGGAGCCACCCACAGTCGAGGGTGATGTCCGCGGCAGGTGCCAGTGACTGTAGGCTGACATTAGGTAGGCGGCGGCATGCCGACGAGGTCATTTTTTGCCATCCTGGGGTCTTTTCAAGACACTGGGCCATGGCATCGCCACGCGTCTCAACCCGGGCAATCACTAAGGCCTGCTGCTCTACGGCTTCCACTCCTACTATTCCAACAACGGTAGTCGTGACGGTGCGGTGGTCGATGTGAGCGGGACGGTAGAGCTACCGATTGTTGCCAACTAACCGCAGCGAGCCGGCTACAGCGGCCGGGTACTGCGGATTAGTCCACGCCCAGCCGCCACCACGGCGGCAATAGCGCGCGGTTTTGCGCCTCTGCGTAGCGGTCATCGAGCAGGTGCAGCACGCCGGTATC
>CAZHTI010000087.1:0-11056 GCA_964535755.1 uncultured Salinisphaerales bacterium | reverse complement strand
CGGAGGGGTGGCAGGCGCAGCCTGACGGGGTGGTTACCTCCCTCGGAGGGGTGGCTGGCGGAGCCTGACGGGGTGGTTTCGCTTTAAGGGCTAGTGCCCCGCAGCACTCCCACCGGCCTCGGCAATCACTTGCAGTAGCTCGGCGGTTTTTGCCTGCATCAGTGCCACGTCGCCGCGTGCTTCGACATTGAGGCGCAGCACGGGCTCGGTGTTGGAGCCTCTTAAGTTGAAGCGCCAGCCTTCGGCGTATTCGCAGGAGAGACCATCGGTTTTATCGATGGCCGCCGCTGAGGCGGCATAGCGCGCTTCGACCGTCGCAATCGTGGCTTTGACGTCCGCTACCTTGCTGTTGATTTCGCCACTCGCTGGGAACGCGCTCTGCCGGTGGCTGACCAACTCAGAGAGCGTTTTGCCGCTGCTGGAAACTAAAGCAGCGACCAATAGCCAGGGGATATTGCCGTTATCGCAGTAGGCAAAATCACGGAAGTAATGGTGCGCGCTCATCTCGCCGCCGTAGACGGCGTTCTCCAAGCGCATGCGCTCTTTGATGAAGGCGTGGCCGGTCTTGCTCTGCACCGCGACGCCGCCAGCGGCCTCCACCACGGCGATGGTGTTCCAAGTGAGGCGCGGGTCGTGGATGATTTTGGATTTAGGGCTCTTCCTCAGCAGGGCTTCCGCCAACAGGCCGACGATGTAGTAGCCCTCGATGAAGCCCCCGTGCTCGTCGAACAAAAAGCAGCGGTCAAAGTCGCCGTCCCAAGCCACGCCAAAGTCCGCACCCGAGGCCTTTACCGCAGCGATGGTGTCGGCACGCATTTCCGGCAACAGCGGGTTGGGGATGCCATTGGGGAAGTCGCCATCGGGGGCGTGGTGCACCCGCACAAACTCGAAGGGCAGATGAGAACTCAGCGCGTCAATCACCAGGCCGGCCGTGCCATTGCCGGAATTCACCACGATCTTTAGCGGCTTGAGTGCTGAGATATCGACATAGCTCAGCAGGTGCTGCACATAGCTGGCGCGGTAGTCGGTCGGCGTCATCGGCGGCGCGCCAGCGGGGGCTAAATCAGTGGCGGCTGCCACGCGCGCTTCCAGCTCACGCAGGCCGGAATCGCCAGAGACTGGGATCGCTCCGCCGCGCACGATCTTCATGCCGTTGTAGTCCATGGGATTGTGGCTGGCGGTGACCATCACGCCACCATCGACACCTGCCTGCTGGGCGGCCCAATAAACTTCCTCAGTGCCGCAGAGGCCTAAGTCCAACACCTCAACTCCGCGAGCTACTAAGCCATGTGCCAAGGCCTGCAACAGCGGCAGTGAGCTATGGCGAATGTCGCGGCCTAGAGCCACACGCTTGGCGGCAAATACCTCGGCAAAGGCGAGGCCCAAGCGGTAGGCGATATCGACATTGAGCTCATCCGGCACGCGGCCACGGATGTCGTAGGCCTTGAACGCGGCGAGCTTGGCGGAATTGTGAGCGGCACTCACTTGTTCGCCTCCGGAGCACGGCCATAGACATCGTCGAAGCGGACGATGTCGTCCTCGCCCAAGTAGGAGCCGCTCTGCACTTCGATCAACTCTAGCGGCACTTTTCCGGGGTTGACCAAGCGGTGCTTCTCGCCGAGCGGGATGTAGGTGGACTGGTTCTCGGAGAGCAAGAACACCTTGTCACCCACGGTAATTTCGGCGGTACCTTTGACGACAATCCAGTGCTCGGCGCGGTGATGGTGCATTTGCAGGCTGAGCTTTTGGCCCGGCTTGACGACAATGCGCTTGACCTGAAAGCGCTCGTCCATCGCCACCGTTTCGTAGCTGCCCCAAGGTCGATACACCGTGGGGTGGGTCACGGCCTCAGCGCGGCCATTCTTCTTGAGAGCCGCGACAATTTTCTTCACATCCTGCGCATGCGCCCGAGTAGTGATCAGCACCGCGTCTTTGGTCTCAACCACGATGTGGTCCTCAACCCCCGCGAGGGCCACTAGGCGGCTCTCAGCATGCACCAAGTTGTTGCGCGCGCCCTCTAGCCAGACATCACCGCGCGCGACGTTGCCGTCGGCATCTTTGGGCAGCACGTCCATGAAGGTCCAAGCACCCACGTCATCCCAGCCGGCACTCATCGGCACGATGGCGGCTTTGTCGGTCTTCTCCATGAGCGCGTAGTCGATGCTCTCGTTACGGCAGGCGCTAAAGCTCTTGGGCTCAAGCCGCAGGAAGTCCAAATCCCCCTTGGCCTGAGCCACGGCAAGCGCGGCATCACGGGCCATTTCGGGCTCGTGATGGGCAAGCTCAGCGAGCAGCACATCGGCACGGAATAGGAACAAACCACCGTTCCAAAAGTATCCACCTTGAGCAAGGAATTGCTCCGCAGTCGCGCGGTCTGGCTTCTCAACAAACTCTGCAAGCTCCAGAGCACCCTGCCCCAAAGCCTGCCCCGCATGCAGGTAGCCGTAGCCGGTCTCAGGCCGAGTCGGGCTGATGCCGAAGGTCACGATGCGCCCGGTCATTGCCGCGATTTGGGCGGCAGCAACGGCGCTGGCAAATGCTGCTTCGTCGGGGATGAGATGATCCGCTGCCATCAAAAACACCAGCGCATCCGGCCCGTAGTGCTTTTGTGCGAAGTGGGCGGCGCAGGCGGCGGCGGGTGCGGTGTTGCGGCCTACAGGTTCGATGAGCACCGTGGCCCCCGCGCTGCCGCAGGCGCGCATTTGCTCGCCGACCAAGAAGCGCTGTTCTTCCCCGCAAATCACCACGGGTGCAGCCACGCCGGGCAGTGCCGCGGCACGGCGCGCGGTGACCTGTAGCAGGCTGGAGTTTTCGGTCAAGCTCAGGAATTGTTTGGGGAACTGCTCCCGCGACAGCGGCCAGAGCCGCGTGCCGGTACCGCCGGCCAAGATGACGGGGAGGATCACGGGTTGGGATGAGGCGTGCGCACTAAGGGGCATGACGAATATCGAGCTGGAGGATCGCGAGCGATGAGGGGTATTTAGCCAGCCGCTTGCAGAAATTGGGCCTAGAGGCAGGCCTTAGGCAACGACTGTGGGCGGGAGCAATCGCCTAGTTTAATGCGGCAGCTGCTGGGTTGCGGCGGACTTAGGTCTCGCGCTTCAAGCCTTTTTCTTGGAGCACGGTGGCGGCGATTTCCTCAATGCTCATATTGGCGGAATTCACATAGGGCACGCCGACGCGCTGGTAGAGGGCTTCGGCTTGCCGCAACTCAAACGCGCATTGGCTGACCGAGGCATAGCGCGAGCCCGGCCTACGCTCATTGCGGACTTGGCTTAAGCGCTCGGCCTCACTGGTGAGGCCAAATAAGCGGTCTTCTAGGCCGCGCAGGGCCTTCGGCAAGGCGGGCTTTTCGAGGTCTTCTTCGAGCAGCGGGTAGTTGGTCGCAAAGATGCCGTGCTGTAGCGCGAGGTAGAGCGTGGTGGGCGTCTTGCCGCAGCGGCTGGGGGCGATGAGGATGAGTTCGGCCTTGGATAAATCCCGCATGCTCTGGCCGTCGTCGTGTTCCATGGCGAAGTTCATCGCCTCGATGCGGCTTTCGTACTTGCTGCTATTGGTGATGCTGTGGGCACGGCCCTGAGCGTGAGTGGAGCGCACGGATAGCTCCTGCTCCAGAGCGTGGATGTGGGAGTCGAAAATATCGATAAACAGCGCATTCGCCGTGCGCAGCACCGCGCGGGCGGCCTCGCCGACGGTGCTCGAGAAAATAATCGGCCGCTGCGCGTCGGTGCTGCCGATGTGGTTGATGTACTCAACCGTCGCCATCGCTTTCTCTGGCGTGCTGATAAACGGCAGGGTGGTCTTTTTAAATCCCACCCCTTCAAACTGCGTCAGCAGCGCAGTGCCGAGTGTCTCAGCGGTGATGCCGGTGCCGTCCGAGACGAAGAAAACATGCCGAGTCGTCATGGTCGTCGCCGCCGCCTCACGTTAAAAGCGCTTTTTGCCCTTGAAGGGTTTGCGCTCGCCAGCCTCAGCATCGGCGTCTGCGGCGGCACCGATCTTGCTGATATTCAGACGCTGCCCCGCGACCCAAACCCCTTGCAGCAGGGTGAAGATGTGCTTGGGCATGCCTTCGGGCAGATCGATCAGCGTGTGGTCATCGCGGATGTCGATACGGCCAATGTGGGCGGAGTCCAGCTCTGCCTCATTAGCGATGGCACCGACAATATTGCCGGGCTTGACGTGGTGCATGTGCCCCACCTCAATCCGATAGGTTTCTTTGCCAGCATCGCTCTTCGCACGGGCGCGCGGCGCAGGCCGCTCTGCTGAATCCTGCGCAAAGCTAGGGCGGGGGCGCTCATCAGCAACCGGTGGCTTAAAGCGCGGCGCGGCGGAGTCTGCTGCGGCGAACGGCGTGCGCGGTTTGAACTCGCCCTCGGGTTTCTTGGTATAGCTGCGCTCTACTGGGCGCTCATTGCGCTCGTAGGATTTGCTCGCTGCGCGTGGGCGCTCATTGGCGTAGGCACCGCTGCGCTCGCCGGAGCTCTCAAAGCGACGGGTGTCGGCAGTGTCGGGCGACATAAACAGGCTCTGCTTGCCCTGCAATAGGGTGGCGAGCGCCGCTGCCAAATCCAACGCAGGAGATTGCCCCTGCTCTTCCATCTCCGCCAGCATGGCCTTGAAGGCGTTGAACTCTGAGCCGCCTGCGGCGAGTGCATCAATAATCCGCGCCTTGAACTTCTCTTTGCGCTGATTGTTGACCGCTTCGGTCGTCGGCAGCACGAAGTTTTCGATCGGCTGGCGGGTCGCCCGCTCGATCATCTTCAGTAGGCCGCGCTCGCGGGGCGCGATGAACAAAATCGCATCGCCCGTGCGCCCTGCACGGCCAGTACGGCCAATGCGGTGGACGTAGCTTTCGGTGTCGGTGGGCACGTCGTAGTTGACGACGTGGGTGATGCGCTCGACGTCTAGGCCACGGGCGGCAACGTCGGTGGCGACAACGATGTCGAGGCTGCCGTCCTTGAGGCGCTGCACCACACGCTCGCGCTGCTGCTGTGGAATATCACCATTGAGGGCGGCTGCCGCAAAACCGCGCGCGGAGAGTTTGTCCGCCAGCTCCTCGGTCGCCACCTTGGTGCGCGCAAACACGATCATCGCCTCGAAGGTCTCGACCTCCAAGATGCGGGTCAGTGCATCGAGCTTGTTGACGCCGCTCACCATCCAAACGCGCTGGCGCACCGTGGTAGCGGTGCGGGTTTTGGCGGCGATGGTGACCATCGCAGGGTCACGCAAATAGGTGCTGGCGATGCGGCTGATGGCGGACGGCATGGTGGCTGAGAACAGCGCCACCTGCTTGCTCGCTGGCGTGGTCTTGAGGATGGTCTCCACATCATCAATAAAGCCCATGCGCAGCATTTCATCGGCTTCGTCGAGCACTACGGTCTTGAGCGCATCGAGCTTCAAACTGCCGCGCTCGATGTGGTCAATGGTGCGCCCGGGCGTGGCCACAATCACCTGCACACCACGGCGCAGGGCCGATAGCTGCGGGCCGTAACTCTGGCCGCCATACACCGGCAGCACCGTGAAGTTCGGCAAGTGCGCCGCGTACTTCTGGAAGGCCTCGGCGACTTGGATCGCCAGCTCACGCGTTGGCGTCAGCACCAGCGCTTGCACGGTGTTGATGCTGGGGTCGATGCGGGCCAGGATGGGCAGCGCGAAGGCGGCGGTTTTGCCGGTACCGGTCTGCGCCTGGCCTAAGACATCACGGCCACCGAGCAGGTGCGGAATGGTGGCCGCTTGGATGGGGGAAGGGCTTTCGTAACCGACAGCCGTCAGGACGCTGACGAGATGCGCGGGGAGGCCCAAATCGGCAAAGGCCGAGGGCTGAGAAGGTTCGTTGGACATGACCAATCGCGAGATGAGGAAGGGCTCTCGGCGAAGCAGTACCAGCAGAGAACGGCAGCCATTCTAGCGCCAAAGCCACTTAGGCGGATGGATCAGCACGCCAAGCGCAGGCAGGAGGCTGCGCGCCAGCCCTCTATTTGAGCGACATTCTCAGCTTGGTCTCGCCGTCTTCGATGTGCTCGACCTTGACCGGCATGAAGTCCTTTTCTGGTGCCAGCCAAAACCGCAGTGTGGTCTTGGCGTCATCGACACGCTCGAAGCGGATCGCGTCGAACTTGCCTTGCACCGTCTCCACCGAACCACGGCCAGTGATCGCAAAGGTGTAGGCCTTGACGCGCTTGTGATCAGCCACGTTGATCTTAAACAGGCCGGGGCTCTTGGCCCTATGGTTCTGCATCACCCAGAGGCGCGCGGCTTGGTGGATGCTCAGGCGGTCAACGGTGCCGGGCGGAATCGCCAACGGGCTGGTGCGGCCACCAGTGACCTGCCCGCGCTTGAAATCGAACTGCAAGGTGAAGCCGTCTTTCTCACGCTTAGGGTTCGAAAATTGGTGCTTAGACGGCTGCACTACCCCGCCCACCACGCAGAAGTCACTGGTCTCCGACGGGCTGCCATAGAGCCAGCGCACCACGCCGACCGGCCTCGTCTTGAGTTGGTACTGAAAGCACTGCGCGCCCTCAGGCGTCAGCGACAAAGTGCCCTCGCCCAAACTCGTACCGCCCCACGCGACGTCATAGGTGAGCAGCGATGGCTTCAGCACCGCGTCCGCTGCCTGAAGCTGCGGGGCCGCAATCGCCAGCCCCAAAGAGATAAGTGCAAAGAGTGCCGAGCGCATTAGCGGAATACCGTATCGAGATCATCCAAAGTGGCAGGCTGCAACAAGGGTGCCCCACGAAACACTACCGTGGAGTCCGCCTGTAACTGAAGTTGCCCGGTCACCAACCAAGCAACGGCCTGAGGGTAAATCTTCAACTCCACCAGATTCATGACGCGCTCGGATAAGGACTGCTCGGTATCCTCAGGCCCGCACTTGAATGCGCCCTGAAGTACCAGCGGTCCGCCGTCCAGCGCTGCCGTCACAAAATGCACGCTGGCGCCATGCTCGGCGTCGCCCGCTGCCAATACGGCGCGGTGCGTATGCAGGCCCGGATGCGCGGGCAGCAAGGACGGATGAATATTGAGCGCGCGACCAAAGTAGTGACGCGTGAACTCCGGCGTCAGGATGCGCATAAAGCCCGCGAGGATCAGCGCGTCGGGCGCATAGGCATCGATGGCCGCGCGCAAGGCCGCATCAAAGCTGGCGCGGTCGGCATAGCTGCGGTGGTCGATGACCGCGGTGGCGATCCCCGCCGCCCGCGCCTTGGTCAAGCCAGCGGCCTCGGGCCGATTGCTGATCACTGCGACGATCTGCGCGGGGATATTGCCCGCCGCGCAATGGTCGATCAGAGCCGCAAGGTTGCGGCCCTGCCCGCTGATCAAAACAACCAGTCGCTTCACGCGTAGCGAACGTCTTGGTCGCCCTGAACTACCTCACCCAGCACGAAGGGCTTGAGTTTGCTGGCTTTCAGCGAGGCGAGTGTGGCCTCAACTTTCAGGCGTGGCACCACCACGGCGAAACCCAAGCCGCAGTTGAACACCCGCAGCATCTCCTCGTGCTCGACGTTGCCGTGCTGCTGTAACCAGTCGAACACCGCAGGCCGCTTCCAAGTGCTTAAGTCCACCATCGCCGCCGTGCCTACCGGGAAGCAGCGGCTCAGATTACCGGTAATGCCGCCGCCGGTGATGTGGCCCATGCCGCGCACCGGGATACCGTCCTCCAGCAATTTGAGGATGGGCTTAACGTAGATTTGCGTCGGTGCCATCAGCGCCTCGGCCAAGGTGGTCTTGCCAAAGGCAGCGTTCAGATCCGCCTTGCTGACCTCAACAATTTTGCGAATCAGCGAGTAGCCATTGCTGTGCGGGCCGGACGAGGGCAGGCCGACGATGACATCGCCCACCTTGATCTTGCTGCCGTCGATGATTTTCTTTTTCTCGACCACCGCGACGGTGAAGCCTGCGAGGTCGAAATCGCCCTTGGCATAGAGGCCGGGCATCTCGGCAGTCTCACCACCGACGAGTGCGGCACCGGCCAGCTTGCAGCCTTGAGCGATGCCCTTGATGACCTTGGCTGCAACCGCGCCGTCGAGCTTGCCGGTGGCGAAGTAGTCGAGAAAAAACAAGGGCTCAGCGCCCGAGACCAGCACGTCGTTGACGCACATGGCGACCAAATCTTGGCCCAAGCCCGCGACGCGGCCAGTGTCAATGCCGAGCTTGAGTTTGGTGCCTACGCCATCGGTGCCGCTCACCAAAATCGGCTGCTTGTACTTCTTGGGCAGGCTGACCAGGGCACCAAAGCCGCCGACACCCGCGAGCACTTCTGGCCGGTGCGTGCTCTTGACGATCTTCTTGATGTCATCGACCAGCGCGTCGCCCGCATCAATGTCGACACCAGCGTCGCGGTAGGAAAGGGGCGTTTTGGTCATGGCAAGCCGGCGGAAGAATTAGGGGAGTTTTCTATTTTACGGCCTGCCCACCCATAATCCTGCAAGCCTCAATCACGACCCCCAGCAATGCACGGTACTTTCAAATTGCGCGAGCACTGGCCATGGCTCGTTGCCGCTGCCGCCATCCTCGCCTTGCTGGTGGCCTTAGGGCCGATTTTGATGCCCTTCGTGGTCGGCGCCATCCTCGCTTACCTCGGCGACCCCATCGTCGATTGGTTAGAGCGCCGTGGCCTGAGCCGCACGCTGGGGGTGTGTTTGGTGTTCGCGCTGCTGACACTGGGGCTGTTGATCTTCATCGCGGTGATCGCACCGCTGATCCAAGCGCAAATCGGCCGCCTGGTGACCGGCTTCCCCGCCGCCATCGCTTGGCTGCAAGAGGTCTTCTTGCCGAAGCTGGGCGTGAAGCTGCCGAATAACCTGCGCTTCGACATCCCCACCATTCAGCGCTGGCTGAGCGGGCATTGGGATACCGCAGGTGCGGCTGCCTCGATGGTCGCGCAGTCGAGTTTGAGGGTGATGCTCACCATCGCCAATTTGGCCCTCATCCCCGTGGTGAGCTTTTATTTATTGCGCGATTGGGACCGCCTCATCGCCTGGTTTGATGAAATCACCCCTGCCCGCAAGCAGCCCTTTGTGCGCCGCATGGCGCGCGAATGCGACGACGTGCTCGGCAGCTTCATGCGCGGGCAAATGCTGGTGATGGCCGCACTCGCGCTCTACTACGCGCTTGCCCTTTGGGCCGTGGGTTTAGAGCTCGCCCTGCTGGTAGCACTCGTGGCCGGCCTGCTCTCCTTTGTCCCCTACTTGGGCTTCATCGTCGGCTTCGGGCTCGCCATCATCGCCATGCTGATGCAGCAAGCAGAGCTCATCCCGGTGCTGATGGTGGCCGCAGTGTTCCTGTTTGGTCAGGTGCTGGAGGGCAATGTCTTCACGCCCTTGCTGGTGGGCGACAAAATCGGCCTGCATCCGGTGGCGGTGATTTTCGCGGTGATGGCCGGCGGCCAATTGTTTGGCTTCACTGGCGTGTTGGTCGCCCTGCCGGTCGCGGCCATCCTCGCCGTGGGCTTGAGGGAGCTGGAGCGCCGCTGGCGCGAGAGCCACCTCTACCGCCACCCCGTCCCCGAGCCTGCGCCTAGCCTCATTGAGCTGCCGCCAGACGTCGACACCTCAGGCCCGAGCCCCATGCCATGAGGGGCGAGCAGCTCGCCCTGTCGGTGGCCTTGGCGCAGACGCAAACCTTCGGCAACTACCACCCCGGCCCGAATACGGCAGCGGTCGGCACGGTTCAGGAGTTGCTCGCCCCCGGCGGGGGCTTAGTGCTGCTCCTGCATGGGCCGACTGGCTCTGGCAAGACCCACCTCGCCCGCGCCCTGTTGCGCGCGGCTGAGGCGCAAAAGCTCAGCCACTGCCTGTTGAGCATCGACGCCAAGCTGCCCGAGCCCACCGCATTAAGTGCTGCCGGCAATTGCCGCTTGGTGGTCGTCGATAGTCTCGATGCCCGCGCGCTGCCCGATGACTTCGCCCTACAACTGCTGCGCGTCCTCGATGTCGCCAAAACCAAGTCCGCCAACGTCTTGTTGGTCGCTCGCCACAATAGTCCGCAGCTACAATTCGCACGCCCAGATTTGGCGACTCGGGTAGCGGCGGCCGCGAGCTTTGGCTTAAAAAATCTCAGCGACGAAGACCGTGCCCGCTTGCTCACCCTGCACGCCCACGCCCGCGGCCTGCACCTGCCGGATGAAGTCGCCCACTACTTGCTGCGGCATCTAGCGCGCGACATCGGCACGCTACTTGGTGCCGTCCACCTGCTCGACTCCGCCTCCCTCGCCCAGCAACGGCGGCTGACCATCCCCTTCGTCCAGCAAACCCTGCTGCGGGCGCAGGGTGCCTTGTTTTGAGCCGTAGCGCCCTACCCACCATGAGCCCAAGTCCCACACCTACAGTGACCTATTCCAGCTATTTGCGGCTGGAGGAATTGCTTAGTCTGCAAAGCCCTTTGTCCGATGCGCCTGAGCACGACGAGTTGCTATTCATCAGCATCCATCAGGTCTATGAGCTGTGGTTTAAGCAGGTGCTGCACGAGGCTTACGACTTGCGCGCTGCACTGTTTGCTGCCGACGCCAACCGGGTACTGGCGCGCTTCAAACGCATCCTCACCATCTTCAAAACTTTGGTCGCCCAAGTCGATGTGTTGGAGACGATGACACCGCTCTCCTTCAATGCCTTTAGGGCGCGCTTGGAGTCGAGCTCGGGTTTCCAATCGGCACAGTTTCGGGAGCTGGAGTTCGTGCTCGGCGCGCGCGATGCCCGCCGTCTCGCGGTCTACCCAGAAGGCAGCGCGGAGCGCGCCAAGCTCAGCACCGCCCTCGCCGAGCCCAGCCTCTACCAAGCCTTCCTCGCGTTTCTCGCCGCGCAGGGCTCGGCGGTGCCCAAAGCAGCTTTGCGCAGCGCGCCCGCATCCGGCGCACCAGTCGCCAACCCAGAACTGCACCCCGCCCTGATTGCGGTGTACCGCGCCCAAGGCTTCGCCGCGCAAGTCGCCGAGCGCATGGTGGATTTGGACGAGGCCCTACAGGAGTGGCGCTACCGGCACGTCAAAATGGTGGAGCGCACCATCGGCAGCAAGATCGGCTCGGGCGGCTCAAGTGGTGCGGAGTATTTAAAGCGCA
>CAZHTI010000086.1:9185-11871 GCA_964535755.1 uncultured Salinisphaerales bacterium | reverse complement strand
GAGAATTTCCTCTACACCCACTTCGAGGAAATCTGCGAAATCATGAAGGCCTACGACGTCAGCTTCTCGCTGGGCGATGGCCTCCGTCCCGGTTCGATTGCCGACGCCAACGACGACGCCCAGTTTGGCGAGTTGCACACCTTAGGCGAGCTCACCCAAATCGCTTGGAAGCACGACGTGCAGGTGATGATCGAAGGCCCCGGCCATGTGCCGATGCAGCTGATCAAAGAGAACATGGACGAGCAGCTCAAGCACTGCTACGAGGCCCCGTTCTACACCCTCGGGCCGCTCACCACCGACATTGCGCCGGGCTACGACCACATCACCAGCGGCATCGGCGCGGCACAAATCGGCTGGTACGGCACCGCCATGCTCTGCTACGTCACGCCCAAAGAGCACTTAGGCCTGCCGGATAAAGACGACGTGCGCGAAGGCATCATCACCTACAAGCTCGCCGCCCATGCGGCTGATTTGGCCAAAGGCTGGCCGGGTGCGCAGGTGCGCGACAACGCGCTGTCCAAGGCGCGCTTTGAGTTCCGTTGGGAGGATCAATTCAATTTGAGCCTAGACCCCGACAAAGCCAAGGATTTCCACGACGAAACCCTGCCGCAAGAAGGTGCCAAGCTCGCGCACTTTTGCAGCATGTGCGGCCCACACTTTTGCAGCATGAAAATCACCCAAGACGTGCGCGACTACGCCGCCAAGATCGGTGCGGATGAGCAAGCCGCACTGGCCAAGGGCATGGCGGAGAAATCCGCTGAGTTCAAACAGCAGGGTGCTGAGGTCTACCAGCGCAATTAGGCCATGACTGACGCGATCAATACGGCGCTGCAAGCTCGGCGCAACTGGCTATGGCGTATCCGCAGCCACCCTTCTGCGGTGCTGCTGCTGGTGCAACTCTTGGGCGTGTTGCTCTACCCCTTCATCCCCAATACTGAAGGCGGCGGCGCACTCTGGAACTGGTTCGGCTTGGTGGTTTTGGCCGCCGCGCTGCGCATGGTGCGCAAGAGCCCCGCAGAGACGTGGATCGGCGTAGCACTCGCGCTGCCGGTGGCCGCCCTGTTGATCGCCCACCAGTTTTGGCCGACCACCGCCCTCGTGCTTTGGACTTCCGCGCTGGAAGCCGCGTTCTACCTCTACGCGACCTATGGCCTCATCAGTTACATGCTGGCCGACGACCACGCGAGCACCGACGAGCTATTCGCAGCAGGCGCGACTTTTACACTCATGGCTTGGGCCTTCGCGCACTTATTAACGCTCTGCCAAGCGTTCTTCCCCGGCAGTTTTGCTGCCGACCCCGCGCTACAACGGACTTGGATGGATCTGCTGTTCCTCAGCTTTACCACGCTCTCTGGCGTGGGCTTGGGCGACATCGTGCCGCTCACACCGATGGCCAAAGCGCTGGTGATGCTGGGCGAGTTCGCGGGCGTCATGTTTCTCGCACTGGTGGTCTCACGATTGATCTCGCTGACCCGGCGCCCGAGTTGATCGCCCAATGTGGGCCGGTGAGCGCCTAGACTGCCCTCCCCTACTCCCCAACTAACGCCCCGTCATGATCATCACGCCACTCTACGCGGGCCTACTCGGCCTTTGGTATTTGGTCTTAAGCGCACAGGTCATTCGGGGTCGCCGCGCCAGCGGCCTCAGCTTGGGCGATGGTGGCGAGGCAGCGATGCAGCGCGTCATTCGCGGCCACGGCAACTTTGCCGAGTACGTTCCGTTCATCCTGCTGCTGATCGCCTTGTTGGAAATGCGCCAAATCCCCAGTTGGCAGCTGCATGGTCTGGGCCTAGCGCTGTTGATCGGCCGCGTGCTGCATGGCTACGCGCTGTCTTTTACCCAGCAGTTCAGCTTTGGCCGCTTTTACGGCACGGTACTGACCTTGAGCACCTTGGGTGTGGCGGCGGGCCTGTGCGTGCGCCTCGCCTTCACCAGCCTCTGATCATTGAGTTATCGCCAACGCAATCGCCATGAAGACCGCACCGCTCATTCTCGACCGCCAAGGCGATATCGCCATCGTCCGCCTCAACCGGCCGGACAAGCACAACGGCATGGACTTCGCGATGCTCGATGCGGTGGTCGATACCGCTGAGCAACTACGCAGCGACCGCAGCCTGCGCGGGGTAGTGCTTACCGGCAGCGGGCCTTCGTTCTGCGCCGGTTTGGATTTCAAAACCGTGCTCGGCAAGCCTGCCCAAGCGGCGGTTGGCTATCTGGAATTGTTCAAGCCCTACGCCAATAAGTTTCAGCGCTGGAGCTTGGCCTGGCGTGACATCGGCGTGCCGGTGATTGCCGCCATCCACGGCAATTGCTTTGGTGCTGGCATCCAGCTCGCACTCGGGGCCGACATCCGCATCGCGACGGCGGACGCGAAGGTGTCGATCATGGAAGCCAAATGGGGACTCATCCCCGACATGGGCGGCGCGGTGCTGCTGCGCGAAGTGGTGGCGATGGATGTAGCGAAGGAGCTGACCTTCACTGGCCGCGTGATTTCTGGCGCTGAGGCCAAAGCGCTGGGCTTGGTGAGCCACCTAGCTGCCGACCCATTGGCAGCAGCGCTTACCTTGCTCGATGAAATGGCTGCGCGCTCGCCGGATGCCACCGCCGCGGGCAAATTTTTGCTGCAAGAAGCTTGGCATGGCAGCGCCGCTGATGCCGCAGCCGCCGAGCGCCGCTGGCAGCGCGC
>CAZHTI010000086.1:0-9085 GCA_964535755.1 uncultured Salinisphaerales bacterium | reverse complement strand
GTGGGCTAGTTTTTTTTGACGAACCCGCAAGGGCGAGGCATGCCTCGCCCCTACATCGGACATCCCACGTCCAACCGGCTAGCGCCCCAAGGCCTTCTTCACAAAATTCGGCAGCGCGAAGCAGGCGCGGTGCAATTCGGCGTTGTAGTACTGGGTGTCCAACGCTTCGACAGCGTCGAGGCGCTCGGCTAATGGGCCAGCCTGCTTGCAGGCAATCGAGCCGCTCCACCAGCCGGAGGGGTAGATCACCTGCGGGAAGTGCAGCAGGTGGGTTTGCGCAAAGCCTGCTTCCTTCATCGCGCCGTGCATTTCGGTGATGAGTTCCAAGTGCAGCAAGGGGCTCTCAGACTGCTGCACCAGCATGCCGTTGGGGGCTAGGGCCTTGATGCAATCGGCATAAAACTTCTTGCCGAACAAGCCTTCGGCGACGCCGACCGGGTCGGTGGAGTCGATGATGATGAGGTCGATAGAGCCGGGGGCTGCGTCCTTCATCCACTGCAGGCCGTCGCCGAAGAACAAAGTGGCGCGCGGGTCGGAGTTCTTGTCGCAGAGTTCTGGGAAGTGGATTTCCGAGAGCCTGGTCACGCGCTCATCAATCTCGACTTGCGTGGCTTGCTTGACCTCAGGGTGCTTGAGCACTTCGCGCAGCGTGCCGCAATCGCCGCCGCCGACGATCACCACGTTCTTCGGCGCGGGGTGCGCGTTCAAAGCCGGGTGGCTCATCATCTCGTGGTAGAGAAAGTTATCGCGGGTGCTGACCATCGTGCAGCCGTCGATGGTCATCAGCTTGCCAAAGGTCTCGGTCTGCCAAATCTCAATTTCTTGGAACGGCGTCTGCTCACTGTGCAATTTAACGGCCTTCAAGCCGAAGGCGGTGCCGGATTTTTCCAGGCTTTCAGAGAACCAAGTGGTGTCGAGCGACATGGGGGCGTCCAAATCAAAAGGGCGAGGGGGCGGGAGTATAGGCGGCGGCCGTGGCGCTGGCGTGACCAACCGGCGACTTCGCGCATTGCAACCTAGAACCTCGCACGGGTGTCAGACGCGGTTTCGCTCGCTTCTAGCCTGCCCGACGACGACGCTAGCCTTTATGCTTTGCCATTGTTCGTCTTCATCACACAAATAGATTGGCCTAGGGGTCGCACCACATGCAAAACGCTTCATTCGCGGAACAAGCCTTGGCACTGTTGCAGCTCGGGGCTCCCGCCTCCTACCTGCTGCTATTGCTCTCGATTGCGGCAGTCACGCTCATCATCGTCAAGGCTTGGGAGTTCCGTGAGCAGGGTCTAGGCCGCACCGACTATGGGGCGCGCGCACTCACCTTGTTCCACCGTGGTGATGTCTCCGGTGCGCAGTCGCTGCTTGCCTCTGAGAAAGGCCCGTTTGCCGAAACCCTCGCGGTTGCAATCGCTGCGGCCAGCAATAGCCAACTGACGGACGAGCAGGCGCAGGAGTACGCACGCATGACCGCCAACGAGAAGTTGGAGGACTGCAAAGCCCTGCTGCGGCCTTTGGAAGTCATCGGCCAACTTGCGCCATTGACGGGCCTGCTGGGCACCGTGCTCGGCATGATCTCCGCCTTCCAAGCGCTGCAAACCGGAGGTGCGAGTGTTTCCGCTGCCGAGCTTTCCGGCGGGATTTGGGAGGCACTGCTCACCACGGCGGGCGGCATTTTGATTGCTTTGCCGGCCATTACTGCCGTCAATTACTTCGAGCGGGTGGTAGAGCGCCTACAAACGCAGTTGGAGAGCCACCTGACGCGCATCTTCACGCCGCCGGTATTCGCACCACAAAGCGCGGCGGACTCTGCCGCCCTGCTAGCGCGGGTGAAGTCGGCATGAAGTTGGCGGCCAGCCGCCCACGGCGGCGCAGCCCGTCTTTGATCCCCCTCATCGACGTGATGTTGGTGTTACTGTTTTTCTTCATGCTGGCCAGCGCCACCGTGCAGTACGGGCGGACTAGGGTGGAGTTCACTGTGCCGAAGGCACAAACCGGCAAGCCTGCCGATGGCAGTGCGGCGACCAGCAAGGTGCAGGAGGCCTTCGTAGGCATGGATGGCTTCATTACCATCAACGGCGTGCGCTACAACGTGCCGGGCGCGGTGCCAGTCTTGCAGGCCTTGCCGCCTGACACCGACCTCAAACTCATCCCCGCAGCGGGGCTGCCGCTGCAAACCCTGCTTCAACTGTGGGAGCGCCTACGCGCCGAGGGCATCCGTTCACGTTTAGGCGAAGCGCGTGCGCAGTCCGCCGAGGCCGCTCGATGAAGCTGGGCCGCCCACAGTGGAGCCGCAGCCGCGAACGCGCGCTGGAAGACGCCGTCCTACCGCTCATCAACATTGTGTTTTTGTTGATGATTTTCTTCCTGCTCGCGGGCAAGGCGAGCGAACGCAT
Source organism: uncultured Salinisphaerales bacterium (assembly GCA_964535755.1). GTDB lineage: Bacteria > Pseudomonadota > Gammaproteobacteria > Nevskiales > Nevskiaceae > Stagnimonas. The sequence continues at coordinate 6,695 of CAZHTI010000086.1, read as the reverse complement.
GCAGGCCGAAGCGGCACCGCAGAGCTGGTTATCGGAGAAAACCTCAGCGGCCGCGCCTAAGTGGCTGCGCCTGCTGCCCGATGACGCCATCGACGCCAATGGGGTGTTGATTAGCGATGCCGGCCTTGCGCAAGAAGCGCTGCGCTGGGCCGGTGCGGCGGTGGACGTCGAGGCCGACGCCAGCATCGCAGCCGAGCGGGTGCTGCGGGTGCTGAATACGCTCAATGCCGCCGGTGCTGGTGAAGTGCGCTTGATGACGCGTAAGCCGCAATAGTCGCGACTCAGTGCGCCGCCAAACGGTGTTGACGGGCGCGCATGGCGGGCAATACTCCCCCTTACGGTCTCGACGAAACGGAGGTTGCCATGCGCCCTTACCAGAAGATTCTCGCGGCAGTCGAAACAACCAAGGAAGGCTTTGAAATCCTTAAACGGGCGAGCCAATTTGCCGAGGCCTTTGGCGCCGAACTCACTGTGCTTAGTGTGGTCGAGTTCTACGCGGTCACGGGTGAGCTCATCGAGCCCACGGAGCTATCGGAAGAGCGGGCGAAACGGACGCGCGGCCTGCTGGGCGAATGGTGCCAGCAACTGGGAATTTCGCCGCGCACCGAAGTTATCGTCGGCGAGCCCAAGTTGGAGGTGCCCAAGCTTGCTGAGGCCCTCGGCGCGGACTTGCTCATCATCGGCCACCACCCGCATCGTGGTCTCTCGGCTTGGATTTCCCACACCGACCAATCGGTGCTCGGCCGCGCCACCTGCGACGTGCTGGCGATCAGCAACAAGCCGCACTAACGCAGCCTGCCGAGGCGCGCGTCAGGGCGCGGTAGTCCCCGCTGCGGCTTGAGGCATGGGCCGCTTTGCCAAGTTGTTGTTCGTCGCTGCGACGTCCCTGCTGCTGCTTTGTCTGGCGCTGTTGCTGCCGATGGCGATCAGTGTGTGGCGCGGCGAGCCTTCGCCATTGCGGGCGTGGCTGCCCGCATCCGCTGCGCAGGCGCTTGATGCCAATCAGCCTACAGCAACGCCGTCGCCGTCAGCGTCTGAGCGCAACCGCCTCAGCGGGAAGAGTCCGGAGCTCACAGCGACAACGATCTGGGTCGCACCTACTGAGGCGGCAGTTGAATCCGAACCCGCCCCTAAGCCAAAGCCGAAGCCGCAACCGGCCGCAAAGCCAGATGCAAAACCAGTCACTGCGCCGCAACCACTGCAGTTCGAAACAAAACCCAGCGAGGCTCAGCCGGACAGCACAGCCCCCTCATTGCCAACCGTGGCGGCGACCACGGCTTTTAATCCTGCACCCAGGCGCTCGCCTAAAGCCGATACGGCCTACCTCAACGTGGTGCAGGCACAGCTGGCAGCCACTGCGATCGGCGATTTGCCGCAAGCTGCTCGCGGCACTGCGCGCCTGCGCTTCACGGTGCTTGCAGATGGTGCGGTGACCGCCGTGCGTCTGGCAGAGTCCTCCGGCCATGCAGACCTCGACGCCGCAGCACTGGCGCTGCCAACAAAAACGGCACCGTTTCCGGTGCCGCCTTCAGGTGCTGCAATGACGCTGGAAGTGCCGCTACGGGTTCAGTAGCGGCAGCGACCCCGCGCTCATTAGCGCTCGACGATCGCGGTGACGCCCAAGCCACCCGCTGCGCAAATGCTGATCAAGCCACGGCCACCGCCGTTTTGGTCGATGATTTTCGCCAATCCCGACAGGATGCGGCCGCCGGTCGCTGCAAACGGGTGGCCTGCCGCCAGACTGCCGCCCTTCACGTTCATCTTGCTGCGGTCGATGCTGCCGAGCGCCTTCGCTAGCCCTAAACGCTCGCGGCAGTATTCGTCGCTCTCCCAAGCGCGCAGGGTGCAGAGCACTTGCGCGGCGAAGGCCTCGTGGATTTCGTAGTAGTCGAAGTCCTGCAAGCTGATGCCAGCACGCAGGAGCATCTTCGGCACCGCGTAGGCCGGGGCCATCAACAGGCCCTCTTTGCCTTTGACGAAGTCCACGCCGGTGGTCTGCATGTGCGTGAGGTAGGCCAAGGGCTTGACGCCGTGGGCCTTGCACCAGTCTTCGCTGGCGAGCAGCACGGCGGAAGCGCCATCGGTGAGCGGGGTGGAGTTACCCGCCGTCAGCGTGCCGTAGCCGCTTTTGCGATCGAAGGCCGGCGAGAGCGTCGCGAGCTTTTCTAGGCTCAAGTCCGCGCGCAGGTTGTTGTCCTTGGTGAGGCCAGCAAACGGGGTGATGAGGTCGGCATAGAAGCCTTCGTCATAAGCGGCAGCAGCCTTTTTGTGGCTCTCGTAGGCGAGTTGGTCTTGGTCCTCGCGGGAGATCTTCCAAGTCTTGGCCATGTCCTCGCAGTGCTGGCCCATGCTCTTCTTTGTGCGCGGCTCGCCGTTGCTGGGGATGGCTGGCGCGAGCATGGCGGGGCGGAACTTCGCCAGTGCAGCGAGCTTTTGGCCGGTGGTCTTGGCGCGGTTCACTTCCAGCAAAATCTTGCGCAGCTTGTCGTTGAGTGCGATGGGCGCATCGCTGGTGGTATCCGTACCGCCGGCAATGCCGGATTCCATCTGGCCTAGGGCGATTTTGTTGGCGACGTTAATTGCCGCTTGCAGGCCGGTGCCGCAGGCCATTTGCACATCGGCAGCGGGCGTTGCGGGCGAGAGGCCGGAGGACAACACGCACTCGCGGGTGAGGTTGAAGTCACGGCTGTGCTTGAGCACCGCACCTGCTTGGACTTCGCCCAGCTCCTCGCCATGCAACTGGAACTTATCGACCACGCCCTTGAGCGCGGCGGTGAGCATGTCTTGGTTGCTCTTGGTGGCGTAGGCACCGTTGCTGCGGGCAAACGGGATGCGGCTGCCGCCAACGATGGCGACTTTGCGGCCGAGACTGCTCATGGAAACTCCTTCAATCAGACGGAACAATTTGGGGAGCGGATTCTAATCGCAGCCGCCGCTTAAACCCTTCGCCACTACGTCAGCGCGCTATGGCCGGACAGTAACTAGCTGCAAGTTGCCCATGGGGTGCACGTCCGAGAGGTCCAATAGCGTGTACGCGGCGCGGCCTTGGGCCTTAGTCTGGTAGAGCGCGCTATCGGCGAATTTGAGCAGGCTTTCGCCGTCTTGCCAGACGGCGGGGACGGTGAACACCACCCCCACGCTCATGGAGAGTTGCGACTGGTGACGATCCACCAGAGGCTTGAACTGCTCGGTGAAGCTGGCCATGAGTTGATCGCAAGACGGGCGCAGGTTGTCCAAGGCCATGTCGAACCAAACTGCGACGAACTCATCGCCGCCCATGCGGGCGACGCAGTCCAGTGGCCGCTTCAGTGCGCTGCGGATTGCATCCGCTGCGGCGACTAGAACTTGGTCACCAAAGTGGTGGCCTAGACCGTCGTTGACGTCTTTAAAGTAGTCGATGTCCATCGCGAGCACCGCAAGGCCGACTTTCTCCCGCCGCGCTTGGCGCACTAAGTCCTCTAGGCGCTGATTAAACGCGCGGCGGTTAAATAGGCCGGTGAGCGGGTCGTGCTCAGCCAGTTCAATCAATTGCTGTTTGGCGATAAAACTCGCACGCGAGGCTTTTTCTCGGAGATAGGCCTGAAGAATCGCCACCAGATTGATCGCGAATAAATAGAACCCGCAATAGGTGAGCGTCGAGGTTTGAATCGCACTGAATTGCGCCATCGCGACCAAGAAACACAGTGCGCTCGATGCCGCCAAGGCTGCGGCAGTCCAAAACATAAAGCCGGAGAACGCATAGACCATCACCGCGAATAACAACAGAGCCTCGAAGGCATAAGGCGGGGCAGCCGGGTCGTACAGCATTTGCGGGTAGCACCCGCTCCAAACCGCGGTGTTGACCAGCAGCACCGCCGTCACTACCCAGCGCATATGCCGTGCGAAGTAGGCGTACATCAGCATCAGGCCGCCGACAGAAGTCAGCGGAGCGCAGACGTACAGAAGCACGTTCTGTACCGCTTCTGGGTAGCGGCCGCCTAGGGCGAATTGGTCGATGAGCACAAACAGCGCCATCGCTAAACCAGTCAGGATCAAAGCCATCCTGGCGATGAAGGTATGGCCTTCAAACTGGTCTGCTTGGTAGCGCGCCTCGGTTTCTGGGTCGAATGCCAAACCGAGTCGCAGCAGCGCACGCTCCGCCACGCTGCTGTGCGCAGGCGGAGCGAATTGGCTGGACTCAAGATTTGGCAGAGTGCTGCTCATATTCCGTAGTTACTGTGCAATCCCCGTTCCCAGCGGGGGTGCTCCCTTTGCCGCCGCACTGTTCGTCGGGCGATGCGCACCGAAAGGCATGCGGAGATTGACTCTAGCAGCGTCGATTGGCGTTGCGGATGAACAATTAGCCCAATGCACGCCTGCCCAGCTGGTCAGCGCGGCCCTTGAGAATGACGCGCCACGGTGGGTTGAGCGGGCCGGCGCAGCCATTGCGTCAAGGACGCAGCAAAAACCCTCGTAAAATCAATGCGAACGGTCAAACGTCTGGATGGGCACGGCAGGTGAACGGAAATTTAACGCGCTCGCCCTTGAATCTCGCACCTTGGGCACCAACAATTAGCAGCCTCTGAGGGAGAGTGCTAACAACGCCGCCTCAGGCCGTTTTTACCCCCAACAACATCCATAGGAGTCCCCCCATGAATCTGCGCCCTCTGCACGACCGCGTGATCGTGAAGCGTCTGGAAGAAGAGAAGAAATCCGCCGGCGGCATCATCATCCCCGACCAAGCCGCTGAGAAACCGGTCCGTGGCGAAGTCCTCGCCGTCGGCGCTGGCAAGAAGTCTGATGACGGCAAGCTCATCGCGATGGACGTCAAAGTTGGCGACACCGTGCTGTTCGGCAAGTACTCCGGCTCGGAAGTAAAAGTCGAAGGCAAGGATTACTTGATCATGCGCGAAGACGACATTCTCGCCATCTTCGCCAAGTGACGGCCAGCGGGGCCGTCATCCCCGCGTAAGCCGGGATTTAGCTCTGCTCTCCTCGAACCGTTGAGATGTTCAACCACTATTGGATTCCGGCTTCCGCCGGAATGACAAACAAAAAATTAGGAGTTTCAAATGGCTGCTAAAGAAGTGAAGTTTGGTGACGATGCCCGCACCCGTATGGTCGCCGGCGTCAACGTGCTGGCGAATGCCGTGCGCGTGACCTTGGGCCCCAAGGGTCGCAACGTGATTCTCGATAAGTCCTACGGTGCCCCCACCGTGACCAAGGACGGCGTTTCCGTAGCGAAGGAAATCGAGCTGAAAGACAAGTTCGAGAACATGGGCGCACAGTTGGTGAAGGAAGTTGCTTCCAAGACCAACGACGCAGCAGGCGACGGCACCACCACCGCCACCGTGCTCGCTCAAGCCATCGTTAACGAAGGCATCAAGAGCGTCACCGCCGGCGTTGACCCGATGGACATCAAGCGCGGCATCGACAAGGCCGTCGAAGCCATCACCGCTGAGCTGAAGAAAACCGCCGTGCCTTGCAAAGATGCCAAGGCCATCGCCCAAGTCGGCACCGTGTCTGCCAACGCAGACACCGCCGTCGGCGAAATCATTGCCAAGGCAATGGACAAAGTCGGCAAGGAAGGCGTGATCACCGTTGAAGAAGGCAAAGGCCTTGAGAACGAGCTGGACGTCGTCGAAGGCATGCAGTTCGACCGCGGCTACCTCAGCCCTTACTTCATCAACAACGCGCAATCTCAGCAGGTGAATCTGGAAAACCCAGTGATCCTGATCACCGAGAAGAAGATCAGCAACATCCGTGATCTGCTCCCCGTGCTCGAAGGCGTGGCGAAGTCTGGCCGCCCCTTGCTGATCATTGCTGAAGATGTCGATGGCGAAGCCCTCGCTACCCTCGTCGTCAACAACCTGCGCGGCATCTTGAAAGTTGCAGCCGTTAAGGCTCCTGGCTTTGGCGACCGCCGCAAGGAAATGCTGAAGGACATCGCCACCCTCACCGGCGGCCAAGTCATCAGCGAAGAACTCGGCATGACGCTGGAGAAGGTCACCGTTGAAGACCTCGGCAACGCTAAGAAGGTCGTCATCGAGAAGGAAAACACCACCATCGTTGACGGCGCTGGCGACAGCGAGAAGATCAAGGCCCGCATCTCTGAGATCAAAGGCCAAGCCGAAGCCGCGACCAGCGACTACGACCGCGAGAAGCTGCAAGAGCGCTTGGCGAAGCTCGCCGGTGGCGTTGCCGTGATCAAGGTTGGCGCTGCCACCGAAGTCGCGATGAAGGAAAAGAAAGCCCGCGTGGAAGACGCCCTGCACGCGACCCGCGCTGCCGTGGAAGAAGGCATCGTCGCTGGCGGCGGTGTTGCACTGGTGCGCGCTTCTGTGGCGCTGGAAGGCCTCAAGGGTGCCAACGAAGACCAAACCGTCGGTATCAACATCCTGCGCCGCGCGATCAACGAGCCACTGCGTCAGATCGTGAAGAACGCCGGCGCTGAGCCTTCTGTCGTGCTCAACAAAGTGCTGGAAGGCAAGGGTAGCTTTGGCTACAACGCCGCCGATGGCACCTACGGCGACATGCTGGAACTCGGCATTTTGGACCCAGCTAAGGTCACCCGCTTGGCGCTACAGAACGCCGCCTCCGTGGCCGGCCTGCTGCTGACCACCGAAGCGATGATTGCCGAGCTGCCCAAGAAGGACGAAGCCCCGGCTATGCCCGGCGGCGGTGGTATGGGCGGCATGGGTGGCATGGACTACTAA
>CAZHTI010000085.1:3524-11965 GCA_964535755.1 uncultured Salinisphaerales bacterium | reverse complement strand
CCCAACTGGTCGCGGCACCGTGTCATCAGCGCACCTTCAGCGTCGACAAGCCGATCAGCACGAGAATGAGCGTGATGATCCAGAAGCGAACGATGATCTTGGGCTCGGGCCAGCCTTTGAGCTCGTAGTGGTGGTGCAGCGGCGCCATGCGGAAGATGCGCTTGCCGCCGGAGTACTTGAAGTACCCCACTTGCAGGGCGACCGAGAGCGTCTCTGCGACGAACACACCGCCCATCACCGCCAGCACCAGCTCTTGGCGCACCAACACCGCCACTACGCCGAGTGCAGCGCCGAGCGCGAGCGCACCGACATCGCCCATAAACACTTGCGCGGGGTAGGCGTTGAACCACAAAAACCCTAAGCCGGCACCGGCGATTGCGGTGCAGAAGATCGCCAGCTCGCCCACGCCTGCGATGTAGGGGATGCCGAGGTACTCAGCGAGCTTGACGTTGCCGGTGCAGTAGGCGAACACCGCGAGTGCTGAGGCAACCAGCACCGTCGGCATGATGGCGAGGCCATCGAGGCCGTCGGTCAAGTTCACCGCGTTGCTGCTGCCGACAATGACCAAATAGGCCCACAGAACGAAGCCGAAGGACAATGGGATGGAAACGTCTTTGAAGAACGGCACGATGAGTGCGGTCTCCACCGGCGTTTGCGCGGTGAGGTAGATGCCGATGCTGGTGGCAAAACCGGCGAGCGAGAGCCAGAAGTACTTCTTGCGGGCGATCAAACCCTTGGGGTTTTTGTATTTGATCTTGATGTAGTCATCGGCAAAGCCGACCGCACCGAAGCTCAGCGTGACGAACAGTGCGAACCAAACAAAGCGATTGGCGAGGTTGCCCCAGAGCAGGGTGGAGACCGCAATCGCCGCCAAAATCAGCAAGCCGCCCATGGTCGGCGTGCCGGTTTTTTTGATGTGGCTTTGCGGGCCGTCGCTGCGGATGGGCTGGCCGAACTTAAAGCGGTACAGACGCTCGATCAGGATAGGCCCGAAGACGAAGCTGAAGATCAGCGCGGTGAGAATGCCCAGCACGGCGCGCACCGTCAGGTAGTTGAACAGGCGCAAGAAGCCCAGACCGGGCTCGCCTTGCAACCATTGCGCGAGGTGATAAAGCATTTAGTGGCTTCCTTCAGGGTGAGTTACTTCATCAAACAGCGCTGCAACCACACGCTCCATGCGTGCGGAGCGCGAGCCCTTCACCAGGACCGTGATGCCTGCTTGAAGGTGCGGCTTGAGCTGGGCAATCAGCTCCTCCAAGCTGCTGCAAGCGCGACCGGACTCGCCAAATTGCTCCGCCGCTTGGGCCGCGAGCGGGCCCAGCGCGAACAGCGCCTCTAGTCCCAAACGCCGCGCCTGCGCACCCGCTTGGGCATGGAGTTGTGGCGCGGACGCACCCAGCTCCGCCATGTCGCCGAGCACCAAAATCCGCGTGCCAGTCTCCTGTGCCAACAGCTCCATGCCGGCCAACAGCGAGGTCGGGTTGGCGTTATAGGTGTCGTCGATCACTCTGGCACCGCTCGGGTGCAGGCGCACCGCAACCCGACCCTTGGGCGCGCGTACTTGCGCTAAGCCCTCTGCAATCATCGACGGTGTTAAGCCCATCGCGTAACCCGCAGCAGCGGCGGACAGCGCGTTGGCAATATTGTGTTGGCCCGCCAGTGGCAGGCGTGCTCCGGCTCGGCCTGCGGGGGTCACCAGCATGAAGGCGCTGGCGTCGGCGTGCAGGTGCACGTTCTCGGCCCGCACGTCGGCATCCTCAGCCATGCCGAAGGTGATGATGCGGTTCTCGCCAGCGATGTTCATCCACAGCGGCGCGTAGGCGTCATCGGCATTGATGATGGCCGTGCCTAGGCTGACCACTGCACCGCTCACCGCATCGGCGCGGCCAAGCGCTGCAAACATCTCGCCCTTGGCGCGGGCGACACCCTCACGCGAGCCAAAGCCCTCTAGGTGGGCATCGCCCGCTTGGGTGACGATGCCGATGTCGGGCTTAGCGAGCTTGGCGAGCAGTGCAATCTCACCCGCATGGTTCGCGCCCATCTCAATGACGGCGGTGCGGTGCTCGCGGCGCAAGCCCAGCAGCGTCAAGGGCACGCCGATGTGGTTGTTGAGGTTGCCCTCGGTCGCCAAGACCGGCCCGCGCTGCGCGAAGACCGCAGTCAGCAGCTGCTTGGTGGTGGTTTTGCCGTTGCTGCCGGTGACGCCGATGACCGGCAGGGTGAAGTCCCTGCGCCAACTGGCCGCGAGCTGTTGCAGCGCTTGCAAGGTGTCGGCGACCGGCAGCAGCGCGAAACTCTTCGGCGCAGTGTCCCGATTACTTTGAGCGAACTCGCCGTCGACAATCGCGCCGACCGCACCGGCTGCGGCGGCCTGTGCCAAATAGTGGTGGCCGTCGAAGCGGTCGCCCTTGAGTGCCACGAAGAGATCCCCTGGGCGCAGGGTTCGGGTGTCGGTGACGACGCGGCAATACGCGGCGTCTGGCCCTTGCAGCCAAGTCTTCAGCCGTGCGGCGGCGTGGCTTAGGTTCTCCATCATCTCGCTCATGCGTTCGCACCCGCGAGGATGGCAGCGACGAAGCTGCGGTCGCTAAACGCGCGCACATCGGTACCGTAGGTTTGCGTGGTCTCGTGACCCTTGCCGGCGATCACCACCACGTCGTCCTCCGAGGCAGCGGCAATCGCAGCACGAATGGCCTCGGCGCGGTCATGAATCACGGTGACCTTAGCGGCGTGCGCCTCGGGGATACCGGCCAAAATCTCCCCAACAATCGCCGCTGGGCCTTCAGAGCGGGGGTTGTCGTCGGTGATGAAGGCGATGTCTGCGCCTTGGGCCGCGGCGAGTCCCATCAAGGGGCGCTTGCCACGGTCACGGTCGCCACCGCAGCCGAAGACACAGAGCAAGCGGCCTTGGGTGTGGGCGCGCGCGGCGCGCAGGATTTGCGCCAAGGCCTCGGGCGTGTGGGCGTAGTCCACGACCACCAAAGGCTGTGCGGCGCTGCCCCGGAAACCCTCAATGCGGCCGGGCACTGTCTGCAACTGCGATAACACGCCGGCGGCTTCAGGCAGCGCCACACCTTTGCTCAGCAGCACCGCGAGCACCGCCAGCAAGTTGTAGGCATTGAAGCGGCCTAGCAAGCGCGATTGCACCTGGGCCGCACCCCAACTGCTATCCACCGTAAAGCTGAGTCCGCGCGGCGTTAGGCTCAAATCGCGCGCCAACACAGAGCGGCCTGCGGTCGGCGCGGGGCCATCAACGCCGTAGGTGATGACGCGTGGCGCGCGCACGGGCTGGCTCAAAAATTCCGCCGCCCAAGCGGCACCGGTTACGTCATCACGATTGAGGATGACGTCGCCACGGCTGTAGTCCGCAAACAAACGGCGCTTGGCGGCAGCGTAGGCCTCTACCGTGCCGTGGTAATCGAGGTGGTCGCGCGTCACATTGGTGAGCACGGCAGCATCGAAGGCGATGCCGGCCACCCGCGCTTGGTCGAGGGCATGGCTGCTGACTTCCATCGCTGCCGCTTGCAGGTCGCTGGCGACGAAGTCGGCAAACAGCTCTTGCAGGCGGATAGGGTCCGGCGTGGTGTGGCTGGCTTCGCGCAGCGCGCCGACGCGGCCATAGCCGATGGTGCCCAAATAGCCGCAGGGGCTGCCCAAGGCGTCCAAGGCTTGGGCGATCAGCCAAGCGGTGGAGGTCTTGCCATCCGTACCAGTGACGCCGACGCAGAACAGCTTGCTGGCGGGCTCATCGTGATAGCGCGCGGCAATCGCACCCACCAGTTTGCTTAAGTGGGCGACGGCGACCTGCGGTACCGGTAGGTCATCCGGCTCGGCGATGCCGGGCGCGGGCTCCCAGACCACGGCAGCGGCACCGTTGGCGAGGGCGGTCTCGACATAGCTCAAGCCGTGGCTACCGACGCCACGCACGGCGAGAAAGGCATCGCCTGGTGTAACGCGGCGGGAGTCGGTCTCCACACCCGTGACTTCCAGCTCCGGTGCGAAGGCGAAACCCGCGAGTAATTTGCTTAAAAGTTGGCTCATGCTTGCGGCTCCAAGGCACGCTCAAGTTGGGCGGCTTTGGCGGGGAGGCTGGCCTCGGAAGTCGCTGGCTCGGGCTCGGGAGCATCCTGTGGGATTTGCATCAGGCGCGCCGCCCCACCCATCACCGAAGAGAACACCGGGGCGGCGACCAAACCGCCGTAATAGGCCCCTGCGGTGGGCTCATCGACGAACACCAAGCCGACTAGGCGCGGGTCGTTCGCGGGCATCACGCCGACAAAGGCGGACCAATGGCGGCCAGTCTCATAGCCGCCGGTGACTTTCAACTTGCGCACCGTGCCGGTCTTACCGGCGACGGTATAACCCGCCACCGCCGCGCGCGAGCCGGTGCCATCCAGCGAAATTACGCCGCGCATCATTTGCATCACTGCGCGTGCGGATTCCGCACTCACGGCGCGCTCGGAGGGCCCCGTGTTTTGGCCGCGCACCAAGCTCAGCGACGGCATCACGCCGTCGTTGGCAAGGCCCGCGTAGGCGCGCACCAAGTGCAGCGCGCTCATCGACACGCCATAGCCGTAGGCGGCAGTGGCAGTCTCCGCTTCGCGCCAGACTTTGATCGGCCTGAGGCTGCCGGTGACCTCGCCGGGGAAGCCGACGTTCAAAGGTTTGCCGATGCCGAAGTCGGCAAAGCCTTGCCGTAGCGTCTGGGGCCCCAAGCGCAAGCCCATGAGTGCGGAGCCGACGTTGCTGGATTTGGCGAGCAGCTTGGCTAAGTCCACGACGCCTTCCGGATGGATGTCGCGCACCGTCCAAGAGCCCACTCTGAGCTGGCCGATACCGGTGTCGATCTGGCTACTGGCGCTGTACTTTTTGCTGTCGAGCGCGATGGCGACGGTCAGTGGCTTGAGGGTCGAGCCGGGCTCAAGGCGATCGGTAATCCCGCGATTTTTTAGCCCAACTTTGCGGTCGGCAGGGTTGTTGGGGTTGTAGGCGGGGCTGGCCGTGGCGGCGAGGATTTCTCCTGTGCGGGCGTCGGCCACCACCACCATCCCGCCCTGTGCGCGGTTGCGGGTGACGGCTGCCGCCAACTCGCGGTGGGCGAGGTATTGCAGGCGCAAGTCCAGCGTCAGCGTGAGGTCCGCACCACTGCGCGCGGGTTGCTCGTTGCCGGTGTCTTCCACCACTCGGCCATCCACCGCGCGAATGACTTGGCGATAGCCCTTGAGGCCGGCAAGGCTCGCCTCGTGCTCCTTCTCTAGCCCCTCAAGCCCGTAGCCATCGCGGCCGCAAAAACCAACTACCTGCCCGACCACTTCACCTGCTGGGTAGTAGCGGGCATAGCTGCGCTCGGCAAACACGCCGGGCGCTTTGAGCTTGAGCATGCGCGCGACGATGTCCGGGCTTTGGTTGCGCAGCAGGTACACAAACTTCTTCTTCGACTGGGCGCGCAGGAAGCGATCGAACTCCGCAGGCTTGCGCTTGAGCATCTTTGCTAGTGCCGCACGGTGCGCGGCGGCCTCGGGCTTGAGTAGTTCCGCCGGCACCGTCCAGAGCGAATCCACCGGCGCGGACAGCGCGAGTGCCACACCGTTGCGGTCGAGCACGGCACCGCGATGGCCGGGCAATGCGAGCGTCCGGATATGGCGCTTGTCGCCCTCCGTCACCAAGAAGCTGCGCTCCATCACCTGCAAGTGGAAGGCACGCGCGAACACCCCCAAGGCGGACACCGCCAGAATCCCCACCACGACATAACGGCGCCATGAAGCCACTGGCGGCAAGGCGACATCCTTAGTCTTTGCGCGCTCTTTGAGGCTCATGGCTGGGCCCCGGTAGCTGCTTGCGCGGTCGGGGTCGGGCCGACAGCCATGGCGGCGGTAGTACCCACGTTGATCGGCTTCTTGGGCTCGATCATCTTGAGCTGGCCACGGGCTTTTTCTTCGATGCGCGCGTGGTTGGAATGCGCCGCTTCCTCCAACTGCAACTGCGCCCATTCGACGTCCAATTGCTCCGCCTCAGACACCAATCGGTTGGACTCGTTATGCAGCAGCCGTGTGCGGTGCTTGAGCTGAACGATGATGATCGCGCTCACCAAAACCGCGAGCGCGAAAAACATCGGCATCATCAAACCGGCATTGGCGGCGGGTTTGGCGGCGGCACTCATGGCGAGGCTCCACCGAGTTTTTCGGCCACCCGCAGCACTGCCGAGCGCGCCCGAGGGTTGGCATTTGCCTCCGCATCCGTGGGCAGATACCGGCCCACTTCGCGCCAAGCGCAGGCGGCATCGTCACCGGCATCAAGCTCGGCGTGCGGCGCCAAATGCGCGTATTTGTTGACGGACGCGCGTCGCCCTGCCCCGGCCTGCCTCAAAAACTGCTTGACGATGCGGTCTTCCAACGAATGAAAGCTGATCACCGCCAACCGGCCGCCGGGTGCGAGCAGATCGTAACTATCCGCCAGCACCGTCTTCAGCACATCGAGCTCCGCATTGATGTGGATGCGAATGGCTTGGAAGCTGCGCGTGGCAGGGTGAATAGTCTTGCTGCGCGGGCCGGGAACGCTGGCGATGAGTGCGGCGAGTTGGGCGGTGCGGGTAATGGGCGTCTCAGCACGGCTGTGCACGATGCGCTGGGCAATGCGGCGAGAATTGCGCTCCTCCCCGTAGGTAAAGAGCACTTCGGCGATCGCCTCGGCGTCGGCCCGAGCCAACCATTCGGCAGCACTCTCCCCCGCTGAAGGGTTCATGCGCATATCCAAAGGGCCATCGTGGGAGAACGAAAACCCCCGATGCGCGTCATCGAACTGCGGGCTAGAAACCCCCAAATCCAACAGTAAACCGCGCACCTTGCCGACCACCCGCTCGCGCTCGGCAATGGCTCTGATTTGGGCGAAGTTGGCACGGTGAAAGCGGAAGTTCGGCAGTGCTTGGAGCGCTAATGCAGCGGCCTCCGCCTCTGGGTCTTGGTCGACGGCGTGCACCATGCCGCGCCCTTGCAGGGCCTGCAAAAGTGCGCCGCAGTGGCCGCCACGGCCGAAGGTACCGTCAAAGTAAATGCCCTCGGGTGCCACGCCGTCGGCTGCCACACCTAAGCCAGCCAGCGACTCGCGCAGCAGTACGGGCAGGTGCAGGGCCATCGCCTTAAGCGCCCCCTGCACAGGCGGGGGCAAAGAAAAGCTGCCGTCCATGTGCCGCCACCGTTAGAGATTAAGCGCCGCATAGGCGGCGCGGTAATCGGCGTCGGTGGTCTGCTTGTACGCAGCCCAATCGTCGACAGACATCAAAACCAAGTGCTCGGATTGGCCGATCAAGACCGCGTCGGTGCCAAGGTTTTTGCGGATATCCAAAGGCAAAACCATGCGCCCTTGGGCATCCATTTCGAGCTGCATGGCATCGCCAATCATGCGCATCTTCAAAAGACGGCGCTGGGCTACATCCGGATGATTGGCGATGACTTCTTTGGCGATGCGCTCGAACTCAGGCTGCGGAAAGAGCTTGATGCCTTCTGGAGTCGGCAACACCACGAGGCGGCCCTGGGCGAACTCGATGATCAGCGCGCGCAGCTTGGCGGGGATCGCGATCCGCCCTTTTTCATCAATAGTGACTGCCTGCGATCCCGAGAACACTCAAAGCCTGCCTTAGCGGGTGTGGAACTCCGGTTGCTCCACTTCACTCCCTAAGACCCCACTTTACCCCACCTGAACCACCACCTCAACAATCATTGCTCATTAAGGGAGGGTTTCAATATTTTCCAATTATCTACGAATCATGGTTGTTTTTTCCTTTTTTAACATGGCGTTACAAGGTTATCTTGAGTTTACACATTAAAATTATCCTCCGACCAATGGCCTATTTATCGCGCAGTTATGGGGTCCGGATCACGCTTTCTGACCGGCGTTGCTCTTGTCTGCGCTCGCCACTGGATGCCACCCCAAACTACCGGTTAAGTCGGGGTAGCAGCCGCTAGCCGTAGATACTGCGCGTGTAGGGCCTGGACTTTTGGCCCCAAATCCTGCGTCGGCTCGGGATTTTCTAGGACGTCGTCAGCCCTTGCGAGGCGCTCGCTCCGACTCATTTGCCGGGCGAGCATTTGTTGCGCCAGTTCTGGGCTGATGCCATCGCGCACCATCAGCCTTTGCAGCTGGTCGGCTGCGGGAGTGTCCACCACCAGCACTCGGTGGCAAAACTGCTCAAGGCCGCGTTCCAGCAAGATCGCCGCAGTCAGGATTCCGTAGGGCGCGGTCAGCCCGGCAATCCAGTCGCGGATATGGGCGCGGATGTAGGGGTGGGTGATGGCCTCTAACTGAGCCAAAGCCTCGGGATTAGCGAACACCAATCGACGCATAGCGGGCCGATTAAGGCTGCCATCCGCCAGCAATACCTCGGCCCCAAACGCGCCCTCAATTTCTGCCAAGGCGGGCTCGCCGGGTGCGACCACCGCACGGCC
>CAZHTI010000085.1:1581-3424 GCA_964535755.1 uncultured Salinisphaerales bacterium | reverse complement strand
ACATCACTGGCAGGCGGTAGATGACCACGTTCAAAAAACTGCCGACCATGAGCCCCAGGACGCTGCAAGCAGCGATGAGCAGGATGGGGCTTGTGGCGAGAGTTTCGAAAACAGCCATTTTTCTTTCTAAGCTCAAATGAACTCTCCGCGTTTGCGGAGAAACCGTCGCGAGCACGGCCAAGCGCTAGGAGTAGGAGCAGAGGCGTTTGGCTTATGCGGGACTGACATTATGTCAGTCCCGCTCGTGGGCCAAACGCGGAGCGCACTGGTGTGCGTGAGGATTGCGAGCACCGCACGACGCAGCGATTGGTCAGCGCAGTAGATTGATCCGCAAGCGCTAAATTGCCTGACCAATCTTAAAGATCGGCAAGTACATAGCGACCACCAAGCCGCCGACCAGCACGCCAAGCACGGCCATGATCATCGGCTCCATCAGGCTGCTGAGGGCGTCGACCATGTTGTCGACTTCCTCTTCGTAAAAGTCGGCGACCTTGGCGCACATGGAATCGAGCGCGCCGGATTCCTCGCCGATCGCCACCATCTGCACGGCCATGGGCGGGAATAATTCGGATTGGCTCATCGTCAGGTTGAGCTGGTTGCCGGTGGCGACCTGATCCTTCATCTTCATGATGCCTTCGGTATAGACGATGTTGCCGGAGGCGCGGGCGACGGAGTCCATCGCCTCCACCAGCGGCACGCCGGCAGCAAACATGGTGGACAAGGTGCGGGCAAAACGAGCAACCGCGCTCTTGTAGAGAATCTCGCCGAACAGCGGCGCTTTTAAGGAGGCGCGGTCCAGCATGCGGCGGAAGGCCGGCGAGCGGCGATGCGCTTGGGTAAAGGCGACTACCACGCCGATGATGCCTAGGATCACCGCCCACCAGTAGGCCTGCACAAACTTCGAGAGCGACACCACCATCTTGGTAAAAGCGGGCAAATCGGCACCGAAGCCTTGGAACAAACTCTCGAACTGCGGGATGACAAAGTAAAGCAGGATGCCGGTCACCACGATGGCAACAATGAGCACCGCGGCTGGGTAGGTCAGCGCCTTCTTCACCTTCTTTTTGATCGACTCAGTCTTCTCTTTATAAGTCGCGATTTTGTCGAGCAGGGCTTCCAGCGTGCCGGATTTCTCGCCTGCTTCCACCAAGTTCACGAATAGGTCGTCGAACTGAATCGGGAACTTCGCCAAACTCTCAGAGAACGACAAACCGCCTTCGATGTTCGACTTAACCGTCAGAATCATCTCCGACATCGACTTGTTTTCGTTGCCGCGGCCAATCAGCTCCAGCGCCTGCACCAAGGGCACGCCGGCCTTCATCATCGTCGCCATCTGCCGCGCGAATAGCGCGATGTCCTGGCCGGTGATCTTCGGCTTAGCGGCCGAGAACAGCACGAACTCCTTGGCGACCGAAACCGGCGTCAAGCCTTGCTTACGCAACTGCTGTTTGATGAAGGCTTCGTTCGGGCCGATCATCTGGCCCTTCATCTTCTGGCCTTTACGGTCAGTCGCCTGCCACCGGTAGGTGGCCTCCTTCACAGGTTTTGTCGCGATGGCTTGGGCCATGTTCAGGTCTCGTTAATTGCGCCGCACCGCTATGGTAGCAAGCGATGTGCCTGCCGATGCTCTAGAGCGCGATCGTCGTCATATTGGCCTCGATCAAATCGATGTGCCCGTCCAAGACCTTCTTTAGAGCCGATTCGCGCAGCGTCTTCACGCCCTCTTTAGCCCCTTGGTCGGCGAGATCAATGGCGTTGCCCCCTTCCATGATGATGCGGCCCATCGCTTCAGAAAACGGCATGACTTGATAGATGCCCGTGCGGCCCTTGTAGCCCTTATCGC
>CAZHTI010000085.1:0-1481 GCA_964535755.1 uncultured Salinisphaerales bacterium | reverse complement strand
TCAGAAAACGGCATGACTTGATAGATGCCCGTGCGGCCCTTGTAGCCCTTATCGCATTGGTCGCAGCCCACCGCCTCGTGGATGTTGCTGCCCTGGGAGTCCAGTTGCTCCGCAGTAAATCCATTGCGGATCAATTCATCCCGCGGAATGCTCGCCGGCCGCTTGCAGTATTTGCAGAGTTTGCGTGCGAGGCGCTGGGCAATGATGAGGGTTAGGGTCGAGGCGATGTTGTAGGCCGGCACACCCATGTTCATCAAGCGCACCACGGTTTGCGGGGCATCGTTGGTGTGCAGGGTGGAGAGCACCAAGTGGCCGGTTTGCGCGGCCTTCATCGCGATTTCGGCCGTCTCTAAATCACGAATTTCGCCGACCATGATGATGTCTGGGTCTTGGCGCAAAAACGCCTTGAGCGCTGCGGCGAAGGTCAGGCCCGTCTTTACATTGACGTTGACCTGATTGATGCCCGGCAAGTTGATTTCCGCAGGGTCCTCAGCGGTGGAGATATTGCAATCCTCAGTATTGAGGATGTTCAAGCCGGTGTAGAGCGACACCGTCTTGCCGGAGCCGGTGGGGCCGGTGACCAAGATCATCCCTTGGGGCTGCGCCAACGCCTTCATGTAGTGCTCTTTTTGCTCGGGCTCATAGCCCAATGCATCAATGCCCAGCATGGCGGATGAGGCATCCAAAATACGCGCAACGATTTTCTCGCCCCAAAGTGTGGGGCAGGTGGAAACACGGAAATCGATGGATTTGGTCTTCGACAAATTCAGCTTGATGCGGCCGTCCTGCGGCACTCGGCGCTCGGCCAAATCCAAACGGCTCATCACCTTCACACGCGCAGCAATCCGGATACCCTGCCCTACCGGCGGCTGTGCGACGTTCTTCAGCTCGCCGTCCTGCCGGTAGCGGATTCGGTAGAACTTCTCGTAGGGTTCAAAGTGAACGTCCGACGCCCCGCGCTGGATCGCATCGACCAAGATCTTGTTGACGTAGCGAACGATGGGCGCGTCGTCCGCGTCCGAGCGGCCTACCTCGCCGTCGGTTTCGCTCTCGCCGCCCTCAACGATTTCCAAATTTTCGAGATCAACATCGCCAACGTTCAGCGACTGCGCCTCACTCTCACTGGCAGCCTTCTCGATCAGCTTGGCGAGCTTGTCCTCCTCCACCAAGACCGCCTCGGTCATCATGCCAGTGGCGAACTTGATCTCATCTAGAGCCGAGAGGTTGGTGGGGTCTGAGATCCCCACGAACAAGCGCTTGCCGCGCTTGTAGAGCGGAATGGCCGAGTGCTTGCGCAGTAGCTTTTCGCTGATGTCCTTAGCGATGCTGGGGTCGAAGTCAAAGGCCGATAAATCCAAAATCGGCGTGCCGAACTCGGTAGATCCGATCTCAGCAATCTGAGCGGCCGGCAGATGCTTGCCTTCCACCAACAAGCTGACAAACGAGCGCCCCGACTTCTGCGCCTTGGCGTGCAAGTCCCG
>CAZHTI010000084.1:1498-12116 GCA_964535755.1 uncultured Salinisphaerales bacterium | reverse complement strand
GCCTTAAACCCTTCCGTTAACCGCTGGCGGTTGAGATTGCGGCCAATAAATACGAGGGTGTTATTACGCTCGGCGTCGCCCCAAGCGGAGGTCTCGCGGCCATCAAGCACCATGTGCACGCCTTGGAAGACGTAGCGGGCGTCGCGGCCGGCGACGTTGAGAATGCCTTTGCAGCGGTAGAGGTCATTGCCTTGGGTGGACAAAATTGCGCTCATCCAGCCGGAGAACAGGCTGGAGTCCACCGCCCCTTCGCATTGGATACCGACACTGGTGACGGCATCGTCGTGGCTGTGGCCGTGCTCGAAATGCTGGGCGAGTGCGGGCCGCAGCGTGCTGCCGTCGGGCTTTTTGATGCTTAAGTGGTACTCCTCGGGCGCATGCTCGGTGATCAGTGCGTAGTGCCCGGCAGCGGGGACGCGCAGCGGGAAGTGCGCGTGCGCACCATGCAAATCCAAGCGCCAGGCATTAGCGGCGGGCTCGATGGCGACCCCGCTGGCGCGGTCGGTGGCGGCATTGGCAAAGAACCTCAGGGCCTTATCGCATGCGCCGCGCAGGGCGGCCTCACCGGCCGCAGGCACGGGCAGCAGGGCGAGCTTCAGGTGGTGATGGTCGTGGGTTTCATGGCCATGATGGTGGTGCTCACCGTGATGATGGTGGCCGTGGCCGCATTCACCGGCGACCAATTCCATCCCGGCATCCAGCCGGTAGAGCCCTGCCCATTCGAACGGGTATTCCGGCTGCAAGAAGGCGGGGTTGAGGTCCAGCGCGCGGTTGAGGTCAAAGCCGCCGACATCCAGCACCTCGGCAATTGGGGCCGCCGCATTGGTGGTGCGGATGACTTTGGCCATGCCGTTGATGGCGCGCACTTTGTCCTCCACTACTTGGATTTCCTCCGCACTGACCAAGTCGCACTTATTAATGAGCAAGACGTCGGCAAAGGCGATCTGCTTATCCACTTCTTCCTGCACGCCCAGATGCAGCAGCAGGTGCTTGGCATCGACCACGGTGACCAGGCCGTCGAGCATGAATTGATCCTTCATGTCCTCGTCCATGAAGAAGGTTTGCGCCACCGGGCCGGGGTCGGCCATGCCGGTGGTCTCCACCAGGATGCGGTCGAACTTATCGCGGCGCTTGAGCAGCTGGCCCAAGATGCGGATGAGATCACCCCGCACGGTGCAGCAAATGCAGCCGTTGTTCATCTCAAAAATTTCTTCATCAGAGTTGATGACGAGCGCTTGGTCGATGCCGACCTCGCCGAACTCGTTCTCGATGACGGCAATGCGCTGGCCGTGCTGCTCGCTCAGGATGCGGTTGAGCAGGGTGGTCTTGCCGGCGCCCAAAAAGCCGGTGAGGACGGTGACGGGGATTTTGCCGGTGCTCATGCGTAGCCTTGGGGTTCAAAAGGAGAAGTCGAGGCGGCAGAGTTTACCGGCGTGCACGGTGCGCAAGGGCTGTCAGCACGGGCCTGTAGCCATGCCCAGTAGAGCAAGGGCTTGAGCCCCACCGCCAAATGCGCGGGGTATGATTTGCGCCTCACGAACTTGCCCGCAACTCCATTGCACCATGACTGACTTGCTTCATGCCTTCCCTAAGCCCGGCCC
This sequence comes from uncultured Salinisphaerales bacterium, assembly GCA_964535755.1. Taxonomy (GTDB): domain Bacteria; phylum Pseudomonadota; class Gammaproteobacteria; order Nevskiales; family Nevskiaceae; genus Stagnimonas. The sequence continues at coordinate 10,515 of CAZHTI010000084.1, read as the reverse complement.
GCTCTACCTAAAGGCCGCGCTGACGGCACGCCGCAAGCCCGCAGCAGATGCGACGATCCCCAGCAATGCTTTGCAGATGCAGGGCGTGCGCTTCGACCCCGAGCACGCCGCTGCCTACAACCGCATCTGCGGCCTGCCAGAGACCACGCTCGCACTCACCTATCCGCAGGTGGTCGCGGCTTCGCTCCACATCGCCTTGCTGCTCAAGCCCAACTACCCATACCCCTTGCTCGGGATGGTGCATTTGCGTAATGACATCAGCCAGCATGCGCCCTTGGCAATCGGCACGGCCTACGACGTCAGCGTGCGGATCGGCACGGCTGAGCGCACGCCTTTAGGCATGGAGGTTGAATTGATCACCGAATACAGCCGTGAAGGCGCGGTGGTCTGGCAAGCCAGCACCGTCGTACTGCACCGTATTAAAGGCATGCGCCGTGGCCCCAAGAAGCCACCACCTGCCGCTGCCCCCGCAGTTGCCGCCCAATACCAACCCTTTGACGTCCCTGAGGATATTGGCCGCCGTTACGCGCCGATCGCCGGGGACTACAACCCCATCCATCTCAAAGCCGCGAGCGCCAAGTTGTTTGGCTTTGACCGCGCCATCGCGCATGGCATGTGGAGCCTCGCCCGCTGCTTGGGGCTGCTGTTGCCAGCGATTGCTGGCACGCCGCAGCGGCTGACGGTGCAGTTCAAACAGCCGGTGCTGCTGCCCGCCAAGGTCACGCTCAAACAGGTGACGGTCGGCGATACCGTGCAATTCGACTTATTGGCCCGCGAGGGCGGCAAAACCCACCTCTCAGGCGCAGCTTTTGCCGTGCCTGACGACGCTGCAGCCTAGAACGGCAGCCCGCTACACTGCACCATCTCTCCCTAAACATCCGCATAAAAATCTCGGAGCTCCCATGCGTATTCGTAAAGCGGTATTCCCTGTCGCAGGTCTCGGCACGCGCTTTTTGCCGGCCACTAAAGCAATCGCCAAAGAAATGCTGCCGATTGTTGATAAGCCCTTGATTCAATACGCAGTTCAAGAGGCGATCAGCGCCGGCGCGTCGGAGTTGATCTTCGTCACTGGCCGCTCGAAGAACTCCATCATGGACCACTTCGATAAAGCCTATGAGCTGGAAGCCGAACTCGAAGCGCGCAACAAAAAAGCCCTGCTAGAAACCGTGCGTGAAGTGCTGCCGCCCGGCGTCACCTGCGTGTACATCCGCCAAGCCGAGGCCTTGGGCCTAGGCCACGCCGTGCTCTGCGCCCGTCCGGCGGTGGGTGACGAGGATTTCTCGGTGATTCTTGCAGACGATTTGATCGATGGCCGCTTGCAGCCCTGCATGGCACAGATGCAGCGCGTCTACCAAGAGCACGGCACTAGCGTCATCGCCACGCAGCGGGTGAGCATGGACGACATCTCCGCCTACGGTGTGGTCGACACCCAGCCCGTCGCACCCGGCTTGGGCGAAGTCCGCCGTATTGTTGAAAAGCCGAAGAAAGAAGATGCCCCGAGCGACCAAGCCGTAGTCGGCCGCTACATCCTGACCTCACGCATCTTCGGCTTGCTGGAGCGCACCCCGCGCGGCGCGGGTGGCGAGATTCAACTCACCGATGCCATCAGCATGCTGATCAAAGAGCAGACCGTGCTCAGCTATGCCTTTGAAGGCAAGCGCTACGACTGCGGCTCTAAGCTCGGCTACCTGCAAGCGAATGTCGAATACGGCCTCAAGCACCCAGAGTTTTCTGGCCCGTTTACCAAGTATTTGACGGACCTCGTCGCTGGCATGCCCAAGCCCTAAGCGTGCACTGTGGCTGCGGTGCTCCTGCCGCAGCCATAAGAGACGCGCTGCACCGCTGGCGATTTACCGAATCCGTGTACCTACCCTGCCCTGTCTGCGCGGCAGGTCGGCTTGAGCTAGCAAAGGCATCGCAGCCTCTGGCTCAGCCCGTCAGCAGCAACCCAACAAAACCCTGCGAATAGCGACCCAATAAGGCAAGCACCATGAGCGGCAGTAAATACGACAGCTTGATCGCCACCTCCTCCATCAGCGGCAGCAATGCGGTCTATGTGGAGGAAATCTACGAAGCCTATTTGGCGGATGCCCACAGCGTAGATGCCGAATGGCGTCAGTATTTTGCGGGCTTAGGCGGTACCACCGACGTTCCGCACGGGCCCGTGGTTGCCAAATTTGAAGCGCTCGCCCAGCAACCCCGCGCGGTAGTGCTGCCTGCTGCCTCCGGCAGCCTAGATGCCGTCGCCGCCGAGAAGCAGGCCGGCGTGCTGCGCCTCATCAACTACTACCGCGTGCGCGGCCACCAAGCGGCCAAGCTCGACCCGTTAGGGCTCGCCAAGACGCCGGTGCTGCAAGACCTCGACCCAGCCTTCCATGGCCTGACGCCGTCCGACATGGACAGCGAGTTCAATACCGGCAGCTTGGTCGGCCCAGCACGGGCGCCGCTGCGCGAGATCATCCGCCTGCTCAAGGCTGTGTACACCGACACCATCGGTGCCGAGTTCATGTACGTGACGGAAACCGCGCAGAAGCGCTGGGTGCAGCAGCGTTTGGAGGGCCGCGCCTTCCAGCCCAAGCTGACGCCGGAGCGCCGCCGCGAGGTGCTGTTGCAGATGACCGCCGCCGAGGGCTTGGAGCGCTACCTGCACAATAAGTACGTCGGCCAAAAGCGCTTCTCGCTAGAAGGCGGCGAGGCGATGATCCCAGCGCTCGATGAAGCACTCCACGCAGCCGCAGAAGCGGGCGCAGAGGAAATGCTGATCGGCATGGCCCACCGAGGCCGCCTGAACGTGTTGATCAATATCCTCGGCAAGAATCCGCAAGATTTGTTCGCGGAGTTCGAAGGCAAGTACTCCGCCGAGAGCCTCACCCGCGCGGGCGACGTCAAATACCACCAAGGCTTCTCGACCGACGTCGACGTCGGCGGCCGCCGCTTGCACATGGTGTTGGCCTTCAACCCCAGCCACTTGGAAATCGTCAACCCGGTGGTGGAAGGTAGCGTCAAGGCGCGCCAAACCCGCCGCCACGATGAAGTCGGCAACCTGATCGTGCCGGTGCTGATCCACGGCGACGCTGCGTTTGCTGGCCAAGGTGTGGTGATGGAAACCCTGCAACTTTCGCACTCCAAGGGGTACTCCACCGGCGGCACGCTGCACATCATCGTCAACAACCAGATTGGCTTCACGACCCAGAACCCCATCGAAGTCATCCCCGGCCACGACTCCCGCACCAGCCGCTACTGCACCGACTTGGCAAAGATGCTGGAGTCGCCGGTGTTCCATGTCAATGGCGACGACCCCGACGCCGTGGTGTTCGTCACCCGTTTGGCGATGGACTTCCGCAACACCTTCCATAAAGACGTCATCGTCGATATCTGCTGCTACCGCCGCTTGGGTCACAACGAGGCCGATGAGCCCTCCGTGACCAGCCCGGTGATGTACAACACCATCCGCAAGATGCCGACCTCGCTGGCCATCTACGGCCAGCGCTTGGTGACGGAGGGGGTGGTCGCAGCGAGCGAGCCAGAGAAGCTGGTCAAGGCCTATCGCGATGGCCTCGATAAAGGCGAGAACATCGCCCGCAACACGCTGGGTTTGGTCGGCAACAAGTACACGGTGAACTGGTCCGCCTACGGCAAGGGCACTTGGGACACCCCCGCCGACACGCGTATCTCCAAGGACATGCTGCAAAAGCTCTCGGCCCGCATGTTGGCGCTGCCGGATGGCTTCAACCTGCACCCGCGCGTTGCCAAGATCATGGAAGACCGCGCCAAGATGGCGGCGGGCGAGCAAGTCATGGACTGGGGCTTTGCCGAGACCATGGCCTACGCCAGCTTGGTGCAGGAGGGCTTTGCAGTGCGCCTGTCCGGCCAAGACGTCCGCCGTGGCACCTTCTTCCACCGCCATGCCACCGTGCATGATTCGGTCAACGGCAATCGCATCACCCCCCTGCGCCACTTGGCCGCAGACAAAAACAAGTTCGTCATCAACGACACTTTGTTGTCGGAAGAAGGCGTGCTCGGCTTTGAGTACGGCTATTCAACGACCGACCCCGACAGCCTAGTGATCTGGGAAGCACAGTTTGGCGACTTCGCCAACGGCGCTCAGGTGGTGGTCGATCAGTTCATCGCCTCCGGCTACGAGAAGTGGGGCCGTCTCTGCGGCCTCGTCATGCTGCTGCCGCACGGTTACGAAGGCCAAGGCCCCGAGCACAGCTCTGCCCGCTTGGAGCGCTACCTACAGCTCTGCGCCAGCAACAACATGCAGGTTTGCGTGCCCTCTACGCCGGCGCAGATGTTCCACATGCTGCGCCGCCAGATGAAGCGCAGCCTGCGTCTGCCGCTAATCGTGATGACGCCCAAGAGCCTGCTGCGCCACCCGATGTCGGTCTCCACCCTCGCCGACCTCACCCACGGGCAGTTCCAGCCCCTGATTCCTGAGACTGAGAAGCTACAGGCGGATGAGGTCACCCGCGTCACCTTCTGCTCCGGCAAGCTCTACTTTGACTTGGTGCAGGAGCGCGAAAAGCTGGGCTTGAAGAACGTCGCCGTCGTGCGCATCGAGCAGCTCTACCCCTTCCCGCGTGCGGAGTTCGAAGCCACTCTGGCGCAATGGCCAAAGGCTACGGAAGTCTGCTGGGCGCAAGAGGAACCTGAAAACCAAGGCGCTTGGTACCAGATCAAACACCGCCTCGCTGCCTCCATGGGCGATAAGCACAAGCTGCTCTACGCCACCCGCGCAGGCACTGCGACCACCGCCGTCGGCTACCTCAAGGTGCACAACAAAGAACAGGCGGAGGTCGTCAAAGAGGCGCTCTCCGGTGGCAAACCCGTCAGTCGCGGCGCTTAGGGGCGCGCGCTCAAGCCCCATCGCTCATCCTATTTACCGAAATTGCGCGTCAACTACTTGGAGCAAAAAATCATGGCCATCGAAATTAAAGTCCCCAATCTGCCGGAATCCGTCGCCTCCGCCACTGTCGCCACTTGGCATTTCAAGGCTGGCGATGTGGTCAAGCGCGAGCAAAACCTGATGGACTTGGAAACCGACAAAGTCATGTTGGAAGTCCCCGCCGTCGCCGACGGCGTGCTCAAGGAGCTCTTCGTGCAGAACGGTGCGACGGTGAAGTCCGGCGACGTGCTGGGCGTGTTGGAAGAAGGTGCTGCTGCCGCACCTGTTGCGGAAGCTCCAAAGGCTGCCGCTGCCGCCCCCGCCGCTGCGACGACAGCCGCAGCCAGCGACGACGTGCAAGGCCCCGCCGTGCGCAAGTTGCTCGCTGAGCTTGGGTTATCTGCCGACGGCATCCCCGCCAGTGGCAAGAATGGCCGCCTGACCGTGGAGGACGTCAAAGCCTTCGCCGCCAAGGGCAAAACTGCCGCACCTGCTGCCGCGCCGGTCGCCAAGGCCGCAGCACCTGCTGCCCCAGCGCCTGTCGCTGCTGGCCGCAGCGAAGAGCGCGTGCCGATGACCCGCATCCGCGCGCGCATCGCCGAGCGCCTGAAAGATGCGCAGAACACCGCTGCGATGCTCACCACCTTCAACGAGGTGGACTTGAGCGCGGTAGATGCGATCCGCGCCAAGTACAAAGAGCAATTTGAGAAAACCCACGGCGTGAAGCTCGGCTACATGAGCTTCTTCGTCCGCGCTTCGGTGGAAGCACTCAAGAAGTTCCCGCTGGTGAACGCCTCCATCGACGGCGGCGACATCGTCTACCACAACTACTACGACATCGGCATCGCTGTCTCTAGCCCACGCGGCTTGGTCGTGCCCATCCTGAAAGATGCGGACATGCTGAATCTGGCAGGTGTGGAAAAGGCCATCGGCGCGTTTGGCGCCAAGGCCAAAGACAACAAGTTGTCGATGGACGACCTCACCGGCGGCACCTTCAGCATCACCAATGGCGGCGTGTTCGGTTCGTTGATTTCCACCCCCATCCTCAACCCACCCCAGAGCGCGATCTTGGGCATGCACGGCATCAATGAGCGCCTGCTCGATGTGGTGGTGGATGAGGGCGGCAAGGTCACGCAAATCAAGAAGGGCAAGATGATGTACCTAGCCCTCTCATACGACCACCGCATCATCGATGGCCGCGAGGCGGTGTTGTTCCTGCGCACGATCAAGGAGTGCTTGGAAGACCCAGCCCGCCTGTTGCTGAGCCTGTAAGTAGCAGCCGCTGTACCGCCAGACCCCGCACCGGCTGTGCCAGAAGCATCTAAAGCCAGCCGGTGCGCGTTCTAGCGCCTGAGAATAAGAACCACATAAGGAGACCCCAATGACGACACGTTTGGCGATTGCCACCGCCCTTGCCTTACTGCCGTTGCATGCCGCGCAAGCGGTGGTGAGCACCCTAGACCTCGACGTCTACCTCGCAGGCTCCCTGCGCTACCAAGAGGGCGAGGCCGAGACGAGCGCGCAAGAAGACCAGTTTGAGGGCGTCAATAACGGCACCAACCTTAGCCTCACAGGGGCCTTCAAATGGCCTAATTCGCGGGTTTTTGCGACCTACGAGCGCGGCCTGCGCAATGACAAGATCGGCATCGAGCAAGTGCGCCAAGTCTATGGCGGCATTGATTCGGTGGCGGGCCATTTGCACATCGGCAAGTTGATCAACGAATACCGCGCCATCGGCCAAAAGGTCGACCCCTTCTACGACACCGCCATCGTCGGCTTCAATGCTAGAGCCTACGGCGAGGGCGCGAGCTATGGGCTGTCTAACCTTAACAATGCGTTCTCGCGCAACGCCGTCACCTACAAGACGCCGTTCTTCGAGAGCAAGATTCAGTTCAATGCGGGTGCATTCTTCAATGACAAAGATGCTCCCAACGACGAGATCGACTACACGGGTGGCTTCATCGTCACCCTGCCCGGCGAACAAGAGGGCACCAAGTTCACAGCGGCACTCCAGTACCTAGAGATCAAAAATCCCGCGTCATTTGCCGTCGGCAATACCACCCGCAACGAGATGCTTGGCGTCGGCGGCTCGCCCGGCATCAGCAATAACACGCACTTCATGGTGGCCTACACCACGCCTAAGGCAAGCTTTGGTGCCAATTACGAGAACGTGGACGTCAAAGCCGAAACCCGTCCGCGCCGCTACTCGGCGATCAGCACCACCATCGCTGCGGGAGAGAAGAACCGCATCGCCGCTTTAGTCGGCTACTTGGACTTCCCCGGCCAGGCGGCGATTGAGGGCAAGGGCTACGCCTTGGGCTTCTTCCGCAAAATTAGCGAGACCGGTAACTTCTACCTCGCCGCCCGCCACATTGAGCTGGACAACGACAACGACCAAACTGGCGTAGCGATGGGTATGTCGTTCAACTTCGGGTTCAATCTGCTCACATTCGGTGCCGATGCCGCAGCACCAGCCGCTGCGCCTGCAGCCGAGGCTGAATAAGCGCTAGCCATCTGGCCGCATCCAAGCCCCTCCCGTCCGAGGGGCTTTTTTGTGGCCGCCGCCCGCGCTGATGAGCCCTGCGGCGCTAAAATCTCCGGCTAACGACACTTATTTTGGAGACTCCCTTGAGCACTGCATACGACCTCATCGTCATCGGCGGCGGTACCGGCGGCTATCCCGCAGCAATCCGCGCCGGCCAGCTGGGCATGAAGGTGGCTTGCATCAATGCTTGGCTCAACCGCGACGGCAAACCGGCCTACGGCGGCACCTGCCTCAATGCCGGCTGCATCCCCAGCAAGGCGCTGCTGGAGTCCTCCGAGATGTACCACAAGGCCGGCCATGAGCTCGCCGCCCACGGCGTGAAGGTCGATGGTGTGGCGATGGACATCGCCGCCATGCAGACGCGCAAGAGCAAAATCACCACGAGCCTCACCGGCGGCATTGGCGCACTGTTCAAGGCCAATGGCGTGGTCGGCATTGAGGGCAAAGCACGCCTCACCGGCAATGGCGGCGTAGAAGTCACAAGCCACGCCGGCGAGAAGCAGCAGCTCAGCGCCAAGCACATCATCGTCGCGACTGGCTCTGAGCCGGTGAATCTAAAAATTGCTCCTTTTGACCACGAGCGCATTTGCGACTCTTGGGACGCGCTGGATTTCACGGAAGTCCCTGCCCGCCTCGGCATCATCGGCGCTGGCGTTATTGGCGTGGAGCTGGGCAGCGTCTGGGCTCGCCTTGGTGCCAAGGTCACCGTCCTCGAAGCCCTGCCGACCTTCCTGCCCATGGTCGATGCCACCATCGCCAAAGAAGCGCAGCGCCACTTCACCAAGCAGGGCTTGGACATCCGCTTAGGTGCGAAAGTCGCGGGTGCCAAAAACACCGGCAAGGAAGTGGAAGTCAGCTATGAGATGGGCGGCGAGACCAAAACCGAAACCTTCGACAAGCTCATCGTTGCGGTCGGCCGCAAGCCCTACACCGACGGCTTAGGCGCGCAAGAAATTGGGCTGGAGCTGGACGCGCGCGGCTTTTTGAAAGTCGATGCCCACTACAAGACCAATATCCCCGGCATTTACGGCACGGGTGACGTCATCGGTGGGCTAATGCTCGCGCACAAGGCCATCGAAGAAGGTGTAGCACTCGTCGAGCAGCTGCACGGCGAGCACACCGAGGTCAACTACGCGACCGTGCCCAGCGTCATCTACACCAGCCCAGAAGTGGCTTGGGTCGGCCTAACCGAAGAAGCCGCCAAGGCAGCGGGCCACGAGGTGAAGATCGGCACCAGCCCCTTCGCCGCCAATGGCCGTGCCAAGGCACTGGAAGCCGCCGTCGGCACCATCAAGGTGGTCAGCGACGTCAAGACCGACCGCATCCTCGGCGTGCACATGGTCGGCCCCTATGTCTCTGAAATCTTGCAGAGCGTCGTGGTGGCGATGGAGTTCGGCGCGACCACCGCAGACTTGCAGCTGACCATGCACGGCCACCCGACGCTGGCGGAAGCACTGCACGAGGCCTATCTCGCCGTCGATGGTCGTGCGATTCACGCCATCAATAAGAAGAAGACGTAGGACGTGGGATGTGGGACGGGAAACGCAAAAGCACCTCAAAGCCCACACGAATTAGTCCTCTCTC
>CAZHTI010000084.1:0-1398 GCA_964535755.1 uncultured Salinisphaerales bacterium | reverse complement strand
GCGCCAGCGGCGCAGCACACCCATAGGAAACACCATGCACTTCAAACCCTTTGTAGCGACTCTTTTGCTAGCCGCAGCGGCCAGCACCGCTCAAGCTGAAACCGCCGACATCAACTTCAGCTCGGAGTCGGTGCGCTTAGCACTCGCCGGGCCGCTGAGCCGCGCCAAGACCGGCCTCGCGGGGCAGTACGATGCCGGGGTGATCTACAAACAACGTGGCGACAACCGCAATGACATCCGCGATGGCCGCCTGACGCTGGGCCACATCGGCGCACTGGCTACCGGTGATGCCGGGGCCAAGGGCTTGAAGCTGGCGGCTGGATTAGGTGGCCGCGTGATTCTGGCCGACCGCGAAGATTCCACCGGCGGCGCACTCGCCCTGGGCGGCCAGTTTGATGTCCGCATGCCCGGCTTCGAGCGCTTGGGCCTCTCCGGCTACGGCTATCTGGCACCCACCATCGTCACCTTTGGCGAGGTCGGCCAGTACCACGAATACGCGCTGGATTTGGATTTCCAAATCGTGCGCAGCGCGAGCGCGTATGTGGGCTTCCGTAAAGTGTTCTTGAAAACCGAAGACGGCGGCAAGGGCGATGCGGACAGCGAAGGCCACTTGGGCCTGCGCGTGAACTTCTAAACAGCGCCCCGGCGCAATTGTGTTGATGGCTTAGGGAAGGATTTTTATGGGACGTGGCCCCAGTATTGCCGCCCGCAAGGGTGCTGAAGACGCCAAGCGCGGCGCGGTATTCACCAAGCTGATACGCGAAATTACCGTGGCCGCCCGCACCGGCGGCATCGAGCCCGCCGGCAATCCGCGCCTGCGCATCGCCATCGACAAAGCCTTGGACGTCAACATGACCAAGGACACCATCGACCGTGCGCTCAAGCGCGCGAGCGGTGCCGATGCCGCTGCCACGCAGGAAATCCGCTACGAGGGCTACGGCCCCGGTGGCGTTGCCGTGATCGTCGACACCATGACCGACAACCCCACCCGCACCATTGCCGAAGTGCGCCACGCCTTCAGCAAGGGCGGCGGCAACGTCGGCACGAGTGGCTCAGTCGCCTTCCAATTTGCTGAGACCGGCGAGCTGATTTTTGAATTGGGCGGGGCCATTAGCGAAGACCGTTTGATGGACGTCGCCCTAGAAGCTGGTGCGGATGACGTCGTCAGTGCAGACGGCTATTGCGACGTGCTGACCCAACCCGCGCAGTTTGAAGCGGTTAAAAAAGCCTTGGTTGCAGCAGGAATGGTGCCGCTACAAGCCGAGGTCACCATGCGGCCGGCCAATCGCGTGGCCGTCACCGGCGAGCAAGCGCAGCAGCTGCAAAAGATGCTGGATTTGCTCGAAGACCTCGACGACACCCAGACCGTCTATCACAACGCTGACCTCAGCTAAGCCT
>CAZHTI010000083.1:0-12194 GCA_964535755.1 uncultured Salinisphaerales bacterium | reverse complement strand
CTCACTCTGCCGAATCAGCGCCAGACCCGCTGGCAGCAGCAGCAAATAGCAGAGCGCGGCGATCAGAATGGTTTGATCAATACCGAAAGTCATGCTCAGCATGATGGCAAGTACCGAGGCCATGACGCCGGTGGCGCCATTGATGCCCCAGAACCACGGCGTGGGTTCTTGACTGCGGCGCTGCACCAACACCATGCCGGTGGGGAAGGCAAAGCCCAGCAATAAGCCGACCGGCATCAGCACGGCTAAGGCCACGGCAACGCGCTCGACTAGCGGCGCTGCGGTGGTGGCGTGCAGCACATCCAGCAAGCCTTGCTGTAGCACCAGCAACAGTGCCGCCACCAGCAACGCCCAAGCGGTGAAGCGACCTTTGGTGGCTAGGGGCCAGCGCCCAGACGCCAAGCTGCCTAGGCCGGTCGCCAGAATCAGGCTAAACAGACAAACCCCGAGCGAGTAAATCGGGTGGCCGAGATAGATGCTGAAGTGCTGCAGCAGAGCGATCTCCGCCAACATGAAGCCCATGCCGATCAGCGCGAAGTAGGTGGTGCCGGCCGCGAGCAAGCCCTTGGGTGCGGTCTTGGCAGCCGCACTCAGTGGCAGCACGATCACCAAGACCACCGCGATCAAGGCGATGACGAAAATCAGCAACAGTGCTGCGGAGGCTTGCAGATTGCCCTTGAGCACACCGGCAAACTCACGGTTGTTGAGAATCTCGCGCGTGACTTCGCCAATTTGCGAGAAGCGCAATTGATTGAAGAAGAACGGGCGGCTATCCGTCGGCGGGGTTAAGTCCAGGGACGAACTGCTTGCCGCGGCATCCAGTGCAGCAGGGCTTGTGCTGGTAACCATCGCCGCCAGCACTGGCGATTTTGGCAGCACTTCGGGAGAGAGCAGTACCGAGAAGCCCAGCTTGCTTGCCTCGGCTTTCAGCACGGCCAATTGCTCGGCCGTAAAGGGTTGCTTAGCGACGATGAGCGTGGCGATTCGCCCAGAGTTAAACACCACCATGTGCTCACGCGGAGCGGCAACGCCGGAGTCCAACAGCACCGCGGTCGCCAAGCCAATCATCCGGCCGGTTTCATTGACGTCTGAGGGGTTGTACCAGCGCGCGACGGTGAAGAATCCACCCGGCTGCAGCGCCTTCATAAACGCCCGCCAGCCTTCCAAGGTGTAGAGACCGTTTTCGCTCAGGCTAAAGGCACCAGCGCCGGTGGCCGCCCAAGTGTCGATCATGCTCATCTGGATCAGATCAAAGCGCTCCTTGGTCCCGGCAAACCAGCTGCGGGCGTCGTCGATTTGCAGGTTCAACTTAGGCAGCTTTTTCAGGCCTGAGTAGTTGCTGTAATAGCTGTCCTCGGTGTGCAGGTAGATGAAGATGGGGTTGAGCTCGACCCCGGTAATGTCTTCCACCCCAAAGAGGTGCGCCGAGAGGATGTCGCGCCCGCCACCCACGCCGATCACCGCGGATTTCTTCAGATTGGGCAGCCGGTAGGCGAGATTGACGATGTCGTAGCGCAGGAAGTCGATGGACTCGCGAGTGCCGTCATAACGATGCATCACCGTGCCGGCCTCGCCGTCAATATTCAGCAAGGCCTGCGGTGTCCGCAGGTGTAGCGGCATCGTGGGCGATGGCCCCCAGAGCAGGGGCGGCATGATGCGCGGCTCGGTCGCACGGATGCGCGAGTAGGAGTTCCAGCGCTCGAAGCCGGTAACCGTGCGCGACTCCAAGCGGTCTTTCACCAGCAAGGGCTTGAAGCCGAAGCTGGTGAATAAATTGATGGCGATGAGCCCTAGTACTGCTGCCACATAGGCGATCAGTGCCGCTGAGGTCTTGGGCGCAGTCGCTGCTCCGGCAACTGCTTGCTGCCTCTGCGCGCGCTTGAAGCAAGCCGCGGCCACTAAGGCGAGCAAGCTCAGCAGCAATACGACGGTCGGTGCATCGACCAAATTCAGCAACACGATGACCGCGATGCAGCCGAACGCCGCACCAATCAGATCAACGCCATAAACCTGTGCGACCGGATACGGGCTGCGGGTCAGTGCCAAGCTGAGCACCACGCCGGCAAAGAAGTACGGCAGAGCCATTGCGGTGAGCAGCAAGGACCAAGAAATCACCGTGGACGCAGTCGCCGTGAGCGTGGTGACCAAGCTAAACATCACCGCGAGCGATAGCGGCAGGCTGAGCGCGAAGTACTGCGAGTAGCGCCAAGTCCAGTTGGCCTGCGCCGCATCGCCATGCTTACGGCCCTGCACGTATACCCAAACCGCACCGGTAGTCATGCCGAGCATGGCCACGCTAATCGCAAAAAAGGCGAGGTAATACCAAGCGATTACCGACAAAATGCGGGTCTGGACGATTTGTAAAACCAGCAAGGCACAGCTCAACAGAAACACACCCAACAAATACGGCAGCTTCCCTTGATGACGATCGCTTACCTGCTGCATCTCAACACTCCAAGATTTTTATGTTCGACTGATTAGCCTGCCCTCCAGGCTTATCCGGCGATTATAGGCAGCCAGAACCTGCGATCGTCTGGCCGAGAAGCCAGCACAATCCTGCCGCTCAGCAACCCAAAAACTGATGCCTAAACCAGCTTCACCCCTGTTTGCGATCTTGCTGCTCTCGGCGACCATCAAACTGGCCTATGTGCTGGGCATGACCGACTTCCGCAATTACGTCGTCAGCGACCCCGCGCATTACTTCACCCGTGCGCTGGCGCTGGCTCAGGGCGCAAGCCTTGGGCCGGTGGATTGGCAGGTATTCCCACTCGGCAGCAGCGTTTTGCTCGCGCTCTATCTGCGCGCACTCGCTGTCGTCGGCCTCGGTGGTGACCCCTTGGTCGCCGCCTTGGTGCTCAATGTCATCGCCAGTACGGCAGGCGTTTATGTACTGTGGCGAATTGCCGAGCAGATGCAGCTTGGGCCGAGGCTCAGGCTGGCAATGGTCGCTAGCTACGCGCTGTTCTACCCCTTGGTGTACCTCAACGCCTTCACGCTGTCAGAGGGCCCAGCGCAGTGGTTTTTTATGGCCAGCCTACTGGCCCTGCTCAAGGCCGAGGGCGCAGCGCGACCCGCCCGCCGCTTGATCGCCAGCGGTCTGCTCTGGGCGCTCGCGGTGCACTGCCGCTCTTCGTTTTTGCTGGCGGGGCCGGTGGCCGTGCTGTTCATTGGGATGACAACGTCGGGAGCCCGCAACCGCCTGCGGTGCACGGTGCAGTTTGCAGGCGCGGCGGCCGTCCCATTTCTGCTGGTCGGGGCCGTGCTTCACGCATCCAGCGATGGAGCCATCCGTAGCGGTACGGGCCAAAACGGCGGCATGAACTTCTTCATGCAGCAGTGTTTTGTCCACGGTGCGCGCTCTAGCTCAGAGCAAGGCGCTTGGGTTTTCGTGCCGCCGCTGACGGCGCAGCACCCAGAGTTAGGCCTGTTCGAAACTCGCGTGCCGTTCTCGCAACAGGGCTACTTCTACCGTGCCGGCTGGGATTGCCTGCGTAGTGATCCCGACAGTCTTAAGCGCCTCGCGGCCATCGGCCCAACCCTGCTCTACGGCAACTTCATGCCCAGTTGGTATAGCGCCTATGGCTTTAAGCAGGCTTTGCCGATCAGCCAGCACATGAGCGTCTTCCTGCTGCTCCTCAGCCCTTTGGGCATCTCTGTGCTGATGCGCCGCCGAGCGGCCGCGACGGCTTTGTTGCTGCTCAATGGACTCGCGCTCGGTGCGACTTTTGTTGCCTTCAACGCCGACCACCGGCACCTCTATTCGCTGAGCTACCTGTATTTCCTATTCGGATTTGTCGGGGCTGTGGAGTTGCTGCGGGGCGGGCTCAAGGCCGGCCTGCGCTACGGCGCGGCGGCGACGGTCGTCGTGTTACTGCTAACTTGGGCATTGCGGCCGCTGGGCCCGTGGAACCTCTACGCCGCAAGGGATTTGCATACCGGCCCTGCCCGCCTGCAAGCACACGTCGACCCCGGCAGCGCCTGGAACTGCCTTGCCTGCCTGCGCTTTCGAGCCGCCTTGTCGGTGCACTGGCCCAAGCCGCAGTCCGGTGTCAACACCCTGCGCTTGCTGCTCGACCACAACGATGACTACCAACTGACGCTGCTGGCTGATGGCCGAGTGCTGCTACAGCAAGACGTCGCGGCGAGCCCGGGATTCGGCCTGCGCGAAGTGCGCCTAGGCTTGGCGGACACCCCAGCCGCCGGTGGGTTCGACCAACTCCGCATCCGGCCAATCCGGGGCGATGGCCGCTACAGCGCGGCGAGCCTCGTACTGGTGCGCGATGAGCCGACCAAGGCGCAATAAAAACTGACGCGACTCTCATCCGCACCAGCGGCGGCGCTGCGGGGTTTGAAGGTGCCTCGTCGCCTTTTCGCCGATTGGGCTGAGCCCGTAAGCTGCCGATCACACGCTGCAATCAACCATTCTCCAAAGAGCAAGCTAACGAAGTGTCCGCCGCCGGCCCGCTATTTCGCTACACCATCACGCGCAAGCTGATGACGATGGTCGGCGCGAGCCTGTCGGTGATCGCCCTGCTGCTCGCGCTGAGCTTGGTCTCGCTGCGGATCGCCGAGGGCTTGCGCGGCTACATCAGCGGCGAGAACCTGTGGTCCAAGGCGCGCCATGAGGCGAGTTACTTTCTGGGCCGCTACATCCAGTCCGGTAGCCGCAGCGATTGGCAGAACTTCCAGAGCAATATCCGCGTGCCACTCGGCGATCGCGTCGCCCGCCTAGAGATGGAGAAGGCAGCGCCGGACGTACAGATGATTCGCGACGGCTTCGTCCAAGGCGGCATCCCAGCCGAGGATGTGGCGGCGATGACCTTCCTCTATCGCTGGTTGGATTGGCACCCTTTAATCCAAGAGGCCATCAGCATTTGGCGCCAAGCCGATGAACAAATCGACCGACTGCTCGCACTCGCCGACGATAGCGAAAAGGCTTGGCGTAAAGCGCGCCCCAACACCGCAGCACAGCAGCAACTGAGCGCACGCCTGCACCGCATTAACAGCGATGTCGCACCGCTCGAGCGCGAGTTCTCCGCGACTTTGATCCGTGCCGGCCACGCCCTAGAGGGGGTGCTGGTGACGGCGAGCATTGCGGTAGCGACGCTGCTCGCCGCGCTGTTACTAACCCTGCACCTGCGCACTGCCGCAAGCCTGCGCGGCGGCATTGTTGGGCTGCGGGATGCCACCCAAGCGGTCGCGCGCGGGGACTTCGCCTACCGGATTCGCGCGCACGGCCACGACGAACTGGCCGACCTCGCCGCCGTCTTCAACGACATGATCGACCGTCGACAGAGTGCCGAGGCCAAACTGCGGGTGGCGAGCGAGATGCAGGAAAAGATCCTGCGCAACTCGACCAATGCCATCTATGCGCTCGACCGCTTGGGCTGCTTTACCTTGGTCAACCCGCGCACTTGCGAGCTATCGGGGTATTCAGAATCCGAGTTAATCGGCCAAAACTTTGGTCAGTATTTTCCGCCTGAGCACGCGGCGGCGCTCAACCAGCGCTACGCAGCCCTGTTGCGCGGCGAGGGGCCGATCCTCAATTACGAGTGCCCGTTCCTGCGCAAGGACGGCAGCGAAATGACGGTGGTGTTCTCGACCACCGCGCTGGTCAACGAGGGTTTAGTCGTCGGTGCCACGGGTGCTGCTGAGGACATCACTGAGCGCAAGCGCAATGCCGAGAAACTACAAGCACATGCTGCGGAGTTAGCGCGCTCCAATCGCGAGTTAGAGCAGTTTGCCTACGTCGCCAGCCACGACTTGCAGGAGCCGCTGCGGAGTATTTCCAGCTTCGCCCAGCTTTTGGGCAAGCGCTACAAAGGCCAGCTTGGTGAGGAGGCCGACGAATACATCGGCTTTATCAGCGACAGCATCAAGCGCATGAAGACGCTGCTGGAAGACCTGCTGGCGTTCTCAAAAGTCGCCGGTGGTGCGCAGCAATTACAGCCGGTGAGCCTCAAGGAATTGTTGCGCAACGCGCAAGCCAACCTCAAAGCGGCGATCGACCAGAGCGACGCCATGATTACTTACGATGAGTTGCCGACGCTCAAAGTGGATGCGGGGCAGATCACCCAACTGCTCCAAAACCTGTTGGCGAATGCCATCAAGTTTCGGGGCAAATCGACGCCGCTGGTACACGTTGGTGCACAACGCGAGGGCGAGTTCTGGCACTTTGAAGTGCGCGACAACGGCATTGGCATCGCCAAGGAATCTGCCGAGCGCATTTTTGTCCTATTCCAGCGTTTGCACACCTTGGATCAGTACACCGGCAACGGCATTGGCCTGACCATCTGCAAGAAGATTGTCGAACTGCACGGTGGACGCATCTGGGCTGAGCCCGGTGCGCGGGAAGGCAGCGTGTTTCACTTCACGCTGCAGGCATAATCGGCGACGCCCCCTTTTCATCGGCGCGCCTCTGCGCTGCTCACCCCCACTTTTGGACGCATCATGACCACCATCAACCCTCAAGCGCCTGTCCTCGTGACCGGCGGCAGCGGCTATATCGCGGGCTGGATCATCAAATACTTGTTGGAACAAGGCAGCACGGTGCACGCCACCGTGCGCGACCCGGCCAAGAAGAAGGGCCTAGAGCATCTGCATGCCCTGAGTGCGGCGCACCCCGGCAAGCTCAAATTGTTCAAGGCTGATTTGCTCGACCAAGGCGCGTTCGATGCAGGCATGCAAGGCTGCGAGTTGGTGATGCACACCGCCTCGCCCTTCGTCATCACCGGCTTTACCGATGCTTACGAGGCGCTGGTACGCCCAGCGGTAGAAGGCACCCGCAATGTCTTAGAGAGCTGCAACCGCGTGGCTAGCGTGAAGCGCGTGGTGCTCACCAGCAGCGTCGCGGGCATCTTCGGCGACAACATCGACATGCAAAACATCGGCGGTGGCCCGTTCACTGAAGCGCACTGGAACACCAGCAGCAGCGTCGACCACCAGCCCTACTCCTACTCGAAAGTCGAAGCCGAAAAAGAAGGCTGGAAGATCCAAAAAGCACAAAGCCGCTGGGACATGGTGACCATCAACCCCGGCTTGGTGCTGGGTCCTTCGCTGACCAATAACAGCGCCTCCACCAGCTTGGAGACGATGAAGCAGATGGGCAACGGCACCATGCGCTTTGGCGCGCCGGACTACCGCATGGGCATTGTCGACGTGCGGGATGTCGCCATCGCCCATCTCAAAGCGGGCTTCACGCCCGCCGCTGAGGGCCGCTACATCGTCAACGGCGGCGAGCCCAGCTTGCTGGAGATCGCCCAGCATTTGCGCGCGCACTTCGGCCATGCCTACCCCTTCCCCAAGGGCGTGACACCCAAGCCCATGGTCTGGCTGGCCGCCCCCTTCGTGGGGCTCACTCGGGACTTCGTCAAACGCAATGTTGGCTGGCCGTTGAAGTTTGATAACAGCCGCAGCAAGTCCGGCTTGGGCCTGAGCTACCGCGCGCTGAAGGACACCGTGGTCGATCACTTCCAGCAGATGCTCGACGACGGCGTGCTGCGTAAGCGGCATTGAGTCGCAACCCTGGAGCGGGAAGAACATCGGATGAGCACGTTATTGAAAGCCCAGGCCAATGGCTTGGAATTGGTGTACGAAACCTTTGGCAAGCCGACTCAGCCCTGCATTTTGCTGATCATGGGCTTGGGCGGGCAGCTCTTGGTCTGGCCAGATGCCTTCTGCCAGCGCTTGGCCGCCGCAGGCTATTTCGTGGTGCGCTACGACAACCGTGACATCGGGCTCTCCACCCAGCTCAATCACTTGGGCCGCCCCAACATCATCAAAGCCAGCCTGCGCGCGCGCTTGGGGCTAAAGGTCCCTGCCCCGTATTTGCTCAGTGACATGGCCAAGGATGCGGTCGGCTTGCTCGATGCCTTGGGTATCGCTAGCGCGCATGTGGTCGGAGCCTCGATGGGCGGCATGATTGCCCAACTGGTGGCGATCCATCACCCCAATCGGCTGAAGAGCTGCACGCTGGTGATGTCCACCAGCGGCAGTGCGCGGCTGCCGCAAGCCAAACTCGCGCTGCAATTGCGCTTGGCGCGCGGCCCCAAAGCCCGCGACCGCGAATCGCTGATCGCCTACGGCATGCAAAGCTGGCGTTTGATCGGCTCGCAGGGTGCGCTTGCAGCACCAGAGGATGAACTCCGCCAGAAGGTTACCCGCGCCTTTGACCGCGCCTTCCGCCCGGCCGGTGCGGCGCGCCAGCTCAATGCCATCATTGCTTCTGGCAGCCGCTCGCACCTGCTGCCGCGCATCCAAGCGCCGACGCTGGTCATCCACGGTACGGACGACCCCCTGCTGCCGGTCGCCGCTGCGCATGATTTGGTTGCCCGTATCCCGCGCGCGCAGCTCAAGTTGTTCCCCGGCATGGGGCATGACTTCCCCACCCCCCTGCTCGTGCCGATGGCCGACGCCATCCTCGCGCATATCCACAGCACCGAAGCGGCCCTAGCACCGCAGCGGGCCGCCTAGGGCTTACTCCGTGATGCCTAAGCGTATCGACTGGCCCAGCCTGCTCGCCTGCCTGCCGGTGGCGAGCCCCTTGAGCTTTCCGCTCGCCAGTCAGCGTTGCCACGCGCTGAACCTGAGCAATAGCAACCCGGATTTGCGCGGCTTTGACCCCGCAGTCACTGCCGATTTCACCCGCTTCATCTGGCAGCAGATGGACGCTGCCGGTGCTGATTACGCCGCCGGTGGCTACGGCGAAAACCGCGCGCTGTATGCGATGAGCCCAGTATTTGGGGCTGCGGGCGATGGCAGCGAACCGCGCACCCTGCACTTGGGCATCGATCTTTGGCTGGCGGCAGGCAGCAGCGTGCACGCCGTGCTCGATGGCCGGGTGCATTCCTGCCAAGACAACGCCGCCTTCGGCGACTACGGCCCGACCATCCTGCTAGAGCACGACCTGAACGGAGCGCGCTGCTACACCCTCTACGGCCACTTGGCGCGGGAAAGCCTAGCGATGTCCCCCGCTGGGCGCGAGGTCAAGGCAGGCGAGCAGATTGGCGCACTCGGCACGCCAGAGGTGAACGTCGGCTGGCCGCCGCATCTGCACTTCCAAATCATTACCGACTTGCTGGGCCGCGTTGGTGACTACCCCGGGGTCTGCAAGCCTACCGAGGCCAGCATTTGGCTAGAGCGCTGCCCGAACCCCAACCTATTGCTGCGCATCCCTGCCCTAGAAGCAGGCGCTTAGCTCACTCGATCTGCGCCAGGTAGTGCTCGCGCGCAGCGCGGGCCCGCTCAAAGCTCGCCTGCACGGCGGGCCAATTGCCCGCTTGCATATCCGCTTGCAGCGCCTGAAGCACGGCAATCTGGCGGGCCAGTAGGCTGCTCACGGCAGCCGTATTGGCGCGCAGAATGTCGTGCCACATGGTCGGGCTCGACGAGGCAATGCGGGTGAAATCCCTAAAGCCACCCCCGGCGTTGGGGAAGATCGCCTCGGCCTCCGGCAGGCTGCTGAGCATGTCGACGAAGGCGTAGGCCAAGAGGTGCGGCAAGTGGCTGGTGGCGGCAAAGATGGCGTCGTGCTCGTCCGCCGTCATGTGCACCACGCGGGCACCGGTGGCGCGCCAAAGCTGCTCTACCAATTGCAGCGCCTCAGGGGCTTGCCCCTCATGCGGGATGAGAATCAGCCGCTTGTTGCGGAATAGCTCCGCAAAGCCCGCCGCCACGCCGCTTTTCTCGGTGCCGGCGATGGGGTGGGCGGCGACGAACCAACTGGGCAGTGCACCGCCGCAGACCGCCGCCACCTCGCGCAGCACGGACTGCTTGGTGGAGCCGACGTCGGTGACGATGGCACCGGCCTTTAGCCCGGGCAGCAAGGCCGCCAAAGCCTCCCCCGTGCGCAACACCGGCACCGCGAGCACCACCACATCGGCGGTGGCGACGGCCTCAGCGGCGGAGTCAGCAACGGCATCGACCACATGGAGCGTTAGCGCCTGCTGGCGCTGTGCGGGGTCAGGGTCATAGCCAGCGATCTGCCCCACCACGCCCGCCGCACGCAGCGCACGCGCAAAGGACCCACCGATGAGCCCTAGGCCGATGACGGCAATATTCGGGCGCACGGAGCGGCTTTCAGCGGGCAGCGCCACGGCCAAGCTCAAGCCAAGATGGCCTTGAGCGCATCCAGCAAGCGGTCGTTTTGCGCCGTGGTGCCGACGGTGATGCGCAGGAAGGTCGGCATCTCGTAGCTGGCAGTTGGGCGCACGATGATGCCGCGCTCCAGCAGCGCCTGATTGATGGGTGCTGCGTCGCGGCCAAAGTCAATCGCCAAGAAGTTGGCTTGGCTGGGCAGGGTCTTCAAGCCCATCGCGGCAAGCTCTGCCTCTAGGCGGCTGCGCTCTTGGGTATTGAGGGCGACAGACGCCCGCACATGGTTTTGGTCGGCGAGTGCGGCTTCTGCTGCGACCAAGGCGAGCGAATTGTTGTTGAAGGGCTGGCGCACGCGGTTCATCAAATCCGCGACCACCGCACTGCTCAGCGAGTACCCGACGCGCAGCGAGGCCAAGCCGTAGGTCTTGGAGAAGGTGTGGGTCACGACGAGGTTGGGGTAGCGGTCTAGCCATGCGCGGACATCACCGCGCAGGGCGGGTTCGAGGTATTCCCAATAGGCCTCATCCAGCACCACAACGACATGCGGCGGCACAAAGTTGAGGAAGTCCTCGATCTCGGCAGCAGGCAGCCAAGTGCCGGTGGGGTTATTGGGGTTGGCGATGAAGACCAGCGCAATGTCATCGCGCCAAAGCTTCTTGAAGCCTGAAAGGTCATGGCCGAGCGGCATGGTGGCGTGATCGCGCGGCAGTGCTGGGACGACCACTGCTTCAGCGCTCTGGCTCTGGGTGACGATGGGGTACACCGCAAAGGCGTGCTGGCTGAACATCGCCGCGCGGCCTGGGCCCAAATAGATGCGGCCCAAAAACTCCAGCATGTCGTTGCTGCCATTGCCCAAGGTGACACGCGTTGGGTCAATGCCGTGCATGGCGGCAACCGCCGCTTTCAACTTAAAGCCGCCGCCGTCCGGATACAGCGCCAAGTCCGTTTGCTGCACAAACTCGGCAACCGCCGCGCGCACTTTTGGGCTAGGCCCCAGAGGGTTCTCGTTGCTGGCGAGTTTGATGGCGTCGCTAATCCCTAAGCGCCGCTGTAGTTCGTCCAGCGGCATGCCGGGCTTGTAGGGCTCTAGTTTGAGCACGCCCGCTTGGGCATTTTTGGTGAGATCGGACATAAGCTTGTTGCCAGCAAAGAAAGAGTGGAATGGTGCCGTACGGCAAAGCCTTGCGGCCGCGCTACATCACGGCTTTGGGATAGGAACCCAGCACTTTGAAGAAGGCGGCATTGCTGCGCACGGCGTCGAGCGCGCCCTTCACCATGGGGTCGGAGGCATGGCCGCAGAAATCGACAAAGAAGTAGTAGTCCTGCACCGGGCTGCCCTTCATAGGGCGCGACTCAATGCGAGTGAGGTCGAGTTTCGCGTCGGCAAACGGTTGCAGCAGCGCGAACAGGGCACCCGGTTGATTGCGGTGCGCCGAGAGCACCACGGCAGTGACGTCATGGCCGGTGCTGCTTGGGTCTTGCTTGCCGATGATCAAGAAGCGCGTGGTGTTGCTCGGGTCATCCTCGATATTACTGGCGAGGATGTTGAGCCCGTGGATGCGCCCCGCTTGCAGGCTGGCGATGGCGGCAATGCCAGAGCCCGCGCCCGCTTCCTTCGCCGCCAAAGCCGCAGCGCCGTTGCTGGCATGGGGTACGCGCTCGGCCTTAGGCGCACGCGCGTCCAACCACTGGCGGCACTGCGCAAAGCTCTGCGGGTGGGCGAACACTTGGCGGATGTCGCCAATGGCGGCTTCCGACGACAGTAGATGATGGTGCACGGGCAGTGCCACCTCCCCGCAAATGCGCAGCTTGGTGTGCACCAGCGCGTCCAAGGTGTGGCTCACCACGCCGCCGATGGAGTTCTCCACCGGCACCACGCCGTAGTCGGCAGCACCCGACTCGACATCCCGAAAAATCTCGTCAATCGCCGCCAGCGGACGCGCGGTGACGGCATCACCAAAATGCTTGAGCACCGCCGCTTGCGTGTAGGTGCCCTCAGGGCCCAGATAGGCAATCGTCAGCGGCGATTCCAACGACAAGCAGGCGGACATGATCTCGCGCATGAGGGTGGCGATGACCTCATCGGTCAACGGCCCGCC
>CAZHTI010000082.1:3229-12381 GCA_964535755.1 uncultured Salinisphaerales bacterium | reverse complement strand
GCGACGAAGTTATTGCCCGCGAGTTGCGGGGCTTTGTTGTCGATTTGATAGAGCACTTTTGAAGGCCGTGGGAGGTGGGGCGTGGGAGGTGGGGTCCAGCATCCGCTGCATCAGTGCATGTACAAGCCGCCATTCACATGCAGCGTCTCGCCGCTGATGTAACCGGCCGCGCTGCTTGCCAAAAACGCCACCGCTTCGGCGACGTCTTGCGGCGTGCCTAGGCGTGCTGCGGGCACTTGGGTCAGCAAGGCCGTGCGGGTGGCTTCGGGTAAGTCCTTGGTCATGTCGGTATCGATAAAACCGGGTGCGACGACATTGACCGTGATGTTGCGCGAGCCAATCTCCTTAGCGAGTGCTTTGCTAAAGCCGATCAAGCCCGCCTTAGCCGCACAGTAATTGGCCTGCCCAGCGTTGCCCATCACGCCCACCACCGAGCCCACCGAGACGATGCGCCCGTAGCGCGCCTTCATCATCCCGCGCAGTACGGCGCGGCTTAGGCGGAACACTGAGCTTAAGTCGGTGGCGATCACCTCATCCCACTCGCTGTCCTTCATCCGCATCAGCAGGTTGTCGCGGGTCACCCCCGCGTTGTTCACCAAGATGCTGACCGCGCCGACCTCCTTGCTGAGTTGCTCAATAAAGGCCTCGACGGCTGCGGCATCGCGCACATCGAGCACCCGGCCCTCACCGCCCTGTGCTGCCAAGGCGGCGGTGATGCGCGCAGCACCTTCAGCCGTCGTTGCGGTGCCGATCACCTTGGCACCGCGCTCAGCCAATGTGCTTGCAATGGCCGCACCAATGCCGCGGGAAGCGCCAGTGACCAGCGCAATCTGTTGTTGGAAGTTCATAGAGTGGTCTCAAGTGCAGGCGTTTAAGCGCGGAGTGCTGCCGCTGCGGCGATCAGCGCGGCGGGGTCTTCAAGTGCCAGCAACTGGGCATCGCTATCAATGCGTTTGATCAGGCCGGACAAAACCTTGCCTGGCCCGCATTCGAGGTAGCTGGTAACACCCTGAACCTTGAGCTGGCCGATGGTCTTGGTCCACTGCACCGGCGAATAAAGCTGTGCAGCAAGTGCGGCGCGGATGGCATCTGGACTGCGGTGCTGCGCTGCGTCCAGGTTGTGCAGCAAGGGGATTTTTGGCGCTTGGAGGGTGATCTTGGCGAGTGCGTCCGCGAGTGCCTCAGCAGCACCTGTAAGCAGTGCGCAGTGGCTGGGCACGCTCATGCCCACGCGCATCACCATGCGTGCACCCAAGCTCTTGCCATTGGCCGCGAGCCAGTCCAACGCCGCCGTGTGCCCAGCCACCACCACCTGGCCCGGGCAGTTGTAATTGGCGGGTGCGAGCAAGCCTTCGCCGGGGTATTGCGCGCACAGGGCGGCGACGGCTGCGTCATCCATGCCGATCACCGCTGCCATGCCGCCGGTGCCGGCGGGTACTGCGCTTTGCATCAATTGCCCGCGCAGGCGCACGAGGCGAAGCGCATCGTCAAAGCGCAGCGCTTCACTGGCGACCAAGGCGCTGTACTCGCCCAGACTGTGGCCAGCCATCGCCGCTGGGGCGGCAAGGCCCTGCGCCTGCCAGACCCGCCACACGGCGACGCTGGCAGCGAGCAAAGCGGGCTGAGTGTTCTCGGTGGCGTCGAGCCACTCTTTGGGCCCATCGGCAAAGCGCGCATTGAGGTCATCGCCCAGCACCGCACTGGCTTCGTCCAGCGTCGCGTGGACTTCCGCAAACTGCCCGCTCAAGGCCTTAAGCATGCCTACACTTTGCGAGCCTTGGCCCGGAAACACGAGGGCATAAGGAGCGGTCACGGTCATCAGAACTTCCTGTGTCTTTGGGCTAGGGGCGGAGAGTGTAAACAGTGGCTGCGGCCATATTCAGCCCGAAATCACTGTAGCGCTCTAGGGTGGGTGCCTCCGAAGTAATCGGCCCCTGTTGCTGAGGCTTCGCTCCACGGCGCATTAAGCGCTCACTAGTCGAAAACAAGGACGTACTTATGACCAACTTATCCAAGTTCCCAACCCGCATTACCCGCATTGCCTTTGCTGCCGCACTCACCTTGGGCGCTGCTAGTGCCCACGCCCAGCTTGGCCTAGGTGCCACGGTCGGCGGTGCGGTCGATGCCACCGGCCAAGCCATTGGCGGTGCCGTCAATGCCACCGCCACCGCGGCGGTCGATACCGGCATCACCGCCAAAGTGAAGGCGCGCTTGGCGACCGACGCAGCGCTGACCGGCAGCAATATTTCTACCTCCACCCAAAACGGGGTGACGGTGCTCACCGGCACGGTGGCCAGCCTAGAAGCCAAAACTGCTGCGGAGCGTTTGGCCGCCTCCACCGAAGGCGTCACCAAAGTGGAGAACCGCTTGGTGATCTCCGCCAGCGGCAGTACGCAGGGCAACTCCGCCGGTGCTGGTGCTAGCGTTAATGCCAACACCAGCGTCAACGCCGAGACCGGGCTGGACCGTGCTGGCGCGCGTATTGACGCCAACCTAGAGAAGGCCGAAGCGAGAACCGAAGCCGCGGCAGCGACCACCAAGCGCGTCGTCACCGATAGCTGGGTGACCACCAAGGTTAAGTCTCAGTTGCTGGCCGACACCTTGACGCAAGGCAGCAAGATTGCGGTGCGCACCAAGGGCAAGGTGGTCTTCCTCTCCGGCACGGCAAGCTCACAGGCTGAGAAGGACCAAGCCATCGCGCTGGCAAAGCAAACTGAAGGCGTGAAGCGCGTCAATGCCAAGAAGCTGCGCGTCAGCGCCAATGTAGATGCGCGCGTGAACTAAAGCTCAGTCTTTGGCTTTAGCGCGGCACAGGCCCGTCGGCGGTTTCGGCGGGCTTTTTTGCATCGGCTTGGGCGCGGCGATAGGCAAGCAAAAATTGCCCACTAGCGATCCCGTAGACCAAGCCCGCCACACTCCCCCAGAGGTGGCTAGGCAAGGCAACAGGCATCCCGATGGCGGCGGAATCGCTCACCGCAGCACCGGCGATCAGCTCATAGCCCAGCTTGCCGAGCAGGTAGAGCAAGCAGCCAAGTGCAATCACATCGCGCCGCAAGATTTGCGGCACCAAGCCGAGCACGAACAAGCCGTGCAGCACGCCCGATAGACCCACATACCAGATCAAATCCGGCGCGAAGAAATACAGGCCTAAGCTCATGCCTAGGCTGAGGATCAGCACCCGCCGGAGCCATTCCCAATAGCTGTGACGCTCTGGGCAGAGCAATACCAGCACGAGGATGGCGAGCTCGTTCAGGAACAAATGCCAAGGTGCGTGTAAAGAGTAGCCCGCGAAGCTAACCACGTTGCCCGGCGCGTGTACCAAGCTGCCGCTCACCCAGCGCCACCATTCGCCCGCATGGATGCCCGCGCGGTCGTAGCGCAGCGCGGTGATCCAAGCCTCCCCGCCTAAGGCCAAGACAGCAATCACTAAGGCCAGCAGCAAAGGCGGGCCCCACAGCCAATGTTGCGGCGGCTTAGGAACCGACGCCGGTCTCAGATGGTCAAGATGCTCGTTTATGATTGCCACCCCATCGTCACGCCGCGTTGCGCCTCACAGCGACTCGGCCTGCTCATTACTGAATCGGAAGACTCCATGCGTTTTGCTGCTCGCTCCTTACCCAACCAGTCCCAGCGCGGGTTCACCTTGATTGAGATCATGGTGGTCGTCGTCATCCTCGGCATTCTCGCGGCGGTGGTGGTGCCACGGATTATGAATCGCCCCGACGACGCGCGAATCGCCAAGGCGAAGCAGGACATCCGTGTGCTGGAGTCGTCGCTCAACCTCTACAAGCTCGATAACTACCAATACCCCAGCACCCAGCAGGGGCTAGAGGCTCTGGTCAGCGCGCCGCAGGGCGAGCCCCAAGCGAAGAACTACAAGCCCGGTGGCTATATTCAGAAACTGCCCACCGACCCTTGGGGCAACGCCTACCAATACCTGCAACCCGGCACCAAGGGCGAAGTCGATATTTTTAGCTTAGGCGCGGACAACAAGCCGGGTGGTGAAGGCGCTGCCGCCGACATCGGCAACTGGGATTTGGGCTAGTTGCGACGGAGAAGTCCGCTAGGACTATTCGCCATGCGCGCGCCGCGCCGCCAGCCGCAACAGGGCTTCACCCTGCTGGAGTTGATGGTGGTGGTCGTCATCCTCGGCGTGCTGGCGACATTTGCCTCGCTCAGCATTGGCAATCGGGTTGCTGAGGACAAACTTGAAACCGAGGCCAAGCGCGCGCTCGCCATCCTGAACATGGTGCGCGACGAGGCAGAGATGAAAGGCCTAGAGATCGGCCTGCGCTGCCATCAGGGCGGCTATCAAATTGTCGCCATCAACCAAAGTCAACGCTGGGCCGACTACGAGCGCGACGGCCCGCTGCGCGCGCGGAGTTTGTCGGAGCCAGTGGCGTTGGCCCTAGAAGTAGAAGGCCGCTTGGTGGAGTTGCCCGATGCCGCTGACGCCGCCCTGCTCGCGGCAGAAGTCGCCGCCCTTGAGGACGAAGACAGCGCCAGCAGCCAGCCCCAATCTGACGCCCAAGCGGCAGCGAAGAAAACCTCGCAAAAATCACTAGAGCCGCAGGTGCTGCTGCTTTCCAGCGGCGAAACCACGCCCTTCGTCATGGAGTTCACCGCCCCCAGCGTGGCTGAAGTGTTTCGCTTGGAATCCAAGGGCCTAGGCGAGCTCACCCTAACCCGCAGCGTGCGCAACGCAGGCGGGGCCTAAGCCATGCGCCATCGCCCCAGCAGCGCGGGCTTCACCCTGTTGGAGCTGCTGATTGCCGTGGCCGTGCTCGCCATCGCCATGGCTGCATTAATCGGCAGCTTTGGCCGCTTTGCTGAGCAGGCCAGTTACCTCAGGCAGCGCACGCAGGCGACTTGGGTCGCGCATAACTTGCTGACCGAACAAATGCTGCGGGTGGACTGGCCCGCCACGGGTGAGAAGAGCGATGAAACCACCCTCGCCGAGCAGGTTTGGGACTACCGCCTCACCGTGAGCACCACCGATGACCGCGAGCTGCGTCGCGTGGAGGTGAAGGTCTATGCGCAGGGTGTCGATGCCGACAAAGCCGAAAGCCCGACTGCCGCTAGCCTCACCGGCTTTATCTCCTGTGTGGCAAAGGGGGGCGGATGCTGATGCGCCGCCGCCCGAGCCGTGGCTTCACTTTGCTAGAGCTGCTGATTGTGCTCGGCATTTTTGGCTTGTTCGCGGCAATGGCCTACGGCGGGCTCAACTTTGTGCTGACCAGTCGCCAGCGTTTAGAGGCCTCAATGGAGGACTTGGCCGATTGGCAGCGCAGCTTCCAGAAGCTCCGCAATGACTTCCAGCTGATGTCGCTGCGCAGTGTCCGCAACGGCAGCAATCTGGTCGAGCCGCCCTTGCGCTTTGATGAGTTCGACGCCCGTGTGGAGTTCACCCGCAGCAGCTGGCGCAACCCTTTGAATGCGCCGCGCCCGAGCTTGGAGCGTGTCGTTATCCGCTACGACGACGACGAGAAAACCCTGCTGCGCGAGACCTACGGCGTGCTCGACCGTGCGCAAGACGCGGTGGTCGCCCAAGTTGTGCTGCTGCGCAAGGTCACGGAGGTCCGCTGGCGGTTTATGGATGCGAATCGTGAGTGGCAAGACCGCTGGCCACCGGCCTCGGTGCAGAGCGCGGCATTCCTCAGTGCTGGCAGCTTGGGCAACAGCGCGACCGCAGCACCGCTCGCAGTCGAGCTAAACATCACCACTGAGGGCATGCCGGGCGTGCGTTGGTTGTTCCGGGTGGGCGAGAGCCCCGCACCGGTGGTTGCATCGCCATCGGGCTCGGGGTCAAGTTCGGGATCGGGATCAGGTTCGGGTTCGGGGTCGGGCGGCGGAACGCCTCCCACACCGATTGATCCGATTGCACCGCCTAGCCCGCCTCCACCCCCTGCGGGAGAGCCGCAATGAGTCAGCGCCAAGGCGGTGTGGCCTTGATCACCGCGATGCTGGTGCTGGCCTTGGCGAGCATCGCCGCCGCGGCGGTATTGGTGAGTGCCCAGAGCAATATCCGCCGTACCGGCAATCTGCTCGATAGCGAACGTGCGTGGTGGTACGCCGAGGGGCTCGAGAGCTGGGTGCGCGCGGTGCTTAAACGTGACGACAAGCCCGAGTACGACGGTTTGAACGAGCCTTGGGCGCAGCGGGTGGACTACTTGCCGGTCGAACAAGGGGCGCTGCGTGGCCAAATCACCGACCTTCAGGGGCGCTTCAACCTCAATAATTTGGCGCCCAATAACAAACTGGACGCTACGGCCAAGGAGCAATTTGTGCGGCTTTTTGCGGCCATCGAGAAACTCCAAGGCATCGACGCCGCACCGATTGCAGAAGCCATTGCCGATTGGATCGACGAAGACCAAATCCCTACCGGCGCAGGTGGCGCAGAGGACAGCGAATACAGCAACGCCAAGCCGCCCTACCGCGCAGGCAACCAGCCCATGCGCAGCATTAGCGAGCTGCGGGCAGTGCGCGGCGTGACGCCGGAGATTTTCGAAGCGCTGCGTGAGCACATTGCCGCCCTGCCATTGCCCGGCGGTGCGGGTTCCCGCACGCCCACATTGATCAACGCCAATACCGCGACGTTGCCGGTGCTTCTGAGCCTCACGGTGAGCATGGCGGCGAAGACCGCGCAGGTATCGAGCTGGGCCGAAGCTCGGGAATCGCAACCGGTCGACGATGCCGGCTTAAAACAAATGTCCGACACCTTCCCGCCCGATGCGCAGAAGCTGTTGGGCGTCACCAGCCAATACTTTTTGATGGAGGGACAAGCCTTCATTGGCAGTGGCAGAGTCGCCCTTTATAGTGTGCTGATGCGCCCGTCAGCCGGTGCTGCTCCCGTCGTCATCACCCGCAGTCTGGATACCGAATAAACCATGCGCGAAACCGTGCACATCCGCCTCGGCGAGCCCGGCTCCGCCGCGCCCGTCGCATGGGCCGTGACGCAGGTCGAGCCTCCCGTCAGCGTGCTGGTGCAGCACAGCCCCTTGGAGGAAGTGCTGCCGCAGTGCGTAGGACGGCGCGTCTGGCTCTACGCGCCGAGCGCCGACGTCCGCCTGATGACCGCGACGGTGCCGGTCAAAACCGCCGCCAAAGCGCTTGCTGCCGTGCCTTATGCGGTGGAGGAACAATTCGCCGAGGACGTGGAGTCCCTGCACTTTGCAATTGCCAATCAAGCCCTGTCCGCCAATGAGTGGGCAGTTGCGGCGGTGTCGCACAGCCATATGCGGGCATGGCTCGCACCCTTTAGCAAAGTCGGCATCACTCCAGATGCCCTGCTGCCGGAGACCCTTGCCCTGCCCTTCCCGCGTGATGGTCGCTGGACGGCTATGGCCGAGGTCGGCCACGTCACCGTGCGTACCGGCCCCAACTCCGGTTTTGGCTGCTTGGAGGAGGACTTTGAGCAGTTCCTGAGCATGGCGGAGGGTGGTATTCCGCAGCCTTTGCGGATCTTGATCGCCCAAGATGTGGCGACCGACTTCACCCAACTCAATCGCGACATCGAATTACTGCCCGGGCTCGACCACCCTCTTCAGGCCTTGGCGCGCAACGCCCAGCCCGCTCAGGCGATCAACCTGCTGCAAGGCCCCTACCTCGTCCGGCAGGGCTATCAGCGGGAGTGGCTGGCTTGGCGCAAGGTAGCGGCACTGGCGGGTGTGGCGCTACTGCTGGCGGCCGTCGGCAATGGTGTCGCGGCCTTTCAAATGAGCCGTGAGGCAGACCGCCAACGCACGGCCAATGAGACGCGCTTCCGCACGCTGTTCCCAAGTGAGCAGCGCATCGTTGACCTCAGCGCGCAAGCCGAGCAGCAGTTCCGCGCGGTCAGCGGTGGCGGCGGGCAATCCGGCTTGGTGCCGCTCATGGAGGCCCTAGCCGGCGGCATCAAAGCCGCCCCCAGTCTGACGCTACAGAGCATGCAGTTCCGTGAAGGGGCGCTGTTCGCTAGCCTCACCGGCACCGACCTCGCCGCGCTCGATCTCCTGCGTAACCACTTTGGCGCGGGTGCTAGCGCACGGCTGGAAGTGCAGTCCGCGAACGCGGCGGATGGCGGCGTGCAAATCCGCATCAAATTGAGCACCGCATGAGCGCCATGGATCGACTCACAACGGCCTTCGATGCCCGCCTGAGCAGCCTGCAACAGCAGCTGGCACAAAAGTTAGAGCCCCTCTTGGCGCGCTACCGTAGCCTAGCCCCGCGTGAGCAACTGTTCGTCGCCGTAGGCGGCGTGGTGGTCGCAATGACCTTGGTGTACAGCTTGCTCTGGGCACCTTTTGCCCTCGCCCGCAGCCTTAAGGCTGAGGCTCTAGCCGAGCAACGCGCGCTGGCGCAACGCTTAGAGGTCATTGCTGCTGCGGTGCAAAGGGCGCAGGGCCAAGGTGGTGCACGCCAAGGCCAAGGGCAATCGCTGCTGACTTTGGTCGATCAGGCCGGGCGTGAATCGCAGCTTGGCAAAGCACCCTCGCGCCTACAGCCCGAGGGCGAGCGCGAGGTCAAGGTGTGGTTTGAGGATGTCAGCTTCGACGCCATGACCCGTTGGATCGCTTCGCTGGAAAGCCGCTACGGCATCGTCGTCACCAATGCTGACGTCGAACGCCGTCCCACACCCGGCACGGTCAATGCGCGCCTGACGGTCAGCCGCCCATGACGCGCCTAAAGCAATACAGCGGCGCGCTGATCGCCCTTGCCTTCGTGCTCGCCTTTGTTGCGATGGTGCCTGCGCCACTGCTCTACGGCACGGTGCGCACCAAACTCCCGGAGTTGCAGCTTTTTGGCCTTGAGGGCTCATGGACTAAGGGCCGTGTTGCTGGCATCAGCCACAGCAATCGCCTGCTGATGCAAGACCTGAACTATCGGCTAACCCCCAGCAGTTTGGTTTTGGGCCGCTTGGGGTATCAGCTTTCGGGCGGTGGCGAGATCGCCACGCTCGACGGCCACGTCAGCAAGACCTGGGGCGCGCTGCGGCTGTCCGACGTCACCATCGACGGCCAACTCAAGCGCTTGGCGACGCTGGCCAACCTCAGCTTCCTGCCGGTCGATGGCCGAGTCGTCGGCGCGGTGGAAACCTTAGTGGTCAAGCAGCAGTTTATTGACTCCGCCAGCGCGCGCATCGAGCTCAAGGGCTTGGCTTGGACGCTCACTGC
>CAZHTI010000082.1:0-3129 GCA_964535755.1 uncultured Salinisphaerales bacterium | reverse complement strand
TTGACTCCGCCAGCGCGCGCATCGAGCTCAAGGGCTTGGCTTGGACGCTCACTGCATCGCCCATGCTGTTGGGGGATTTCCTTGCCGATGTGAGCACCAAGCCGGATGCCATTACCGCCGTCATCAGCAGCCCTTCCGGCCCGCTGGAGGCCAAGGGCGCGGCTAAGCTCTACCCCGACCGGCGCTACGAGGTGGATGTTTTGATCAAGCTCAAACCGGGGGCGAGTGAGATGCTGAGTAACTATGTCCGCAGCCTCGGCACGCCCGACAGCCAAGGCTTCACGCACTTCAAGCAGAAAGGCAAGCTATGAATGATCGTGACTATCTGCCACACGTCACCGTCGCCACCGTGACGGAGCGCAATGGCCGGTTCTTGTTTGTGGAGGAAACCGCCGGCTCCGATTTAGTCATCAACCAGCCCGCAGGCCATTGGGAAGAAGGCGAGAGTCTGATGGACGCCGCCATCCGCGAAACCTTTGAAGAAACCGGCTGGCGCGTGGAACTGACGGGCATCGTCGGCATTTACGAGTACCACCCGCCAGACCTCCCCTACGGCTTCCTGCGCATCGCGTTTTCCGCAAAGCCCGTGGAGCATGATGCTCATCACCCGCTCGATACCGGCATCCACCGTTGGTTTTGGATGGACCAAAACGAGCTGCGCCATGAAATCCACCGCCATCGCAGCCCGATGGTGCAGCAGTGTGTGGAGGACTTTTGGACCGTCAAGCGCTACCCGACGCAGCTCATCAACCATCTAACCCCGCGCCGTTCTAAACGGGAGCAGTTCTCGGCCACCTCGCCCATGCCCGCCTTTGACGTGCCGGACCCGCGCCTCTTAAGCCTCAAAAAGCTCTGAGCGGCTAAATCGTCGGTTGCAGCAGCTGCACGACCCGAGCCGCCGAGGCTGGGGCCATGGTCAAGCCATAGCGGAAGTGACCGGCGTTGGCCAGCAGGCTGGGCAGCTCCGGGTGCGGCGCAATCGTCGGAATGCCGTCCGGGCTGCCCGGCCTAAAGCCGCGCCAATGGCCGAGCACCGTGGAGTGCGCGAGCTGCGGCATCAGCTCGGCGGCAAAGGTCATCAGCTTGGCTCGCCCTGCTGCATCGGGCGCGCCGTTGAAGCCAGTCTGCTCCAGTGTCGAACCCACCAAAACCTGCCCATCCGCTCTTGGGATTAGGTAGCGGCCCTCGGCATAGATCACTTGAGAGAGCGGCTGCGGCGGAGGGGCCAGCAGCAGCATCTGCCCCGCCACCGGGTAAATCGGCAGCCGCCAGCCGGCGGCAGCGAGCCAATCGCCGGCCCAAGCGCCCATGCAGGCGACGACGGCCTCCGCCTGCCAAACGCCGTGAGGACTCGTCAACACATGCAGAGCGCCCTGCTGCTGCCAGTGCACCGCGCCAAGATTACTCAGCACCGGCACCTGCAACTGTGCCAGTCGCGCCAGCAGCGCTTGGCAGAGACGTGGGTTGCGTACCTGCATCACCCACGGGAGGTGCAGGGCCAAGTCGTGACGCGGGTGCAGCCCTTGGGCGGCGGTGAGGGCGAGGGTCGTCGCCGCAAGCCCCTGTTCGGCGCACCAAGCGCGGCCGGCATCGAACTGGGCGCGTTCCAGCACCCACATGCCGGATTGCCGCAGTTGTGGGTCAATGCCGGTGTGTTGCAGCAAATCCGCGCAGAGCTTGGGGTAGTACCACAAGCTCTCGGCCACCAATTGCTGTACGACCGGGGGGGCCTGCCAAGGGCAGAGCGGGGCCAGAATGCCGCCACCAGCCCAAGATGCCTCGCGCGCTGGCGCACCGCGCTCTAGCACCGTCACCGCAAAGCCGGCTTGAGTCAGCGCCAAGGCGGTGGTTAAGCCGATAACTCCGGCACCGACCACCGCAACCCGAGGGCGGGCATTTTTACTGTGCATAGGCCCACATGACTTGCGCTACCCTCAAACTTGGCCGTTTACCCGTTGCCTTTTGACCAACAGCCCGCGATTGTGCCCTGCCATGCGCCTGCAAACCAAGAAGTTGTTTGGCTTCACCCTCGTGGAGGTCGTGATCGCGATGGCTGTGTTCGCGATTTTGGTGAGCATTGCACTGGCGAGCTATCAAGGGCAGCGCCGCAAGGCGCTGCGCGCGGTGGCACTCACCCAACTCACTGAGATTGCCACCCGCCAAGAGGCGCAACGATTGAAGACCAGCGCCTACGCCGAAACCTTCGCACCACTCATCGACCACCCAGGTACGACGGTATTTTTGGACGCCGATGGTCAAGTTTCCGACACCCAGAGCGCCCACAGCCTGTACCAGCTTGAGCTCATCAACCCCAGCGCCAATAGCTACTTGCTGCGCGCTAAGGCGCTCAGCCGCCAAGCCAAAGATACCGAGTGCGCGGAGTTCAGCATTGATCACCTTGGCCAACGTTTGCCGGCCACCAATGCCTGTTGGAGCGCCTGAGCGTGCTGCCCTCCCACCGCCAGCAGCATCACCGTTCATCGGTTCGCTGGGCTAGAGCAGGAGGTTTTGTTGCATTTTGCGAATCAGCTCGGCAAAGCCTCTCGCATTTTGGTCATCCCATGCCCCTCACGCCGCATCGCGTCACTCGCTCCCAAGGCACGCTCCCTCGGGCTAGATGCGTGCGCTTGCAGGCAGCTACACGGCAGAGCGGCTTTACCCTGATTGAGTTCATCGTGGTGATGGCGATTGCGGCCATTCTGGTCAGCATCGCCATCCCCAATTTCAGGGAGCTGCTGGCGGACTCCAACCGCCGCGCAGTGAGCGCGTCCTTATTCAGCACCTTGGTGCGCGCCCGCTCCGAGGCAATCTCCCGCAATGCCATCGCCACCGTTTGCCCCGCCGCCGCTGATGGCACGAGCTGCGGCAACGACTGGGACAACGGTTGGCTTCTGCATGTAGGCGATGCGCCGACGGCAGAGACCACCGTGCTCAAGCGGGACGCCATCAGCAACGCGCTGGACATTAATGACGTGGTGAACGTCCGCTTCGATGCCTCCGGCCGCAGCATGACCACAGCACTCATCTTTAACGTCTGCGACGCGGAGGATGGCGCCAATACCAAGAGTCGGCGCATCACTCTGCCGCGCACCGGCATCGCGATTTCTGAGGAGCGCGGCGCATGTTGAG
>CAZHTI010000081.1:0-12434 GCA_964535755.1 uncultured Salinisphaerales bacterium | reverse complement strand
CCAACAAGCCGCCGGGGCCTTCCTTGCCGTCGTGGCGCGTCTCGCGGGTGAGGTCGACAAACCATTGGTCGGTTAAGTAGGGCTCAATCACCGCGCCGCTGCGGTCGCCGCGCGGGACTTTGAGTTTGTGGTCTTCGATTTTCTCGATGAGGCCCGCCGCCTCAAGATCGATGACGATTTGCTTCCGAGCCGCAAATCGATCAAGCCCGCGGTATGCAGGCGGGATATCCCTAATTAGCCAATCAATTTCTGACGCGCCGGGCTCAGGTTCACTCAGAACCTTCCCGTCCTTCGTAAAGATGTTTATTTGCTCAAGCGAGTGCCTACGACCGACTAAGTAGTCGTTGAAATCGTGCGCTGGCGTGATTTTTACGCATCCAGTTCCGAAATCCTTATCTACATATTCATCTTCAATGATCGGGATGCGACGCGGACATAGCGGTAAGTCCAAAACCTTACCCACTAAATGCTTGTAGCGCCCATCGTTAGGGTTCACTGCCACCGCAGCATCGCCCAGCATGGTCTCAGGCCGCGTAGTGGCGACCACGATGTAGTTGAGTGTCTCGCCCTTTTCATTGGTATAGCTAAGGCCACCCGCGAGCGGGTAGCGGATGTGCCACATCTTGCCGTTCTCTTCCTCCTGCACCACTTCGAGGTCAGAGATCGCGGTTTGCAGCACGGGGTCCCAATTGACCAAACGCTTGCCTCGGTAGATCAGGCCCGCTTCGTAGAGTTTGATGAAGTGCTCGGTGACGGCTTTGGAATAGCCCTCATCCATGGTGAAGCGCTCGCGCGACCAGTCCACCGAGTTGCCCATGCGCTTGATCTGGCCGCTGATGGTGCCGCCGGAATAGGCCTTCCACTCCCAGACTTTTTCTAAGAACTGCTCGCGCCCGAGTTCGGCCCGCGAAGGCTGGCCCGCCTGCTTCAAATTACGCTCCACCACCATCTGCGTGGCGATGCCGGCGTGGTCGGTGCCGGGCTGCCAGAGCACGTCTTTGCCGCTCATCCGCGCATGGCGGATCAGCGCGTCTTGAATCGTGTGCTGGAAGGCATGCCCCATGTGCAGCGTGCCGGTGACGTTCGGCGGCGGAATCATCACCGCATACGGCGCGCCATCGCCGTGCTCGGCGGGCGTGTGTTTGCCTGCGGCAAAGTAGCCAGCGGCCGCCCAAGCGTCGCGCCATTGCGCCTCAATGGCGGTGGGGTTGTAGGTTTTTTCCATTTTTTTGTACGTGGGGTGTAGGACGTGGGACGGGGTACGGGAAAGCAAGACGCGGCGCTGTTACTTCTCCCGTCCCACGTCCCACGTCCCACGGCTGTTGGCAGCCTCCAGCGTGTTTTGCATCAGCATCGCGACCGTCATCGGCCCGACGCCGCCCGGCACCGGCGTGATGAAGGCGGCGCGCTGGCGCACCGCGTGGAAGTCGCAATCCCCGACCAGGCTGCCGTCGGCGGCGCGGTTGATGCCGACGTCGATGACTGTCGCACCCGGCTTGACCCACTCGCCGCGCACCAAGCCTGGCTTGCCGACGGCGACGACCAAAATGTCGGCGCGGGCGACTTCGGCCGCGACGTCCGCCGTGAAGCGGTGGCAGCAAGTGGCGGTGGCACCTGCGAGCATCAACTCCAACATCATCGGCCTGCCGACGTGGTTGCTCGCCCCCACCACCACCGCCGTGCGCTGTTTGAAGGGCTCGCCCACACTCTTGAGCAGTTCAATCACGCCATAGGGCGTGCAGGGGCGCAGCGCTGGCACGCGGCTGGCGAGGCGGCCAATGTTGTAGGGGTGGAAGCCATCGACATCCTTGGCGGGCGAAATGCGCTCAATCACCTGATTGGGGTCAATGTGGGCGGGCAGCGGCATCTGCACGAGGATGCCGTCGACGCTGTCATCCGCGTTGAGGCGGTCAATTTCGGCCAGCAATTCGGCCTGCGTCAGGTTGCTGGGGAAGTGCACCGGCAGCGAGCGGATGCCGACTTTCTCGCAGGCTAGGCGCTTGTTGCGCACATAGACTTGGCTGGCTGGGTCCTCGCCCACCAAGACGGTCGCCAGACTGGGCTGGGCATGGCCTTGTGCGCGGCGTGCGGCCACGTTGGCGGCCACGCGCAGCAACACGGTTTCGGCAACGGCTTTGCCGTCAATCAATTCGGCAGTCATATCTGGGCGCTCTGGGCAG
Organism: uncultured Salinisphaerales bacterium; assembly: GCA_964535755.1. Classification (GTDB taxonomy): domain Bacteria; phylum Pseudomonadota; class Gammaproteobacteria; order Nevskiales; family Nevskiaceae; genus Stagnimonas. The sequence goes on along the minus strand of CAZHTI010000081.1, from coordinate 10,254 downwards.
GTCGGCTATTTTATGGAACCGGCGCGGTGAACTCCCGAAAATAGTTTTGGCTGGCGATCTGCACCGTGTAGTCCACTCGTGGTCGATGGGTTTGTCCTGCCGCCGACCAAATTGGGCGCAAGGCCGCTACGCCGGTAAACTGCGCGCCCCATGCTCGCCCCCGCTCCCATCATCGTCCAAAACCTCGCCGTGGCGCGGGGGGATAAGCGCTTGCTGCAGGGGCTTGAGCAGCGGCTGCTGGGGGGCGAGGTCGTGCACCTCACGGGCCGCAATGGGATCGGCAAAACCAGCTTGTTGGAGGCCCTCGCCGGTCTGCGCCAGCCGGAATCCGGCAGCGTGCAGGGCGTGGACTCCGAAAGCGTGCATTGGCTAGGCCATAAAAACGGCCTCAGCCCGGCGCTAACGCCGGTCGAAAACTTGGAGTTTTGGTGTGGACTCTCGGGGGCGGATGCGCGCGGCGTGCGCTCAGCGCTTGAGCGCCTGCACTTGGGCCGCGCGGCCAATCGGCCGGTGCGGGTGCTCTCTACCGGACAAAAGCGCCGCAGTGCGCTGGCTCGCCTACTGCTACAGCCGCGCCCTTGGTGGCTGCTGGACGAACCCTTCGCCGGGCTCGATACCGATGGCGTCGCGCTGCTTGCGGAGCTCATCGCTCATCACACCAGCTCGGGCGGCGGCGTGCTGATGACCTCGCACCAAGCCCTGCCTGCATCCTGTGGTGCGGTTCGGGAATGGCGGCTCAACGCATGAGCTCTAGCTTTGTCAGCACCTTGCGGCGCGAGTTCAAGCTCGCCGCGCGCGCGCCCGCTGAGGCCGCGCAGCCCTTGGTGTTTTATGCACTGGTGGCGGCCATCTTCCCGCTCGGAGTCACCCCCAACGACGCGAGCCTAGGCAGCTACGCGCCGGCCATCATCTGGGTCGCAGCGGTTCTGGCCACACTGATGACCTTGGAGCGCTTGTTCCGCAGCGATTTCGACGACGGCACCTTGGAGCAACTGGCACTCGCCCCCACACCGCTGGCGGTCACGGTACTCGCCAAACTGGTCGGCCACTGGCTGCTCTCAGGCCTGCCCTTGGTGCTGATCGCCCCCGCATTGGCGGCTGGATTAGGCATGGGCGCGGCGGCGACCAAGGCCATGACCTTGGCCCTATTGCTCGGCACGCCGACGCTGATCGCACTGGGTGCCTTTGCTGCGGCGCTGACCGTCAGCCTGCCGCGTGCCGGCGTTTTGGTGCCGATCCTCGTGCTGCCCATGCTCGCCCCCGTCGTCATCTTTGGTGCGGGTGCCGCGCGCGCCGCTGCCCAAGGCCTGAGCATCGAGCCGCCCTTATACTTTTTGGCCGCATTGCTGCTGCTCAGCCTGAGCTTGATTCCCTTCGCCACGGCTGCTGTTTTGCGCAATGCATTGGACACCTAACTGTTATGAATTGGACTTGGTTTCACCGGCTAGGCTCGCCGCCTAGCTTTTTCGCTCTCGCTGAGCGCCTAAGCCCTTGGCTTTTGGCCGCGACGCTGCTGTTGATTGTGGGCGGCTGTGCCGCTGGCCTGTTTTTGGCGCCTAAGGACTACCAGCAGGGTGATGCCTTCCGCATCATCTACGTCCACGTCCCGACTGCTGCAATTTCCTTAAGCATCTACGCGGTGATGGCGGTCGCTGGTGCCGTCGCCCTGATTTGGCGGATGAAACTGGCGGAGGTCGCTGTCGTCGCGGCAGCGCCCATCGGTGCCAGTTATGCGATCGCCGCACTGGGCACCGGCATGCTCTGGGGCAAGCCTATGTGGGGTGCGTACTGGGTCTGGGATGCTCGGCTCACGTCTGAGTTGGTCATGCTGTTCCTCTACCTCGGCGTCATCGCGCTCAACTCCGCCTTTAACGACGCCCGCGCTGCCGCCCGCGCCTGCGCTTGGCTCGCCGTGGTGGGCGTGGTCAACGTGCCCATCGTCAAGTACTCGGTAGATTGGTGGAACTCGCTACACCAAGGGGCCACCATCATGAAGCTGGGCAAGCCCAGCATCGGCTGGGACATGCTCTGGCCCTTGTTGATGAGCCTGCTCGGCTTCTATTGCCTATTCGCCTACGCCATGCTGCGCCGCATGCAAAACGAGCTATTGCTACGCGAGAAAAGCAGCCGCTGGGTGCAGGCATGGCTACAACAAAAGGCCCGCGCATGAAGCCCCGCTCCCCACCGCAGGCTCGGCCAGCGCCTCCCCCCTCTCCCGCCTTGCAGGCGAGGGGCTTCGGCGTCGCTGTGCGACAGGAGTACTAATGGACCCGCGCTACGCCTTATTTATTTGGGCCAGCTTTGCCTTGGTGGCTGCGGTGCTGCTGTGGAACCTGATTGCCCCAGCACTTGCCCGCAACCAAATCCACGCGCGCTTGTCTGAGGCGCAAGATGACTACTCGCAGGACAGTGACGAAGCTCGATGACTAAGCGCCAACAAAGAATGCTTGCGGTGACTGCCTTGGTTTTGGGGGTCTCCGGTGCCTTGGCACTGGGCTTCACGGCCTTCCAAAAGAACATGATGTACTTCCAGACCCCATCGGATTTGGCCGCGGGCAAAGCGCCGGTTGGGGCCAAAGTGCGTTTGGGCGGCTTGGTGGTGAAGGGCAGCGTGCAGCGCGGTGAGGACTTGGACGTGCGCTTCACGCTTGCGGATTGCAGCAAGACCGTGCCGGTGCGCTTTTCCGGCATCCTGCCCGACCTATTCCGCGAAGGGCAGGGCATTGTCGCGACCGGTGCTTTGGCCGCTGACGGCCAGTTCGTCGCCGATGAGGTGCTCGCCAAGCACGATGAAAACTACGTCTCACCGGACTTGGCGAAGTCTCTCGAAGCCCAAGGGGCGGGCACGCATAGCTGCGCACCCTTTAAGCCCACGGGCCCGGTTTAAGGCCTAGGGCTGCGTGCTGCGTGCAGGCCCGCCGCCGAGTAAGCGAGCGGGCAGCGTCAGCACTGCTTTGAGCAAATCGAACACCGCATTGACGCTAATGCCGATGAGCTTAAGCGGCAGGCTGATGAGCCAGACGATGGGCCAGAGCACCAGCGCTAGCAGTGCCAAGGGCCAGCAGAACACCAGCAGCAGAAGAAACAGCAGGAACTTGGTCATCGCCCTAGCTCTTGCCGGTGCTGCCGGTGTCGCGCTCTAGCTTGTTGAGCTCTCTGAGCAGTGCAGCGTCCTTCGATAACGCAGCTTCCTCCATCTGCCGCAGGCGCGAATCGAGCTGATTGAAGCGGGCGCGGATGTCGGCCGCAGTCGGCGCGCTTTGGCCCGGCTCAGCAGCCGCGCCGCCGAAACCGGCTGTGCTTGCTGCTGGGGCCAAGTCCTCGTAGCGCGGACGATTGGGGTTACGCAAATCGCCTGCGTCCATCAAGAACCAAAGGATGATGTAGGCGACAAACACCACCGTCCCGGCCGTGAATAGGAACAGCAAAAACGTGACCACGCGGACGAGTTTGAGGCTCCAGCCGAAGTAGTCGGCGATGCCGACGCAGACGCCGGCAATCCAGCCGCCATCACCCGGGTAGCGTTGCATTTGGGTCAAAAAGCCCATGCGGTTTTTAGCGGTAGCGGCGCGGCTCATTTGCGTCTCCAGTGGGGGTTCTCAGCATCCATGAGGGATTCCATGGCGTCTAGTCGGCGCTCTAAGCGCTCGGCGATTTGTACGAGTTGGGCCAAGTCATTGGCATTAGCGGGCACGGCGTAAGCGGGTGCTTGGCCATGGGGTTGTTTGCGGCGCTTGCTGAGGTAGTGGCTGATGATCCAGATCGGCAGTACAAACAGCACAAAGATCACCAGTGCCACGCCGCCGAGCCCGGCCAAAATGTCCGAGCGGTCGGGTGATTCCAGATCCACATGCACTTCGCCCGGCACGGCTTTGTCCAGCACCGCTTCGACGTCGCCTTGGATATCGACGTCCTTGCCGTCGATGCTGATGCGCACGCGGCTAATGTCGCTGGGCTGGGTTATATCTGCGTCGGCGGGTGGGGCATCACTCGCTGCCGCTAGAGGTTGATCGGCAGCGGGTTCTGCGCTGACCTGTACGGTGTTCGTCGTACCGCCTTCGGTGACGGTGATATCGACTGCGGTTGGTTTGGTGTCGTCCACGGGCTCGCGTCCTAGGTTTTTGAATAGATTTTATTGCGCAGCCGTTCAAGCTCTTGGTCCACCGCGCCGTTTTGCTCCAGCTCGGCAAACTGAGCTTCGAGGCTGCGTTGGCCCAAGGCATAGGCATCGACTTCCGCATTCAAGCCATCCACGTTGCGCGCCAAGGCGTCGAGGGCGGCGTCGCTTTGGTTGCTGGCGAGGCTACCTTTGACCGTTTTACGCGCAGCGGCGGTCGCACCCTGGAGCGTCAACAGCCGGTGGCGTTGGCGGGCCTCTGCCAGTTTGACGCGTAAGTCGCTCAAATCGGCATCGAGTTTGTCGATTTCTGCTTGGATGGGTGCCAAAAGACCGGCGAGTTGGTCGCGCTCGCCATTCAGACGCAGCTTCACCGCGAGTGCTCCGCGAGCGAGGTCTTCACGATTCTTGCTCACTGCGAGCTCAGCCTTTTGCTCCCAGTCTTGGGATTGCATCGCTAGTTCGCCCATACGGCGCTCTATTTCCTTCTTGCGCGCAAGCGCGCGGACAGCGGCAGAACGGGCTTCCACGAGGGTGTCCTCCATCTCGTTGATGATGACCCGCGCGGTTTTCAGCGGGTCATCGGCAGAGGCCAACAGGGCGTCTAAATCGGCCTGTTGAACATCCTTAGTGCGGGAAAAAATGCCCACGAGGGCGCTCCTTGGGGTGCAAAAGAATTAGTTAAACATCGGCAGCCAGGCCTTCACCGCCGAGCGCCACGGGGACTCGCCAGAGCGTTGTTGGCGGGCGACTTGGCGGTTGCCGTCGAGCTTACGGCTCGCCATCAGGCTCGCATACTCGCTGGCGGAGTAAGTGCGCTTAGGGGTGACGACGATACCCTCCAGCACCACCGGCTCGATCGCCGTCAATGCCGCTTGGTATTGGACTTGGGAGTGATAGGTAACGCCAGCGGCGTAAATGACCGGCTGGGTATAGACCATGGGGGTTGAGATCACTAAGGGTTCGGCTGCAAAAGCGGCAGGGGCCGCGGCGAGGATTAGGGCAGCGATAGGGGCGATGTGTTTCATTGTGTGGCTCCGGTGGTGTGCGGGTGCTATAAGTCATCCAAGCCCCGTGCCAACTGCCAAAAAACACGCATAAGTGACTGAATAAAAACATGTTAATGCATATTGTTGCACTTGCTTTAATGCGAGATAAATGGTAAAAAACACCAACTATGGTAAATAATTAAGTAATAGTGAGGAAAACAACCGACCTAGTGCCAGAAGCACCTACCTTGCCCCCTTTGCTGGGCGAGTCAGAGGCGTTTTTGTCGGTGTTGGAGCAGGTTTCTCGGCTCGCGCCGCTGCACAAGCCGGTCTTGGTGATTGGCGAGCGCGGCTCGGGCAAGGAGTTGATGGCGGCGCGTCTGCACTATCTCTCTGAGCGCTGGGGCCAGCGGCTGGTCAAATTTAACTGTGCCGCTGTGAGTGACGAGCTCTTGGAGAGCGAGCTGTTCGGCCATGTCGCCGGTGCCTATACCGGTGCGGTGAAGGCGCGCACGGGTCGTTTCGAGCTCGCCGATGGCGGGACTTTGTTTCTCGATGAGCTCGCCAGCATGAGCTTGCGGCTGCAAGAGAAGCTGCTGCGGGTGTTGGAGTACGGCGAGTTTGAGCGCATGGGCTCATCGGACACCATCAAGGTCAACGTGCGGGTGGTGGCCGCCGCGAATGCCGACCTGCCCAGCTTGGCGGCGGCCCAGCGCTTCCGCGAGGACTTGCTCGACCGCCTTTCCTTTGATGTCATCACGTTGCCGCCCTTGCGTGCGCGTGCGGCGGACATCCTGTTGCTGGCAGAACGCTTCGCCCAGAGCATGGCGCGCGAGTTAGGGCGCGAATACTTCGCGGGCTTTAGTGCCAACGCACAGCGGCAACTGCTGGCTTGGCATTGGCCGGGAAATGTCCGAGAGCTCAAAAACGTCGTAGAGCGGGCTGTCTACCGGCTGCCCGCAGCGCGTAGCAAAGTGGAGGAAGTCACCCTAGACCCCTTTGCTAGCCCATGGCGGTTGCAGGGTGCCGCGTTGCCGAGTGGGGCAGCGGCGGCGATGGCCAGCGCCGAGCCTAGCGCGCCGCAGCCGCAATCGACAGGCCCCGTCGGCCAGCAGTTGCCCGTCGACTTCAAACTAGCCACCGAGCAATTCGAGCAAGACCTCTTGCGCGCTGCCCTCAAGCGCAGCGGTGGACGGCAGACCGACGCCGCTGAGCAGCTGGGCCTTAACTACCATCAGTTTCGCAACCTGCTGCGCAAATATCAGCTACCTAAATCAGCCTAAAACCACCTGCGGCATGCTAATTGCAAGAAGCGGGACGCGCGCCGTTTAGAATGTGCGCGGCGGCGAATGGCCGCACGGCGAGTGACTCGGGAAGTCCGCGCCCCGCGCAGCCGTTAATTGCTCCACCCTAAATTCAATCGCGGGATCACGCCTCTAAGACTTTTGCTATGTCCTCGCCAGAACCTAAGCCATTGCTCTTGGCTGAGCCCGCCGCCGTTATCGCGCTGGCGACCAGCAACCCGACCTTTGGCGGCTATTTTCGCCAAGCGCTGCGCGACAGCGGGCTTAAGGTCAACCTCGCTCAGGCGCGGCAAGCAAGCTACCGCGTGACGCTGGCAAAGGGTGTCGTTCACTACGACTTGAGTTTCCAGAGTCGTCTCGGCAACGCTGATGCTAGCCCCACGGTGGCAGATCTCATCCAGCCGGTGCTTGAGTCGCCGGTTGAGAGCGTAATTCACAGCATTTGGGAAGCGAGCAGTTTTGCCGAGTTGCAGGCAGTGCTCAGCAGCTTCCGAGCCGTCGTCCGCTTTAGTAGAGGCTTGCGCGGCGAGTTGCAGGGCCACGTCATCATGACCAGCCACATGGTCTTGCTGCTGAATTTGCTCGCCAAAGGTGAGCGCCTAATGAGCGATGGCGAGTCAATGATCGAGGCCGTTACCCGCTTGCTCGGCCTGCGCGCCAAGGTGCGGATGCTGCTGGAGACCACTTTGCCGAACACGCCGGTGGAAGATGAGCTTACCGACGCCGGCTTAGCCCGCACTTTGGTCGCCAAAAGCTGGCGATAAGACTCAAGCCTTGGCCTGCCAGCCGCCCTCTGGGGTCTGCTCTAGGGTCTTCAACTCGTAGCCACGGTCACGATAGAACTTGTAGCGCAGGCGGCACTGGGCGCGGCTGTTTTCGTCGCTGCCGACCAGCTCGCAGAGCCGCTCAAAGCTACTGAAAAACGGTGGCACAGCGACATCGAGATTGATGAGCACGTCCTGCCAGCCATCTGGCGGCTGGTGGTCAAAGCCGATCAGCACCTGCGGCAGCGGCGCGCTTAGGCCGCGACCCTCATTGCGCTCATGGGCGATGAAACTACCTTGGCGCTGGGTCCAGAGCAGGTCATCCAAGGCATTCAGCTGGGCTAGATCGGCGCAGTGCACATACACCGCCTTGCCACTGCTGCGCGCTTTGTCGCAGAGGCGCACCGCAGCCGGCAGGGCACCGTCGCGCCCTGGGCTGGTCAGCAGGTAGAAGTCGATGCGGGTCATACCGCCAGCGCAGGCTTAGTCGTGCTTGCGGGCGGCGTAGTTGCTCAAATACTGGGTGATCATCGGCACGGGGCGGCCGCTGGCGCGCTTGCCCGTCCAAGCAGTACCGGCGATGTCCAGATGCGCCCACTTCATCTTCTTGGTGAAGCGATGCAAGAAGGTGGCACCGATGATGGCCCCACCGCCTTCACCCTTGGTGGCGATGTTGGCGATGTCCGCAAATTCGCTGCGAATGTTCTCGTCGTACTCGGGCCATAGCGGCAGCTCCCAGCAGCGGTCGCCGACATCCTCACCCGCCGTCACCAAAGCCTTGGTTAGAGCTGGGGTGTTGCTGAACAAACCGGACGGGAACTGGCCCAGCGCCATCACGCAAGCGCCAGTCAGCGTTGCCATATCAATGCAGACGGCGGGGTCAAACGTGCGCTCGGTGTAGGTCAGGGCGTCGCAGAGAATCAAGCGGCCTTCGGCGTCGGTATTGAGGACCTCAATGGTGATGCCCGCCATGCTGGTGACGATGTCGCCCGGCTTGCTGGCTGCGCCGTCCGGCATGTTCTCGGAGGACGCCACCACCGCGACCACATTGATCGGCAACTTGAGGGCGGCGAGCGAGAGCATGCTGCCGAGTACCGCAGCACCACCGCACATGTCGAACTTCATCTCGTCCATCTTCGCACCCGGCTTGATGCTGATGCCGCCGGAGTCGAAGGTCAGACCCTTGCCCACCAAGGCCACCGGCTTCTCGCCGGCTGGGCCATTTTTGTATTCCAGCACGATGAGCTTGGCCGGCTGGCGCGAGCCACGGCTGACGGAGAGCAGCGAGCCCATACCCAGCTGCTCCATGTCGGATTCTTCCAACACTTTGCAGCTCATGAGGTCGGCGTGATCGGCGGCGATTTGCTGCGCGCACTGCGCTAAGTAGGTCGGCGTGCAGATATTGCCGGGCAGGTTGCCCAGAGTCTTCGCCAGCTTCACGCCCTTGGCGATGGCCTCAGCGGACTTCAAGCCGTCTTCGCCCGCAGGCAGGTCTGAGCGGCGCGGCACGTCAAAGGTGAGGCGCTCCAGCTTGTAGACGGGCAGGGCTTCTTTGGCTTGCGCGCCGCGCATCTCATCAAAGCGGTAATAGGCGTCTTCCGTCACCAGTAGGGCCTGCTGCACATTCCACTGGAAGTCACGGTTCTTCACTTCCAACTGCGTGAGGTAACTGACGGCGTCAATCGCACCTGTGCTGCTGCGCAGGGCTTTGGCGGCAGCGACATTGGCGCGCTTGAATGCGGTTTCGTCGAAGTCGCGTTGCTTGCCCAAACCCACCAGCAGCACGCGGTCGGCAAAGATGCCGGGTACCGAATGCAGCACCAAGGTGGTGCCGAGCTTGCCGTCCATATCGCCCCGGCGAAGGATGCTGGAGAGGTGATCCGAACTGGCTTTATCGATCACATCGGCCGCTTCGGTGAGGCTGCGGCGATCCCACACGCCGACGATGATGCAGGCAACGCGCTGCTTTTCTGGGTTACCGCTTTTAACGAAATATTCCATCGTGGACATCGGAGTTCTCTTTAATAGCTCTTGAGGCGTATTGGCAATGTGGATGCGTGCGGGGAGCGCCCTAAATCTTCCGGATAAGGGAATTCCTGACCGACCTTTTTAAGAAGTGCGCACGCAAGGAATGCGCCGGATTCTAGCCGCTGGCGCTGATCTGCTGCCATGCTGCGCGCATAATTGCGCTATGCCGCGCCTAATTACCCTGCACATTATTCGCCACGTGTTGGCCATGACCGCCATCGTCGGCTTGGCGATGTTGGCAATCCATAGCTTTATCGCGCTGGTGACGGAGTCGGATGAAACCAGCAAAGGCAATTTTGGGATTGCCGAGCTATTCCTCACCACCTTGCTGCAACTGCCCGCGGGTTTGGCACTGTTGCTGCCGATTGTCGCGATGATTGGCGCGCTCATGGGGCTGGGGAGTTTGGCACAGCAGGGCGAGCTCACGGCGATGCGGGCTGCCGGGGTCTCAGGGCTCAAGATTGCCTTCGCCACCGTGATTGCTGGGGTGTTTCTGGCGGGCTTCGGCTGGTGGCTGACCGATGTCGCCGCCCCTTGGGGCCAGCGCACGGCCGATGCCGTCAAAGCCAAGGCGCAAGGCCGCGCGGAGGCTGGCAAACCGGCTTGGCTGCGCGATGGCGACTCTTTATTGCGTATCCGCCACTTGGTCGCCGCCGACCGTGCCGAGTCCATCGAGATCTACCAGCTAAACCCGCAGCTAGAAGTGCAGTCGGTGACCGCTGCGGAGCAGGCGATGTATCGGGACGGCGCTTGGCAGCTCAGCGGGGTGACGCAAACCACGCTCAACCCCGACGGCACCGCGACCGCCAGCAAGTCCGCGCAAGGCCGCTGGCAGGGCAGTGTCTCACCACGCGTGTTGCAGTTGTTTTTGCTGGAGGCAGACGCCATTTCCATCGGCGGCTTGCAGCGGCTGATCGACTACCTCGACGACAACAAGCTGGACTCCCGCAAGTACCGCTACCAGCTCGCCGCTAAGTGGATGGCCCCGCTGACGGTCATCGTCATGGCGTTTTTTGCCGTGCCTTTTGCCTTCGGCTCCATGCGCGATAGCG
>CAZHTI010000080.1:0-12530 GCA_964535755.1 uncultured Salinisphaerales bacterium | reverse complement strand
CTGTTTGAAATGCTCTGGCGTGCCATCGCCAAGCCTGCCGATTAAGACGGTTTGCACCACAAAAAAGCCCAGCAAATGCTGGGCTTTTGATTGGCTGACAGCTCGGAGGGCTTAGAAGCCGCGGGTGATGCTCAAGCCCTTGAGCAGATTCAGCGCTTCGTAGAGGGCGTAGTCGTTCTCTGCGAGCTGCTGGGCTTCCTCGGCAGCTTTTTCAGCGCGGGCCTTGGCGTCGAGCGCGATGGCTTCGTCGGTCTTGGCCTTCTCCGCCTTCTCGTCCTTGGGCTTGGCGTTGCCATTCTCTAGGCGGCCTTTGAGGTCGTTTTCTTTCTCACGCACAGACTCAAAGGGATCGGCCTCGGCCTTGGTGACTTTGACTTGGGAGAGCGTGATGTCGGGTTCAATGCCTTCCGCCTGAATGCTGCGGCCAGACGGCGTGTAGTAGCGCGCCGTGGTGATTTTGATGGCGGTGTCGTTGGCGAGCGGCAGGATGGTCTGCACGCTGCCCTTGCCGAAGGTTTTGGAGCCGATGATCACGGCACGGCGGCTATCCTGTAGCGCGCCAGCGACGATTTCCGCTGCCGATGCCGAGCCGCCGTTGACCAGCACCACGATGGGGCGACCAGCAAGTTCATCGCCCGGCGTAGCGGAGAAGGTACGGCTAGAAGCCGCATCGCGACCCTTGATGCTGACGACTGCGCCCTTCTCCATGAAGGCGTCAGAGACATCAACCGCCGCATTCAAAACGCCCCCCGGGTTGTTGCGCAGATCGAGCACCAAGCCGCGCAGCTCGCCGTCTTTTTTGAGCTTTTTGAGCTCGTCCATCATGGTTTTGCCGGTGGTCGCGGTGAACTGCGAGAGGCGCAGGTAGCCGTAGCCGGTGTCCAAAATCCGCGACCGCGCAGACGCGACATTGATGGTGTCGCGCTTGAGATCAAACTCCAAAGGCTTGTCGGCGTTCTGGCGCAGCACCGTCAACAGAACCTTGCTGCCGGGGTCGCCGCGCATTTTGTCGACCGCCTCTTTGAGGCTTAAGCCGCGCACCGGGTCGCCATTGATTTTGACGATGTAGTCGCCGCTCTGAATACCCGCTTTAAAAGCTGGGGTGTCGTCAATTGGGCTAACGACAAACACCAAGCCGTCCTTCATTTGGACCTCAATGCCCAAACCGCCGAACTTGCCGGACGTGACGGTGTTGAGGTCTTTGAACTCCTCCTTGTCCATGAAGGAGGAGTGTGGGTCTAGGCCAACCAACATGCCGCGCACGGCGTTCTCGATGAGCTTCTCGTCGGAGACCGGCTCAACGTAGTCGCTCTTAACGCGGTTCAAAATCTCGACAAAGGCTTGCAAGTCTTTGAGCGGCAGCGCTTCACCGGATTTCTCACGGACTGCGAGTACGCCGGAGGTAATGGTGACACCCGTGCCGATTAGCAGGCCGGTGGCAAGCGCCAAGGTGATACGCAGTTTTGATGACATGGCAAACCTAAAAAGCAGACGAAAGTGGTGGGATGCAAAAAGGATACTAACGGTTTAGCAGCACTAGCCGAGAACTTTGAACCGCAGTCGTGCACAGTGGTTCAGCGAGATGACGCGCTGATGAGCGAGCGGCACTAACGCACCGATGAGAGCCCCTAGGGCGCAAGCCAATCCTTGGGGTCCAAGGGCTCGGTGCCCTTGCGCACTTCGAAGTAGAGGCCGGTGCGCTGATGGCCGCCGGAATCCCCCGTAGTACCAATGCGCTCGCCGACCGCAATCGTGGCCCCCGCGTTGGTGTCGGCCTCATTCAGGTGCCCGTAGAGGGTGAAGTAACCGTCCTCGTGCTCGACGATGACGATCAAACCGTAACGATGCATGTAACCGACGTGTGCAACGCGCCCTCTGGCGGCAGCCTTGACCGCAGCGCCTCGGTCGGCGGCAATCCACCAGCCCTTCCAGATCAGCTTGCCGCCCACTTTTGGGTCGCCGTAGCGGGCGAGCAGGGCACCCCGCAGGGGCCAAGCCAAGCGGCCACGAGCTTGGGTAAAACTGCGCGCAGGGCTGCCGTCCCGTTCGGCGGCTTTAGGGGTCGCCACCGGTAGATCAGCCAAGGTCGAGCGCACGAGCTCCAGCGCTCTTTCCATATCCCGCTCGTCAGCGGTGAGGCGTTTGAGCTGATCTTGCTCATCGCCGATGCGCTCGTTCATCGCCGCCAAGATGCCCTGACGTTGTCGCTGTAGCGTTTGCTCCGCGACGACCGCCGCTTTTTGCTGTTCTCGTACCGCCGTGAGCGACTGCAACTCGCCCTGCAAAGCCTTTGCCTGCTCCGCCAACTTGCGGGAGTCAGCGACGACGGTGGCTAGTCCTTGCGAGCGTGCGCGGGTGAAATACTCATAAAAAGTCAGCAAACGGCCAACGTTCTGCGCGTTTTGCTGGCTGAGCAGCAGCTTGGTTTGCTCGCGCTGGCCCAACAGATACGCTGCGCGCAGTTGTGCGGCAAGAGCTTTGCGCTCGCCCTTGAGTTTGGCCTCCAAGCGCTCGTGCTGCTTGCTGGCGGCGGCAAAGGCCTTCTCTTTTTCTGCCAGAAGGCTATTGGTTGCTTTGAGTTCGGTGAGCGCGGTTGCCAGCGCCCGCTCGGCGGTTTCCATTTGTGTATCAAGGGCATCGCGGGCCTCGCGCTCGCGCTCGATGGTCTTGGCGAGTGCAGAAATCCGCGCTTTGACGCGGTCGAGCTCGGCGGCGGTACCGTCCCTTGCTGACGCTAGGCCAGGGGCAAGCAGCAGGGTGACGGCTAGGACTATGAGGAAACGCACGGAAGGTTTTTCACAATGAGATAATCAAGGCTAACTTAAAACCCGTAGCTGTTTTAGCCATGCAAGACCTGCTTTTATTTGCCCAGTCGCACACCCTACTCACCGCCGCCTTGGCGACGGTCATTTTGGCGATCATTGCCAACGAAGTTCATGGCAGCCTCACCGGCGGCAAAAAACTGAGCACTGGTGATGCGGTGCGGCTGATCAACGACCGCGACGCCGTCGTGGTGGATGTCCGCCCGGTCGCGGACTTCAAAAAGGGGCATCTGCTCGGGGCGATCAACATCCCAGCCGAAAAAATCAAAGATCGCTTGAACGAATTACCCAAAGACAAGCAAAAGCCCGTGGTCGTCATCTGTGCGCTGGGTGGCGCATCCCGCGAGGCGGCAAAGTCTTTGCGTGCGGCAGGCTACGCTGACGCCTACCCCTTGGCGGGCGGCATCAACTCTTGGCTCGCAGCGAGCTTGCCGGTCACCAGTAAATAGGGCCAACCCATCGGAGGCGTCCATGAAGCCAGTTCGGATGTACACCAGCGGTTACTGCCCCTACTGCACCATGGCCAAGCGTCTGCTGAGTGCCAAGGGCGTGAGCCAGGTGCTGGAAATCCTGATCGACACAGACCCCAGCAAGCGCCAAGAGATGATGGCCGCCACAGGCCGCCGCACGGTGCCTCAGATTTATGTCGGCGAGGTGCACGTTGGCGGCTTTGATGAGCTTGCGGCACTTGAGCGCCAAGGCAAGCTCGACCCACTACTCGCAGACTAAGCGTCTTCACAAATCCGCTCCAGCAAGGGCGGCAGGGTTCGCAACCGCTGCGCTGAGCCACCGGGCGGATGGGCCAGACTTGCTAGCAGCAAAGCCGCGCCAGTCTGCCTAGGGTCTGTTGACATTAAGGGTGTCCCTGCGGCGGCGACGGTTTTGGGGCAGTGCAAGGCGGCAAGGGTGCGCAATAGTCGAACTATTGAAACCCTTGCCAACGCAGCAATGCCCCAAAAATGCCCCGCCCCGAAGGGTTGCGGCCAAAATTGCGTCAGCCGTCGTTGCAAAGGGCTCATTGGGAGCCTCCCAATCACGCCCTTTGCGCCTAGCCTGACGCAATTTTGACCAGCAACGCAGCGATACCATTAATGTCAACAGACCCTAAAATGGCGATTCTTAAAGTCCACGTTTCGGCATTGCCCGAAAGGCCTAGCGCCCGAACGATGACGCCGCGCCAAATCCTTACTACCCCAACAAAAACTCACCATGAGCGAAGAAGCTACCCCCGCAGCCGCTGCCGAAACCGCCACCGGCCCGCAGGTTCTGCTGCAGAAGATTTATCTCAAAGACGCTTCCGTCGAACTGCCTACCGCACCGGCCGTCTTCACTAAGAATGAGCAACCGCAGATTGATATCGCGCTGAATACTTCTGCGACCAACCTCGGCAACGACGCCTTCCAGGTCGTGCTCACGGTCACCGTGACCGGCAAACTCACCACCGGCGAAACCGCTTTCTTGGTGGAAATCCAGCAGGCGGGCATCTTCACCATTGCCGGCTTTGCCAATAACGCCGACGTCGAAATGGTGCTCGGCACCTTTTGCCCGAACACATTGTTCCCCTTCGCGCGCGAAGCGGCCGCCGATTTCATCCAACGTGCGGGCTTCCCACCCATTCTGTTGCAGCCTGTGAACTTCGACGCCCTATTCGTCGAGCACCGCAACCGCCGCGCTGCGCAAGCGGCCGCAGAGCAACCGCAGGTCACGCACTGAGTCCTTATGTCTAAAGCCACGCGCGCGCGCATCGCCGTACTTGGGGCGGGCTCTTTTGGCACCGCCCTAGCCATCCATTTGGCGCGCCGTGGCAACGAAACCCTGCTGTGGGCGCGGGATGCCGACAAGCTGGCGGCGATGGAGTTGGCACGCGAGAACGCAGCCTACCTACCAGGCATTCCCTTCCCCGCCAAACTGCATACCGAGCCTGACCTCGCGCGTGCCGTGCAGGATTGCGAGGATATTTTGATTGGCACCCCCAGCTCCGCCTTGGGAGCGACCGTTGCCGCAATCGCCCCCTACTTGCGCGCTGGCCAAGGCGTGGTCTGCGCTGCCAAGGGCCTGCAGCCGGGCACGGCCTTGATGGCGCATGAGGTGCTGGGCTTAGGCCTGCCAGCGGCCACCCCCATTGCGATTTTGTCCGGCCCCACCTTCGCGAAGGAGTTGGCCTTGGGCCTGCCGACGGCCGTGGCCATCGCCAGTAGCGACGAAGCCTTTGCCGAGGAAATCGCCCGCATCTTCCATGGCGACGGCTTCCGCGCCTATCCGTCTGACGATGTCATCGGCGTGGAGATTGGTGGTGCGGCCAAAAATGTAATGGCGATTGGCGTCGGCATTGCCGACGGCTTGGGCCTCGGTGCCAATACCCGAGCCGGCTTTATCACCCGCAGCCTAGCCGAGCTCACGCGCTTGGGCGTGGCCGCAGGGGCTAAGCCAGAGACCTTTATGGGTTTGGCAGGCTTAGGCGATTTAGTCCTGACCTGTACCGACAACCAAAGCCGTAACCGCCGCTTCGGCCTGCTACTGGCTGAAGGCAAATCCCCCGACCAAGCGCGCGAGCAAATCGGCCAAGTCGTCGAGGGTGCTAAGGCAGCAGCGGAGGTTTTGCGTCTAGCCGCGAAACTGGGCGTAGAGGTACCTATCGTGGCGCAGATTGCCCGCGTGATCGCTGGCGAGATTACGCCCGTGCAAGCGGTGATGACCTTGGCGCAACGGCCACTGCGGGCGGAAGCAGATTGAGCGCCTTTTAGGGCGCTGAATGAGCACCTTTGCCGCGGCACACTGTCATTAGTATTCGAAATACACAGGGGACAACCAACATGCGCGCCTATTTGCTCGCCTTCGCACTCAGCTTCGCCACCGCAACCGCAGTGGCGGAAGAGGCTGCCCCTGCCGCGGCTACGATCGCGGAAGTGGCGGATCAACTACCTGCTGCGGTCACGGCTTATGCGGATATTTTGGCGGCTATCGAGCGCGCTCAATCGCCGACCTCGCTAGAGCCTTTGTTCGATGCCGGCGACTCAGCCCAAGCGGCCTTGATGCGTATTGAGGGCGATCGCGCCTGGCTGGAGCGGCAATCGCCCGAGCTATTTGCCCGCGCCCGCGAGGCCATGCGCGGCTATGTGCTCAATACCGGCGATGACATCTACGCGCTGCCGGATTTGAAGTTTTATGTGGACCTCGCCAAGCGCCGCGGCCGCCCTGCTGATGTCGCCTTCTTTAGCCTGAGCAAACAGGCGGAGGGCAGCAACTTTCTGCCGCTTTACCTGCAAGAGAAGCTCCCGACCCCCTGCGTGCGCTACGGCGAGCGCATCGTCAACGAGCTGTATGAGGCTTGGGGTAACTACGCAAAGTCCTACCCCAAAAACTACGCGCAGTGGTCTAAGCAGTATCTGCGCGACTTAGAGGAAGTCATGGTGCTCGGCACCTGCGCGTGCGGCGATGCGGCCAGCGTGCAAAAAGATCAAGCAGAGTTTTTACGCCGCTTCCCAAAGAACCCCGTGCGTAAAGATGTAGAAAAGCGCATGAGCGAGTTGAAAACACAGTCCACCGTGCAACCGGTCAATTGCCGCTGAGGGTTAAAGCGCGATTGAGTGCATGCACTTTAACGGTGCGCACCCCGATTTGTTGCACCGCACACGAGCATGGCGTCAGCTCTCATGTGACGAGCGGCAGCTAAACCTCTGATTTGGGGCGGTTTTCACCCTGCCCAAAGTAGTGCATTGGAGGCAAACTCAAACCTCACAACAACGGCTCACCGGTGGTTGCAGACCGCCACTTGAGCGATGAGAGGAGAGTCCTTATGCGTTCACTCGTGGCTTGCGCTGCATCTGTGTTTCTTTTAACCGCCTGCGGCGGCGGTGGTGGTGGCAGCAGCAACATCGAAGGCGGTCAAGGCGAAACACCGCAAAAGTTCGATTCCCTGGCCCTGTTTGACCCTGTCCCCGTCAACACCAACGACAGCGCCACGATCCCCTTCCCGTTCGACGGTCTGTTCGCGGGCTTTAACGACCCCACCCTAAATATCCCCAACGCCAGCAACGTGCCCTTTGTCGCCGCTGCGAACCAACAGGATGGATTCTCGACCACGGCGAGCGCATTTATCGACGTGCTGGGCTTTGTCGATTTGAGCGAGATCAGCGGCAATCTGGTCATCATTAACTCCGCCAATGGGTCGGTACTGCAACCGGGAGTCGACTACACCCTGCAACCTTCGCCCGCCCGCGACGCGGCAGGTGTGGCGATCTCCGCCCAACGCACGCGCGTATTGATCGAACCGCTGCGCCCTCTGAGCCCAGCCACGCGCTATTTGGTAGCGCTCAAGCGCGGTGCTAAGAACCGCAGCGGCGGCGACATCATCCCCTCCGCGCAGTTCCGCATCACCCGCTCGGGCACGCCTGTGACACAACAGAGCGAGCCCATCCTCGCGGAGTACAGCGACGCGCAAAAAGCGCGGCTCGAAGCCTTGCGCAGCCAAGTCATTCGCCCGGTAGTCGAAGCACTGAGCAACTTCGGAATCGCCGAAGAAGACGTGATGCTCGCCTATAGCTTCACCACCAGCTCCGCCACGCTCTCCCTCAACCGCTTGGCGGCAGTGGCCACGCCACGGTTCGCCCAAGTGGTCAACACCGGCCGCAACACCAGCATCATCGGCGCGCCGGGCATTGCTGATATTTACTCCGGCGTCATGCAAGTGCCCTATTACTTGGAAAATAGCGGCGGCAATACCCGCTCGACGGCCCCCGTCACCGGCTTTTGGGCAGCAGACACCACGCGTCCCGACGTCGCGGCCCGCTTCTTAGGCCAAGTGCCCTGCGGCGCGTTTGCGACCGGCGCGACCCTGCCCGATGGCCAGACCGCGCGGCCAAGCGCTTCGACGACCGTCTGCTACCCGCTGCCAGTGCAAAAATCCGTCGAGACTATTCCGCTCTTGGCGACTGTCCCCAATGCCAACTCGGGCCAGAGCAAGCCAGCCAATGGTTGGCCGGTGGTGATCTTCCAGCACGGCATCACCCGCAATCGTGGCGACGCACTGCCCATCGCACCCGCGTTGGCACAAGCAGGTTTCGTAGTGCTCGCCATCGACCTACCACTGCACGGCATCACGCCGACCAACACCTTCGCTGCCCTGCGGCAAGACGGTCGTGAGCGCACCTTCGATTTGGACTTGGTCAACAACAGCACCGGTGCTCCCGGCCCTGATGGGGTGGTGGATACCTCAGGCGCGAGCTTCCTGAATCTCGCCAGCCTACTGACCGCCCGCGACAACCTGCGGCAGAGTGTGGCGGACCTGCAAAACCTCACGGCGACCGTCGGCCGCATCGACTTGGACAACGACGGCAGCCCTGACCTCGATGCAAGCAAAATTCGCTTCGTCGGCCACTCGCTGGGCGGTACCGTTGGCACAACCTTCCTCGGCACCAATACCACGGTCGGTGCAGCCACCTTGGCAATGGCGGGAGGCGGCATAGCGAAGCTGCTTGATGCCTCCAAAGCCTTCGGCCCCGTGGTCAGTGGTGGATTGCGCGCCAGCGGCCTCAATGAGGGGACAGACGCCTACGAGTCCTACCTGCGCTTTGCCCAGACGCTGCTGGACTCCGCCGACCCGATCAACTTTGCCACTGCCGCACGCAGCAACCACCCCATCCATTTGATCAAGGTGATCAACGACCTCACCCTGCCGAATGACGGTCTCGCCAACGATGGCAGTGGTGCAAAAGACCAAGTGCTGATCAGCGGCTTCCTTTCCGGCACCGACCCCCTCATCGCACAGATGGGCTTGGAGGTTGTCGGGCCGCTCAGTGCGCCTTTAGCCAGCCGCAACCTCCGCACCGGTGCAAACCTCGGCATTGCCAGCGTTTTCGCCACCGGCAACCACGGCAGCATTTTGGATCCATCGGGTTCGACCACGAACGCAGCGACGACGCAGGAAATGCAGCGGCAGACCGCCAACTTCCTCGCCAGTAACGGCACTTGCCTGCCCACCGGCGGCAGTTGCAGCGCGCCTTAATTGAGTCCACGAAGCCATAACGAGAAGACTTCTATGAACCCCTCCCTCATTGATTCAGCCCCCCGTTTCAGCAAGACGCGCCTAGCCATCGCGGCCTTAATGCTCGCCGCACCGCAGGCCTACGCCCTCGAATGGACCTATGGCGACGTCAACGTCGGCCTCGATACCAAGCTCAGTGCTGGCATGGCCTTCCGCATGGAAAAGCGCGCCGACAACCTCGTCGGCGTCGCCAACGGTGGCAGCGCATTTTCCACCAATGGCGATGACGGCAACTTGGCTTACGAGAATGGCGATGTTGTCAGTGGCCTGATGAAAGTCACCAGCGACTTCACCCTTACATGGAAGGACTACGGCATCTTTACCCGAGCCAGCGCCGGCTGGAATGGCGCGCTCGACAACAAGGATTTCTTTGACGAGAACGACTATGGGCCAACCAAGCAATTTGGCCAAGATGTTCGCATCAGAAAGCAGAAGAACGTGCAGAAGCACATCGGCCACTATGCGGATTTGCTCGATGCCTACGCCTTCACTACTCAGACCGTATTGGGCCAAGCAGTGGCGCTGCGCGTCGGCCAGCAGGTCATTAACTGGGGTGAGAGCACCTTTGTACAAAACGGCTTGAACAGCATCTTGGCGGTGAACGCCAACCGCCTGCGCGCGCCCGGCTTTGATATTGAGGAGGTCATCATCCCCTCGAACAACGTCTGGGTTTCTGCCGGTTTAGGTGGCGGCCTCAACCTGGAGGCGTTCTACCAGTTGCGGTGGGAGCGCACCATCATCGACGCGGCAGGTAGCTTCTGGAGCACCAACGATTTCGCGGGCATTGGTGGAACTGCCGCCAATTTAGGCTTTGGCCGCGCCGACGAGAACAGCCGAGCATTTACGCCCTGCTCGGCTCCCCCGGTGGCAAACAATCAATGCGTCCCAGTCGGTAGCGTGGTGCCGCGCGACCCCGACGTCACTCCCGGCAATGACGGCCAGTACGGTGCGGCGATTCGTGGCTCGATTGCCGCTCTCAACGAGATGGAAATAGCCCTCTACGGTGCCAACTACCACTCACGTTTGCCGGTGTTCTCCGGCAAATCGCGGGCAGGTGGCGGTTTAACGCCCTCGACTACCGCCAGCTATTCCGTCGAGTACCCAGAGGACATCCGCCTCTACGGCATCTCCTTCAATACCGTGTTGCCGTTTGATCTCTCCATACAGGGTGAATACAGCTACAAGCAGGGCCAGCCCTTACAGATTGACGATGTCGAGCTCCTGCTTGCGGGCCTCGGCGCACCCAGCCAAATCAACCCCGTCCCGGGCGCCACCTTGGGTGGGCAATACATTCGCGGTTGGCGGCGGCATGAGGTGAGCCAAGGCAACATCGGCCTGACGCGCATCTTTGGGCCCTCGCAGTGGCTGGGCAGCGATCAGATCACCGCATTGATGGAAGCGGCAATCACCCACGTCCATGACCTGCCCGAGCAAAGCGTGCTGCGCTACGAAGGCCCAGGTACCTTCACGCCGGGCGACGCTAGAACAGCGGCTTCACAAGGCCTGCCGCAGCAGAAGGCGGGTTACGCCACCTCCACCTCTTGGGGCTACAAGTTGGTCGCGCGTGCTGAGTACAACAACGTCCTCAACATCGTCAACCTGCGCCCGACGCTGCGATTTGACCACGATGTCGAAGGCATCAGCCCGACGCCGATCAGCAATTTTGTCGCTAATCGGCGGCAAGTCACCGCAAGTCTGGGATTCACTTACGGCCAAAACCTTTCTGGTGAGATGGGCTACACCACTTACTTTGGCGGTCGTCAACAGAACTTACTGCGGGATCGCGATTTCTTAGATGTATCCCTCAAGTACGCGTTCTAACTGCCGATACCTTCATTGTAAGTAGTCCTCAAGAGTCTCCAAGCGCACACGTCTTCCTTCCCTCCCCTTGAGCGTGTGCGAATTCGGGCCGTAGCTTTATCGCTACGGCCCTTTTTTTGCCTGAAATCAGGGGGCTGCGGCGGCACCCGCAAGCGGTGCTAATTGCTGCAAGGCAGACAGGTACACCTCGCGCTTGAAGTACACCACTTCCTTCAAAGGGTGCCAGTAGTCCACCCACACCCAGCGCTCAAACTCAGGCCGCTCGCCGATGTCCAAACGGATTGCCGATTCATCGGCTCTGAGGCGCAGCAAAAACCACTTTTGCTTCTGCCCAATGCAGGTGGGCTTACGGCCACTGCGCACCATGTTGGCCGGCAGCAAATAGCGTAGCCAGTCGTCCGTCACGCCGAGCACTTCGACATGCTCAGGCTTTAATCCCAGTTCCTCCTCCAACTCACGCAGGCAGGCGGCTTCTGGAGCCTCGTCACGCTTAATGCCACCTTGTGGGAACTGCCACGCCGCTTGCCCTACCCGCTTGGCCCAGAGCACAGACGTGGGAGCCTTGGGGTGCAGCAAGATGATGCCCACATTGGGGCGAAAGCCGTCGCGATCGATCATAAAGTCCATTGTGTGGGACTTAGGGCTTTGGCAGCAATGGCAGGCTATCCTTAGCGGCTTTAGCGTCCCACGTCAGCACCTTCTATGCGCCTTGCCGTCTTCGATTTAGACCACACCCTACTCGCGGCGGATTCTGACTACCTCTGGGGGCAATTCCTGTGTCAACAGGGCTTTGTTGAGCGGGCAACCCACGAGGCCGGCAACCGAAAGTTCTACGCCGACTACAGCGCCGGCACGCTCGACGTCCAAGCCTTTTACGCGTTCTCGCTCGCACCACTGACGCGCCGCACGGTGGCGGAGTGGCTACCGCTGCGCGCACAGTTCCTCAAGCAACACATCCTGCCGAACATCGCCGCCAAAGCCCCCACTTTGCTAAAAAACCACCGCGCCGCGGGCGATACCTTGCTCATCACCACCGCCACCCAGCGTTTTATTACAGAGCCCATCGCCGAGCACTTGGGTGTTGATGTGCTGATTGCCGCAGACCCCGAGATCGTCGACGGCCACTTCACCGGCCGCATGGCGCAGAGCAATTTTCAGAGCGAGAAAGTCGCGCGGCTGAAGGCTTGGATAGCCCAGCAGCCGGAAGCCCCCGAGCACATCACCGCCTACTCAGACAGCCACAACGACATCCCCCTGCTGAGCTACGCGAACTCCGCAATTGCTGTTGATGCCGACCCCACGCTCACCGCCCATGCCGAAGCACGCGGCTGGCCTAGGATTTCTCTGCGCACATGATTGCGCCGGAAGCAATACGGGCGGCGGAGGCGCACCTCGCCGCCGCAGATACCAACATGGCGGCACTCATCGCCCGCTTCGGGCCTTGCAGCCTGGGCCAAAAGCCGCGCGACCCCTTCCATGTGCTCTGCGCCAGCATCATTGGCCAGCAGCTCTCGGCCCGAGCCGCCGACACCATCCAAGCCCGTGTTGCCAAGTTGATCGGCGCACCGAGCGATGCCTTTAGCCCAGCCTTGCTTCTGGCGACTAGCCCAGAGAGCTTGCGCGCTTGCGGCCTCTCCAACGCCAAGGCCCGCTGGCTGTTGGACCTAGCCGCCCGCAGCAGCGATGGCCGCTTTGACCCCACCTCGCTGGAGGCCTTGGACAACGCAGCGCTCATCGCAGCACTCGACGCCCTGCCCGGCATCGGCCTATGGACGGCGGAGATGATGCTGATCTTCGCCTTCGACCGGCTCGACGTGTTCTCGCTCGGCGACGTCGGCCTGCGC
>CAZHTI010000079.1:4824-12843 GCA_964535755.1 uncultured Salinisphaerales bacterium | reverse complement strand
GCCTGCCGGTAGAACTGGTGATGCTCGCGCCGCTGACGGTCGCCAGCATCGGCGGTCTGCGCAACTACCTGATGCTGCCGATGATCTGGTTCTGCACCGTGTTCTTGGTGAGTGCCGAGTTCGCATTACATGACGGCCCCGTGCTGGCGCGGGCGCTGCTGGGCATCGCCATCATGGCCAGCATCGCCACCATGAACGCGATCGTCGTCAACC
Source organism: uncultured Salinisphaerales bacterium (assembly GCA_964535755.1). GTDB lineage: Bacteria > Pseudomonadota > Gammaproteobacteria > Nevskiales > Nevskiaceae > Stagnimonas. The sequence goes on along the minus strand of CAZHTI010000079.1, from coordinate 12,630 downwards.
GGCTTTCTCGCCGCGCTTGGTTGGAGCGCGGTATCGCCGAGCTCACCGGCATGGTCGATGGCGTCACCGGCCTGCCCAATCGGGCGTGGTTCAACCGCGACGCGGGGGTACTCATGGCGCAGTTACACCGGCAGCCCGTGCCGGTTACCGTGCTCTTGCTGGACTTGGATTACTTCAAAAAGCTCAACGACAACCACGGCCATGCTGATGGTGATGCCGCGCTCGATGCAGTCGGCAAATTGCTGTTGGAGCAAGTCGCCCGTCGCCCGCTGGATCTCTGTGCTCGCTACGGCGGTGAGGAGTTCGTCGTGGTGCTTTACGACACCGCACAAAGCCACGCCCTGCAGGTGGCGGCCCGCTTGGTGGCGGATGTCTTCGCCTTGCGCATCGCCAACAAAGGCGCGCCGCAAGGCCGCCTGAGTACCAGCATTGGCATCTGGCAGGGCATCCCTGCACGCTCAGACCGCATCGAGGATTTGCTCAGCCGCGCCGACCAAGCGCTGTACCGGGCCAAAAGCGCCGGCCGCAACCAGTACCAGCTCTGGCAGCCTCCCAAGCCCCCGTTAGCGGCAGCCCCGGGCAGGCGCTAACGATTCATAGTCCGGCATAAGGCCCAGCACGAAACATGTTCCAACTCGAAACCCCAGCTGCTGACGCCCCAAAGGCCGCAACCTACGCCTTGCTGCTGGAGCAGGCCGAAGCACTCCTGCACGGCGAAACCGATGCCATAGCCAACGCCGCCAACCTTGCGAGCCTCATCTGGCACAGCCTGCCCGGCCTGAACTGGGCAGGGTTCTACCGCTACGACGGGCGCGAACTGGTGCTCGGGCCGTTCATGGGCAAACCCGCCTGTGTACGCATCGCCCTGAGCCGCGGTGTCTGCGGCGCGGCGGCCAGCCAAAGGCAGACGCAGGTGGTGCAGGACGTGCACAGCTTCCCTGGCCACATCGCCTGTGACGCGGCGAGCAACGCTGAGATCGTCGTGCCCTTGGTGCATGCCGATGGCCGCTTGCTAGGCGTGCTGGATTTGGATTCCCCGCTCACAGGCCGCTTTGATGCCGAGGACCAGCGGGGCTTGGAAGCACTCGCCGCACTTTGGGTGCGCGCTAGCGTGCATCTGGTCTGAGGTAGTCGCGCTAGGGGAAGCTCATGCGCAGGGCGATGCGCGCGCCTTTTAAGCGCGTGTCGTAGCGCTCGCTGCCGTCGTCAATTAAGAAGCGGCGTTCGCGCCAGCCTGCTTCCAGGCCCACCGGCCCGAGCAAATTCCACAGCACGCTGGCCTCCCAAGTGTGGGCTTGGTTGCCCTCGTAGCGGACGTAGTCCCCGCGGGCGCTTAGCACCACGCTGGGCACCGGCGTGTAGCGCAGGCCCAGGCTCGCGAGCGGGAAGGTCTCGCGAATTTGCAGCGTGTCGGATGCGCCGCTATCCGGGTTAGACACCGTGATGTCGCCGTCCAAGTGCGCGACGGTAAAGCCGCCACTGAGACGCAGCTTGCCGAGGTCATACGGCCAGCGGATCGACGCATCAAAGTCATTGATTGCGCTGGAATTGGCAATCGTTTCGCCGGTGACAATCGGCAGCGTTCCAAAGTCCGTCGTCGCCTGGGCGGTTTGTGTGCCTTTGGTGACGATGCGCACATAGTTGAAATCCAGCCCCGGTAGCCAGCCGAAGGCGGCAGGGCTAAAACCTAGGCCCAGCTCGCGCCGAGACTTCCCCTTTAAATTGAGGTCTTGTTCAAGGTCGAGCGCTTCGCCGCGGTTGGTAACCGACCCACTGGGCTCGTAGACCCAGCCACCGCCGTAGATATAGCCCTGAGATTGGGCCTGGGCGGTGCCGCCGAACAGGCAGGCAGCGGCAGAGACTAAGACGAGAAAGCGAGGCATAAGTGGGAGGCTAGCCGATAATTGGATCGGGCTAGAGAATACCATTGTCGCCTCCATTGGCTCCTTGGTGCGTCCCGCATGTCTGCTCCGATTGTCCTCGTTACCGGTGCTAGTGCCGGTTTTGGTACTGCCATTGCGCAGCGCTTCGTCGCTAGCGGTAGCAGCGTGGTGCTCACCGGCCGCCGTGCAGATCGCTTGCAGGCGCTGGCGGACGAGCTAGGTGGCCCCGATGTTGCCCACGTCCTGCACTTCGACGTGCGTGAGCGTGCTGCCGTCGCTGCGGCCATCGCCAGCTTGCCCTTAGAGTTCGCGGCGATTGATGTGCTCATCAACAATGCCGGCCTCGCACTCGGCTTAGAGCCCGCGCAGCGCTGCGACTTAGACGATTGGGAGCAAATGGTGGACACCAACATCAAGGGCCTGATGTTCATGACCCACGCCCTGCTGCCGGGCATGATCGCGCGTGGCCGTGGCCACGTCATCAATTTGGGCTCCATCGCCGGTGAGTGGCCCTACCCCGGCGGCAACGTTTATGGCGGCACCAAGGCCTTCGTGCGGCAGTTCTCGCTCAACCTCCGGGCGGATTTGCTGGGTACGCCGGTGCGGGTGAGCAATATCGAGCCCGGCCTCTGCGGCGGCACCGAGTTCTCCAACGTCCGCTTCCACGGCGATGACGCCAAAGCCGCCAAGGTCTATGAGAATGCCGATGCCCTTAATGCTGAGGACGTCGCCGAGACCGTCCATTGGGTGGCCCAGCTACCGCCGCGCGTCAACATCAACACGCTCTCATTAATGCCGACCTGCCAAGCTTTTGGCCCCTTGGCGGTGCACCGCAACACGCCCGCCGGAACATAAACACTAACGACCAGAAGAGGAGTCGCGGATGAGCCTCAAATGTCTTGCAGGCATTGCGCTATTGGCGCTGCTGACCGCCTGTAAACCCAGCGCCCCGGCGGAAGGCACGAGCGCCGGTAGCACCCAGCCCGCTACCAAGCCCAACCCTTTGGCGGCAACCATTGCCGCGCAAGCCAAAATGCCCAAGGACTGGCAGGGCGACTGGATAGGGCCAGAAGGCACGCGCATGACCCTGCGGGCCACTGGGCCCAAGGTGCAGGTGGACTTCCTCACGCTCGATGGCCCGCGCCAGTTCTACGGCGAGTGGCGCGGCGACCACATCGTCTTTAACCGCAGTGCAGAGCCAGAAACCATCCGCCGGGGCAACGGCGAGGCCACCGGCATGAAGTGGCTGGCTGAGAAAAAGAACTGCCTCGTCATCCAGTCTGGCGAGGGCTACTGCCGCGACTAAGCCTGCGGCAAGTGCCAAAAGCGGGCTAATCCCCAGCCTGATATTTGGCCTTGATGCGCACATAGTGCTCGGCGGAATAGCGCAGCTGCTCGCGTTCTGCCGTACTCAGTGGCCGCGCCTTCTCCGCAGGCCGGCCACGGTAGAGGTGGCCGGATTCCAAGCGCTTGCCGGGCGGCACTAGGCTGCCTGCCGCCAGCAGCACCTCGTCTTCGATGATGGCTTCATCCAGTACCAAACTGCCCATGCCGATGAGCACGCGGTTGCCGATGGTGCAGGCGTGCAGGATGGCCCCGTGGCCGATGGTGACGTGGTCGCCAATCAGCAAGGGCGAGCCGCCCGGCGAATACGGGCCGTCGTGGGTAACGTGCAGTACGCAGTTGTCCTGCACATTGCTGGCCGCACCGATGCGGATGTGATGGACATCGCCGCGAATACTCGCGAGCGGCCAGACGCTGGCGTCCTTGCCGAGCACCACATCACCAATCACCTGAGCGGAGGGGTCAACCCAAGCGCCGTCCTCCAGCGTCGGCGAGACCCCCTGGAACGCACGCAGCATGGGCCTGAGGCCTAGGGCTGCGGAGCGGGGCCGGTGTCCGGCTTGAGGCCGGACTTCCGCAGCACGAAGTCGACGGTATAGGCCATCACATCGCTCTGCCCTTGCAGCGGCGAGGAGAGGGTGGCGACGATCCAGCTATGGCTCATCTTCGGGTAGATGACTAACTCCACGGGGCCGCCGGCCTCGCGGATTTTGGCGGCGAGATTGCGGCTGTTCTTCGGCCAGACCGAGCTATCGTTCTCGCCGTGCAGCAGCAGCATCGGCACGTTGCGGCCATCCACGAAGTTGATCGGTTGGCTCTCCGGCCAACGCTCCTGCGGGCCGAACATGTCTTGGATATCGGCGTCGGTGAAGGGCATGAAGTCATAGGGCCCGGCAAGGCCAATCATGCCCGCCAGCCAGCGGCGCGTGCCGCCGACTTCCGCCAGATAGCGCTCGTCGGTGGAGAGCAGCGCGGCGAGATGCGCGCCTGCCGAATGGCCCATCACGAAGATGCGGCCAACATCGCCGCCGTAGGCTTGTGCGTGTTCGCGCGTCCAGCGCACGGCGCGGGCGGCGTCCTGCACAAAGGCGGGGAACTTCACCTGCGGGTAGTGGCGGTAGTCAGGAATCACCGCGACAAAACCTTGCTTGGCGAGTGCCGCACCGACGAACTCGTAGCTCTGCACATCGCCCTCAGACCAGCGGCCGCCGTAGTAGAAGACCACCACCGGCGCGTTCTTGGCGTTGGTGGGGGTGTAGACGTCCAGCTTCAGGCCGGTCGTGGTGTCAAACACCACATTGCTGGCGCGGGTGTAGCCGCCGGGCGGAGTCAGGGTGTTGAGCAAGCGCTGGCCGGAGCAAGCGGTGAGGGCGGAGACCAAGCCGATGAGCGCGGTGAGCGCCCAGCGAATACGGACAAGTTGCGGGCGGGGCATGTGGGTGGCGGGCTAAGTGGGGGCTAAGTGGGGGCGAAAAGTGGCGGCAAGCGTGGCCTAAGCCCAAGCCGCTACGCAAGCGCAAGCAAATTGGGCGCAAATCCCGCTTAGCTGGGCGTGAGCCAAGCGCGTAGCAGATTGGCTTGGGCTTTCTCTAACTGTTTGATGGCCGTGCCCTCAGGCTCCAGAGCGCGCAAGCGGGCAGCGGCCAGTTGTAAGTCCGCCAATATGCCGCGCTGGCTCACATCCCGCAGGTAGGACTGCACCCAGCCCACCGCCACCCAGCGGCTGCCCGCAGTCACGGTATTGACGCAGTGAAGGCTGCTCGCTGGGTAGACCAAGAGGCTGCCCTCAGCGGGCTTGAAACTCTGCGGTTGGCGGTCGCTGTCGATCACGAGCTCACCACCTTCGTAGCGGGTCGGCTCAGACAAAAACAGCGTGTAGGCCAAGTCAGCACGGACGCGGCCAGACTCCAGCAAGGGGGCATCGTAGTGCTCGCCATAGCCCATGCCGGCGTCATAGCGCAGCCACTGTGTAGCGCTCAGCCGCTCGGGGAAGATGCTGGTCGCAAGCTCAGGATGCTGCGCGAGTTTGCTCCGCAACAGGGTAGTCAGCGTCGGCAAAGCGGGGCAATCGGTGCCCAAGCGCAGGCTGTGTTTGCGCGCACGCGCGCCGGGCTGCGCACTGTCGCCGCTGTCTTGCCAAGGGCCCTGCGCATAGGCATCGGCACATCGGGCGAGTTCAGCGGCGTTTAGGAATCCATCGACGAGGGTAATCACCTCAGGCTGCTCCGGGGTGGTTTGGGCAATGCATCCATGTCAGGCCTCATGCGTAGCTACAGGTGCGTCTTAGAAGCACATCACAAAATCGAGAGGAGAGCTATGAAACGTTCCACGTCGGCCCCGTTGATGTTGTTGCTGTCAGCACTAGCCATGCCCGCATTGGCAAAGGTAAGCCCGGAGGAGGCCGCCAAACTAGGCGCAGAGCTCACGCCCGTCGGCGCTGAAAAGGCCGGCAACAAGGACGGCAGCATTCCTGCCTGGAAGCCCGCCGCGCAGAAGGGCGCGCTCAAAGGTGAGTTCCCCAGCAACCCGACGATTGACGCCGAAAAGCCCCTGTTCACCATCACCAAGGCGAACATGGCGCAGTACAAAGACAAGCTCACGGAAGGCCATAAGAAGCTGCTCAGCAGCTACGACACCTACAAGATGAACGTCTACCCCAGCCACCGCCCAGTGGCTTGGCCCAAGGAGATTTACGACGCCACCAAGGTCAATGCCACCACGTGCACCATCGACGGCACGGACATCCTCGATAACTGCAAGGTCGGCTTCCCCTTCCCTATCCCTAAAACCGGCGCTGAGCCGATTTGGAACCACAAGCTCAAGTGGCGCGGCGAAGCGGTGCAGCGCTACAACAACCAGATGATCGTGCAGGCCAACGGCGAGTTTCAGCAGACCAAGATCATCGAGGACGTGACCTTCGGCTATGCCAGCTTGCAGTCGCCCGTGCCGCTGACCAAAACCTCGGGCGAGTTCCTTAAATACCTCTCACAAACCGTCTCTCCGCCTCGGCTCGCAGGTACGTTCATCTTGGTGCATGAGAAGGCAGGCACCGGGGCCGAGGGCCGCGCTGCTTGGCTCTATTCGCCGGGGCTCAAGCGCATCCGTCGCGCGCCCACGGTGTGCTGCGACAACCCCTACGAGGGCACCGACGGCCACCAGTTTTATGACCAAGTCGATCTGTTCAACGGCGCGCTCGACCGTTACAACTTCAAGCTCATCGGCAAGCGCGAGATGTACATCCCCTACAACGCCAACCGCATCGGCGGTAAGAGTGTGAGCTACAAGCAAATGGCGACGGGTAAGCACCTCAACCCCGAGTTCCCACGCTACGAGCTACACCGCGTCTGGGTGGTGGATTCCGAACTGCGCTCCGGCACCAGCCACACCTTCAAAAAGCGTCGCTTCTATCTCGATGAGGACAGCTGGAACATGGTGGCCGTCGATGCCTTCGACAGCCGCGACCAGCTCTACCAATTCCAAGAGGGGCACCTAGCCTTCGCCACCAACATCTTGGCGACCAATACCAGCCCAGAGGTCATCTACCACTTCAACTCTGGCCGCTACTTCATCACCGCCGCCGCCAATGAAGACAAGCCGGTGGATTTAACGGTGAAGTTCAAAGGCGATCACTTCACCGCCGCTGCGGTGCAGAAGATGAGTACCAAGTAGTGGGATCGAAATGCAGCTTAAGCCCGGAGCAGTGTCGGGTTTAAGCTGTGCTTGGCGTGCGAACGCGAGATGTTGAATTTGGCGCGCAGTAGATTGAAAGCCGAGGTTACGCTGCGTCTGACCGATGCGCGTCCTAATCTTGAGTCCGGCGTGCCCTAGCGCCAGACTCAGTTCCATCCTTCCCCCTCATTCTTGATCGCATTTATGAAGATTCGCCAACGGGGTTACGCCGCCTCTCTAGTGCTCTCAGTGTTGGGCTTCTTCGCTCTGCTGCTGATCATGCTGCTCTGGCCAAAGTACCGTGTATACAGTCAAACGCTTGCCGGCCAAGCCAAGTTGGAAGAGGCGAAGTGGTCGACCAAAATTGTGATCGAGGAGGCGCGGGCACAAGAGCAGGCCTCGCTACTCCAAGCGCAGGCGAGGGTGACTCTCGCCAAGGCCCAAGGTCAGGCAGAGTTAGAGCAGGCAAAAGCTAAAGGTATGGCAGAAGTCGAGCGCGCCAAAGCCACCGCCGACGCAAACCAAATCATCGGCGCCTCACTGAAAGGCAACGAAGAGTACCTCCGCTACCTTTGGATACTCGGCATCAAAGACGGCACCGGGGAGCGCATTTACATCCCGACGGAGGCCGGTCTGCCCATTCTTGAAGCCGGTCAATTGCGCAAATAGTCTGGCGCAGCGAGGGGCAGTTAAGGACTAATGCTGGGTTTCCACTCCACTGCTACCCAGCCTACCGCCCGCGCCTTTGGCCTATGCGCGCCAGACATTGAGTTCGGCGCGTCCGAGGGCCTAACCCCTATCCAAGCGAAGCCCCTAAACCGCCAGCACCAAGCCGCGTGCTTCGAGGGTATCGAGCAGCACACGGACTTCTTCTTCCAAACTCATCTCTGCGGTTTTCAGCACCAGGTCG
>CAZHTI010000079.1:0-4724 GCA_964535755.1 uncultured Salinisphaerales bacterium | reverse complement strand
CAGCACACGGACTTCTTCTTCCAAACTCATCTCTGCGGTTTTCAGCACCAGGTCGGGGGCAGTAGGCGCTTCGTAGGGGTCGTCGATGCCGGTGAAGTTTTTGATCTGACCGGCGCGGGCCTTCTTGTAGAGCCCTTTGGGGTCGCGGGCTTCGGCTTCGTTCAAGGGGCAGTCGACGTAGACCTCGATGAACGCTAGGCCTGCGGCTTCGTGCAGGGCGCGGGCGTTTTCGCGGTCGGCACGGTAGGGGCTGATGAAGCTGGTCAGGGTGATCACACCGGTATCGGCGAACAGCTTGGCAATCTCGACGATACGGCGGATGTTCTCGCTGCGATCCTCAGCAGAGAAGCCCAGATTTTTATTGATGCCTAAGCGGATGTTGTCGCCATCCAGCCGGTAGCAGATGCGGCCACGGCGGGTGAGTTCGGCCTCTAGCGCCACGGCTACGGTGCTCTTGCCAGAGCCCGAGAGGCCCGTAAACCACAGCGTCACACCTTTTTGCCCGAGCAGGCGGTAGCGGTCAGCGCGGCTGACTTCGCCGTCGTGCCAGCTGACGTTGGTGGCTTTATTGGGGGTGGTGTCGCTTGCAGTCATTGAGGTGTTCCAGCGGGCAATAAAAAGGGCGCAAGTGCTGCGCCCTCATCGGTGAAACCTAGTTTTGGCTAGGGCTTAGGCGTGCTTCCGATAGCCTTTGACCACCACTTTGAAGTCCATCGCCGGGCCGGGAGTGGGCGCGGTTTTGGTCTTGAGCACGTAGTCCGGCGTCTCGAAACCCAAGTCTAGCTGATGGAACACACGCGCCATTGAGAGCGCAATCTGCACCTCGGCCAAGCTCTTGCCCAAACAGGTGTGCGGGCCACGGCCATAGGGCGAATAGGCACCGGGCTTGAGGTGCTCGGCGCGTGGTTTCTCATAGCGGTCGATGTCGAATTTCTTGGCATCGGGGTAGTACTCGTCCATGAAGTGCGGCACCGAGGTGGCGACGAAGATCATCTCGCCCTCGCGTACTTGGTGGCCCTCAAACACGAAGTCCTTCGTCGCGGTGCGCATCTGGGCTACCGCAATCGGGTAGAGGCGCATCGCCTCCATGATCGCGCCGTGCAGCGAGGGCATGCGCTTCATCAAGCCGTCTTCGTCTACCGTGCCGCTGGCAAACAAGGCGTCCACTTCTTGCTGCACGCGCTTGAGGACTTCCGGGTGCTTGACCACCGAGTAAACAATCGCCGCCAAGGTGTTGGCGACGGTATCCAGCCCCGCCACATAAGGGCCGGTGAGCGTCAGGATGAGGTCGCTCTCCGGCATGATGTGCGGGGTCTCGACGTGCGATGCGTAGATGTCGTCGATCAGGTTGCGCTCTTGCTCCGGCACTTTGCCGTAGCGCAGCTTGGCGTCGCGGATCATCTTCTCGCCCAGCTCAAACACGCGGTGTTTGGCCTTCCGGTATTCCGGCCGCAGCAGCAAGACCTTGGGCCGCTGGCGCGTCACCAGAACGTTGAGGATGTAGAGAATGGTGTTGCGAATATCGTGCACATATTCGAGCGGGGCGGTGCCGGTCAGGATGCTGCCGAGCTGATCCACCACCATGTATTGCATCGCCTCGACCACCGGCACGGTTTTGCCTTCTGGCCAATCGCGTTGCAGGCAGCGGTCGGTGATGCTGACCAATTCGTTGTAGCGGCCTTTGACGGCCTCCCGCGAGTAGCCACGGCGCATGATGTCGCGCAGCTCTTTGTGGCTCTCGCCATCCTCGCCGGTGAGCATGCGGGTAGCGCCGTACTCGTTGACCAATCCCTGCCAAAACTCTTTGCTGCGCAGGCTGTCACGCCCCTCGCGGGTGCCCATGAAGTTGGCTGCCTCCACGCCAGCCATGACGAGATAAGGCTCGCCCAGCATCTTCATCCGGAACACTGGCCCGTACTTGCGGTAGTTTTCGACAAAAAACTGCGCCGGGTCTTTCGCCATCCCCAATACATTGCCGAGCCACGGCAAGCCGGGCACGACCGGCGTGGGGCGTAGGCTGACTGCTTCAGTTGCGGACATGCGCACCAACTCCAAGGGTTCAATCGCGGTGGAGGGTGCCGAGCCAGCCGCAGGGACGAATCCCCACTTTGCAGTAGATGCCGCAGTGCAACACAGTGCCGCGATTAGCCCGCAGCGCTTCATACTGCAAATGGTCGATGCCCTCGGCGTCGCGCACTACCCATCATCTAAGTCCTTCTAAGAGCACCCCTATGAGCGAGCCGGTTTCCCCCTCTCCTATCGTCATCGTCGGCGCTGGCCAAGCCGGAGGCGAGCTCGCTGCCGAGTTGCGCCGCCAAGGCTATGCGGGCCGCATCGTGATGGTGGGCGACGAGCCCCTGCCGCCCTACAAGCGCCCACCTTTGTCCAAGGCCTACTTTGCGGGCGGCATGGCGGTCGAGCAGCTATTCGTGATGCAGCCTGTGAACTTTGAGAAAGCGCAAATCGAGTTCTCCCCCAATGTTTCAGTCACCGCCATCGACCGCAGCCAAAAAACACTGCTGCTCTCCGATGGCCGTCGCTTGGGCTACGCCAAGTTGGCACTCACCACCGGCGGCCGCGCACGGCCCCTGCCGCTCGCCGGCGCGGACGCTGCGAATGTCTTCCCGCTGCGCAGTGCTGCGCACGTCGATGCCATCCGCCCGCACTGCCAAGCTGGCAAGCGCATGGTGATTATTGGTGGCGGCTTCATCGGGCTAGAGACCGCAGCGGTTGCCGTCAAAGCGGGCTTGCAGGTGACGCTGTTGGAGGGCCTGCCACGAGTATTGGCGCGGGTCACCGCACCCGAAGTCTCTAGCTTTTTTGAGCGCGTGCACCGTGAGGCAGGTGTGGATGTGCGCACCGGTGTAGCGGTTGAGTCGCTGGTGCAAAACGGAGGCATGGTGACTGCCGTGCGCTTGAGCGATGGCAGCGAAATCGCCTCCGACTTCGTGATGTACGGCATCGGCCTAATACCGAATACCGAGCTGGCCGCCGCCGCCGGTTTGGCGGTGGAGAACGGCATCGTCGTCGATGAGTTCGCGCAAACCAGCGACCCCGACATCGTCGCCGCCGGCGATTGCGCCTGCCACCCCAGTCGCTTTGCTGGCAAGCAACTGCGCTTGGAGTCGGTACAGAACGCCATGGAGCAAGGCCGCGCTGCCGCCCGCAACCTGCTGGGCAAGGCCGAGCCCTACCACATCGTGCCGTGGTTTTGGTCGGACCAATACGACTGCAAGCTGCAAATGGTCGGGCTCTCCGGCACGCATGACCAAGTCGTGCTGCGTGGTGACCCAGCCACCCAGCGCAACTTCGCTGCCTTCTACCTCAAGCAGGGCCGTCTGATTGCGGCGGATACCGTTAGCCGCCCGCAGGAGTTTTTACTGGCCAAGAAGTGGGTGGCTGAGTCTGCGAGGCTGGATCCCGTAGCTCTTGCGGATGAGCAGCAGCCGCTGAAGTCGCTCACCCCAATTACCGATTAACCCCACCCTGCCGCGAGACGCTCAGCGCGCTGCGAGGCCTGCGGGTGATCGCTCGGCAGCGGCCCAATTTGGAGTGCTTTAGATGGCTGATGGCCGTTGCGTCCATGTGCCCACGCGTTTGGCAGAAGTCACCGCCATTGACCACGAGAGCGAGGTAGCGCCCGAGAAGGCCGGCCTCAAGCGCGCCGATATTCAGCGGATTTGGTCGGCCGCAGAAGCGCTCTACCGCAGCGGTGCGCACCCGGCGATTACGCTCGCCATCCGCAAGCGCGGGCATTTGGTGCTGCACCGCGCCATCGGTGCATTGCGCGGTAATGCGCCTGGTGAGACCGGCCCTATCCTGCCGCTGCGGCCCGATGCCCCCGTGTGCCTTTTCTCCGCGAGCAAGGCCATCACTGCGCTGCTGCTGCACAAGCAGGTGGAAGAAGGCCGCTTGCAGCTCGACGACACCGTCGCACGCTACCTGCCGGCGTTTGCTGCGCACGGCAAAGGCAATGTCACCATCCGCCAATTGCTCGCCCATCGCGCGGGCATCCCGACGCTACCGGTGCGCCACCCAGACCCATCGTTATTGCGGCATTGGGATGCGCTCATCGACATGCTCTGCATCGCCCCGCCGAGTGACCCCGAGTTTCAATCGCAGTCCTACCACGCCCTCACCGGCGGCTTTATCGCGGGGGAAATCGTCCGGCGTGTCACCGGCCGCGAGCTGCCAGAGGAACTGGAGCGGGTCATCACCAAGCCCTTGGGCCTGCGCAGCATGAGTTATGGCCTGCCGGAGGAGCGCCGTCATCTAGCACCCAAGAGCTACGGCACTGGCCCTAAGCCCATCTGGCCATTGAGCCAGTACGTGCACCGCATCATCGGCGTCACTTTTGAGCGTGCGGCGTCGGCGGCCAACGAGGACGGCTTCCTCTCTGCGGTCGTGCCTGCGGGCAATATGTTCGCCAACGCCAATGACACCTCAAAGCTCTTCCAAATGCTGCTCAACGGCGGCAGTTTGGACGGCGTGCAAGTGTTTAAGCCAGAAACCGTCGCCGAGGCCATTCGCCCCAGCGGCAAGACCCAGTTCGACACCATGTTGATGCTGCCGCTGCGCTTCTCAGCCGGCTTCATGCTGGGTGGTACGCCATTCGGGCTGTTCGGCCCCAATAGCCGTAGTTCCTTCGGCCATTTAGGGTTCTCCAGCGTGCTGGCCTGGGCTGACCCCAGCCGTGAGCTATCAGTTGCGCTGCTCAATACCGG
>CAZHTI010000078.1:0-13128 GCA_964535755.1 uncultured Salinisphaerales bacterium | reverse complement strand
TTCAAACCGGCGCGGACGCCACTGTCCGGCTGAGTTCCGAGCTCGGCTTTGACGCTAACGCGTCGGTTGGCGGTACGGTACTGCTGAACGTCGGACAGTTGAACTCGGACGCTGTAATTACCGGAACCGTCATCAACATCAATGCCCAACAGGGCGTCGGGGGCATTGAAGGCGCAGTGGTACTGGATGCGCAAAACTCGGCAAGTATCGCTGCCGGTCTAGGGTCCAATTCCGAAACTGGCCCTACCAACGGCGATGTCATCATCGGCTCGACCACTGCGCCAACGCTGCTGGTCAGCAGCCTTTCCGGTGACGTCCGCTTGCTATCTGTACCGGAGTCATTCAACAACCTGAGCCTCTGCGCTGGGGTAGCAGGCAGCAGTTTCGGATGTGCTGCGGAGTCGGCCGGTTTTGGTGCGCACAGCGTCTTGCTTGAGGGTTTGTCGGTCAACGCGGGCGGGATTGAACTCGCAGCCAGCGGCGACATCCTCACCGGCGATTTGAGCGCAGGCTTTAGCAACCTAGTGCTGCGCCAATACGCCGAAGCCCAATCATCGACCAGCCTGCTCGCGAAGGTCAGCACCGGCAATCTATTGAGTAGTGGTGGGATTTCCGTGATTGCTGAAAGCGCCAACATCAGCGCCGGCACAGTCAATAGCGGCGGTACTGGCTTTGCTAAAGACTCAAGCTTCGGCACGGAACTCATCGCCACGGGCCTGGGGGCAGACATCAGCAGCGGTGCCATCACCGCAACCACACGAGCACGCGTGGAAGCTGCTGACGAAATCCGCATCGACGGACAACTGAGCGTCGTCGCCCCGCAGTTTGACCGCGTACGGCTGGGTGGCGCTTTCGTGGCTACCGATGCCATCGCAGTGCCGACATCGGGAGGCCCAGTAGTCCAGAGCCAAGTGCTTGCGGGTGGCGACATCTTCGTCGGCGATGGCTTTTCAGCTTTTGATGTCTCTAACCCGGACGGGGCGGCCTTGTTGGAGGTACGCAGCAGCGGCGGCAGTATTGTTGCGAGCGGCAGTACCATCGTGGTCGGCGCGATAAACCCTGAACTCCAGCGCTTCGCTAATCCAGACCTGCCTGGCTCGCAGGATCTCTTCAACCAAACCAACTTCGCGGAGGCCGTATTCTCCGCTGCACCATTACTTGCGGGTGATCCTGCCCAACAAGTGCCCGACCAATTCGGTGACATCACCCTGATTGGCGAAGTAGTGGTCGAAAGCAGCAATCCAGTCGCCTTCAATGTTGAGTCTCTAGACGGCCTAAAAACCTTGCAGGTCGCCAATAGTTTGCTCAGCCTGCAGGCCGGTGGCTCCGTCGAAATCGCGGGGCCGACTACGGTACTGGCCCACGGCGATGCTGTCGCACGCATCCACGCTGGGCCAAACGGCGTGGTAGGCCTCCAAGGTGGCGCTAGCAGTTACTTTGACACCAATGTTCGAGACGCCATCACGGTGCGGAGTCAGGGCGCTTCGTACGGCTTTACCAACGAAAATGGCGATGTCATCCAGCGCGTGCTCGGCACGGCCTTGCTGGAGGTGGGCCAAGACCAAAACAGCGGTGGATTTCCTGGCGGCGTGACTGCTGAAACTCTCCGCTTGGTGGTCGACGGTGCGGTGTCGGTCGCAGGGCCGAACGCAGTCGCCGATCTCTCCGCAGGCCAGATTTTTATTGTCGGCGACGGCAATCCGGAAGCCCCGGCGCTCGACGTCCGCGCCTATACCGATGCTGCGGATGATGGCCAAGTGGCTTTTACCAGCATCGGTAACGCCAACGGCAGCGAATCGCTCAGCAGCCGAGGCGGTACCGCCGCGCTCAGGCTGCGGGTCTCCGGCGCTGGTGACGACCCCTACTCCGAGATCGACCCGGACTGCGATTCCAACTGCGAAGAGCAGCCCGTCGAGACCGACATCAGCTTGCACATCTTTGGCGATACGCGCGTGCAAGCGGCTGCCAGCCAATTGCACATTGAGGGCCGCAACGCGCAGGGCAGCGACACCCCTGACCGTCTCATTTTTGACGGCGACCTAGCAGTCACCAGCGTGGAGCAATTCTCCCAAGTTGGTGATGTTCGCAGCCTCGACCTCTCGGGCGATGCGCTACGTGCGGGCTTTACCAATGGCGTACTGCCCGCCGAGCGCTTCACACCGAGTGTCACCCGTACCAACAGCCAAGGCTTGGATCAAGGCTTGGCATCCATCGCCGGTGAAGCAGTCGTGAGCATCAGCGCGCTGCCTGCGGCGGCCAGCGAGGTGATCGAACCCCTTGCCCCCGCACCCAGCTATGCGGGCGACGTGCAGGTGGCGGGCGATCTGATCGTCACCGCAGCCGGCCTCGCCAACGCCACGGTGCAAGCCAAGAACCTGTCCGTTGGGGGTGATGTGGCGGTGGTGTCCGACCCCAACCAGCGCGCTCAGTTATTGGGACAACTGGTGGTCGATCAGAGCGTCGCGCTCAATAGCTTTGCTTGTGTGGAACCTGACTGCGCCGATTTTGCCACCGCGCCCGCACAGTTTGGCAGTGCTCAGGTCGAGCGCTTTGTTCACGCGGTGGGGGACCAAACCACCGCTGCGCAGTTCTCCAGCGCAAAACTCGATGTCCGTGGCGAGCGCGGCGACCCAAGCGCAGGCCTTAGCGTCGGCGGCAACGTCGACGTGTCTGGTACCACCAGCCTGTTCACGGCCGATACCGGCGCGGTCGACATCGCGGGTGGCGTTGCCATCAACACCATCGAGGGCGCGGGTACCGGCCTCAACTATGCGGAGACGATCACCTTCTCGCCCAGTGGTTTCCAGTTCCAAGAAGGCAGCGGCGGCTTGCCGAATGGCGAAGTCCTTGGCGTGGCCAGCGTCAGCAGCACCCAACTACTCGGCGGCGTGCATGGGCTGCGGCTGCGTGCCGGTGACATTCGCATCGGCGGCGATGCCAGCGTCTTCGGCCAAGGGCTCACCGCCCTGCAATTGGTTGCTGATCAAACGCTCAGTGTTGCCGGTAGCGTCCGCTTGACGGGCGAGGGCCTCGATAGCCCCGTGTATTTCAGCGACGACCCCAGCGCAGGCTTTGTGCAAGGGCCCGGCTTTTTTGTCACTGAAGAGCAGGACGAAGGTGGCAACGTCATCACAAGTTTCAGCCTCGCTGGGTATTTCTCCAACGGAGCATCCGTCCAGAGCCAAACGGTGCTTTCGCTCTCCGGCGGCAGTATTGAGGGTGGCCCTGAGGCTGAGAATGCTCAGATTCTCGGCGGCGTCAGCGCCACGGCATCGGGCGAGCTGGTGCTTGCCGGCGTGCGTGCAACGGTCACGGGTGATTTCAGCGCGAGCGCCAAAGCGCTCGATAGCCAGCTAGGTCTGTTAAGCGAGCAGTTTGTCGCAGACGCATTTGACTTGATTCCCTCCGCGCCCAACGCCTTGGCGGGCGTTGAGTCGATCAACTACGGCGAGCAAGCCGACCCGGCGACGGGGCTGAATACCGCCACCGGACAAGGGCGCAACGATGTTCGCGTACTTCGTGACGCCAACACCGCTACCGGTGGCAGCTTGCTTTTGGCCGCCGATCAACTGGGCGATATTGATCAGAGTCGGTACACGGCCCAAGGCGCGCTCGCCGTGCAACTCACGGGCAACGGTAGCGCCAGCCAAGTCTTTACGAACCTCGAACTCAGTGGCGAAACGGTTCTGGTCGAGAACCTCAACATTGGCACCGTGGAGGCCCCGTCGCCCGGAGCCATCCGTCTGCGCGCGACTGGCCCGGCCGATGGCGAAACCGGCCGATCCATGTTGGTAAATGACAGCAGCTTCCGAGTGGGCTCGTTCTCGGCAATCGCCGAGTCCGGCGACATCTTGGTCGATGGCGGCACCATTGCGACCGTCGGCAACGCGCAGCCGCACATCAATGTTGAAGCGCTGGAGGGCCGCGTCGACTTAGGCAAAGTGAGCCTTAGCACCTCGGACAGCGGCAACCTCAGAGTTGCCGGTAGCAATGGCGTTGCAGTCGGCGCAGGCAGCGTGATCGCTTCTGGCGCGTCCTTGGCACTGAGTAGCACGGCCGGCAGCGTCAGCGTGGATGGCAGCAGTGTCGCGGCGACCAATTTGCTACAAGTGTCCGCAGTCAATGCCGAGATTGTTGGAAGCACCGTCAGCGCCAGCACGGTGGCTGCGCAAGGGTCTGGCACGTTCGCGGTCGCTAACAGTACTGTCTCGGCTGGTGCGGCCACCATAAGCACTGGCGGGGTGGCGATTGATTTCAGCGCTCTCGGGGTCGGCGACCTAAACGTCGCAGCAGTGGGTGTGTCCGTGACCAACAGTTTGATTGACGCCACCAGCGTCGATTTCGACGCCACCCGTTTAGTCATCGCAAACAGCACTCTAACTACGGGTAGCGGCTCACTTTCCGGCGTCGAAGTACAGGTCGATGCCTCATCGCTGGCGTTTGAAGACGCGCTCCGCATCCGCTCTGGCGAGGGCGATGTGTCCATCGGCAACGGGAGTACGGTCACCGGTAACGGCGCTTTGACGATCACAGGCGGCGGGCTGCGCATCGAAAACAGTGGGATCGATGTCGGCAGTTTGACGACGGATATCGATGGCGACACCAGCATCCTCCGTACCGGCGGTCCAGCGATGACCATCGCCGCAGACAACTTCAGTTTCAGCTCCGGCGGCAACTGGACGCTGCAACACATCGCACGTCAGCAAAGCGAATCGCAACCCCTACCAGCACCAGACCCAGCGTTATTACTGTTGACGGGAGCAGGCGCGGTCGCGGCTGACAACGTCAGTGTGTTGGGTGCGAGCATCACCGGTAGCTCGCTAGCGCTCAATGCCGATGCAGAGCTCAATGTGCGCAACGCGGTCATCAGTGCCGACGGACTCACCCAGCTAGCTGCGCAGAACAGCGAGATCACGAATAGCACGATCGACGCCTCGACTCTGCAAATCGATAGCGTGCAGGAGACGCGTCTCGACAGCGCGGATGTTTCTGCCGATAGCCTCGCTTTGCAGAGCGGCGGGGTTACCAAGGTCTTTAATAGTGACCTCGCACTGCAGCAGGCTGGGAACATCAGCGGCAATGGACTGGAGCTGGTCGACAGCAGCGTGCGCTTTGGCCTAGGCCTGCCAGTCGCTGAAGTCAGCGCGCTCACACTCGCCTCAGGCACGGGCGTGGCGATGCTGCAAAACACTGACATTCTTACCGACAGCGGGCGCTTAAACGTACAAGGCGCTGGGCTCGGCCTGACCGATAGCACGCTCGACGCTGACGCCATTGCGACCACCACGAGCGGTGACACGACCATCAGCGCTAGTTCGCTTGCGGCCAATAACTTAGCGCTCAGCAGCGGCGCGAGCTTCACCGCCACTGACAGCCAATTGGTCGGCGGTGGCAGCATCGCCGGGGCTAGCGCGACGGTATTCCGTGCATCTGACCTCACCGCCGGCTCTGCACTGATCATAGGCACCGGCACGAGCAACTTGACGATTGACGACACTGCGTTGTCAGTCGATGGCAGTAACCTGAGCTTCGTCGGCGGCAGCCTGCAAATCCTGATGAGCGAACAAACTGCCGATGCCCTCAGCGCCAATATCAGCGGTGATATCTCGGTCGCAGAAGGCTCAATACTCACTGCAAATCGCCTGAATATGGTCAGCGGTGCTGCGCTACGCGCTGATGGCGTCACGCTCAACGGTGGCGGTGTCGTGTCAGGGAGGAGCAGCACGGCGCTTTCGACGGTTTCTGTCAATGCCGATAGCCCACTGATCATCGGCACGAATGGCAGCGTGGTGAGCCTCGCTAATTCGACCATTGACGTCGATGGCGCTGGCCTAGAACTCGTTGGTGGCAGTCTGCTGGTATCCGGTGGCAGCGCCGACGCGAGCAGCATTTCCACCACGGTCGCCGGCGACATTCGCCTCGCCGATGCTGCGGTACTGAGCGCGGGGACTTTGAACATCGTCAGCGGTGCCGCACTCAGCGCCGATGGCGTCACGCTCAACGGTGGCGGAGCTGTGTCTGGTCGCAACAGCACGTCGCTAGCAACGACGACCGTGAATGCCGATAGCCCACTGATCATCGGCACGAATGGCAGCGTGGTGAGCCTCGCTAATTCGACCATTGACGTCGATGGCGCTGGCCTAGAACTCGTTGGTGGCAGTCTGCTGGTATCCGGTGGCAGCGCCGACGCGAGCAGCATTTCCACCACGGTCGCCGGCGACATTCGCCTCGCCGATGCTGCGGTACTGAGCGCGGGGACTTTGAACATCGTCAGCGGTGCCGCACTCAGCGCCGATGGCGTCACGCTCAACGGTGGCGGCACAGTGGCGGGCAATACCAGCACCGCGCTTAATACCGTCCGCGCTACAGCGACGAGCCCCCTAGTGATCGGCGGCACGAGCAGCGCGACGGCGCTCAGCAACACGCAGATTGCCGCGCCCACGGCTGCGGTCACCCTACGCGGCAATGGGCTGACGATCAGCGCAGGCCAAATCAACGCAGCCAGCTTGGTCGCAAACTCAGCCGCAGGTACGGGGATTTCCGGCGCGGCCATCAATGCAGGGAGCGTGTCGCTCACGAGCGCAGGCAGCACGCTGGTAGCCACCTCAAACATCGTCGGCGGCGGTGCGATCACCGGCAGCACCCTGACGGTGAGCAACAGCACTTGGAGCGCCACGGGTGCGATCGACCTACGGGCATCAAGCGGTGCATTGCAGGTCACCAATACGGCGCTCGCGGGCTCGGCCGTGAATCTTTCGGGCAACGGTTTGGCGCTGACTCAAGCGACCATCAATGGCGCGACCGTGCAAGTGTTGTCGTCAGGCATGGCCAACACCAGCGGCGGCAGCATCCAGTCGCAAAACCTGCTCATCGACGCAGCAGGAGTGCTCACCCTTGATGCCATGCGCCTCACCAGCAGCACAGGTAGCACGGCAGTTCTCCGTGGCCAGAATTTGGTGCTTACTGGCAACAGCACCCTCGCCAGTAGTTCGCTGACTCTCGACGCTGCGCAAAACCTGCAACTCACTCAGTTCCAGCTCGACCCGACCACTCAGCAGTTCAGCCTGCTGGCGGGCGGCACGCTGTCGGTGCTGGATTCCACCTTGCGCGGCTTGGGCACGATCGGTGGCGAGACGATCGCGTTCAGCAATTCCAGTTTCAACGTGCAGTCCGGCAGCACGGTGGTCGCAAGCTCTGCGCTGAGCATCGACAACAGCAGCGTGTTCTCGGGCGATGCGGGGGCAATTAGCCTCAGCGCGGGCTCGGTGACGGTGCGCGGCAGCAGCCTAGGCAGTAGCGGAGGCTTGCAAATCACATCCGCAGGCGACCTGCTGATGCGTGATAGCTCGCTGTTCGGCAACGCCTCGCTGGCAGCGAACGGCATGGTGCAATTGCTCGGCACTTTTGTCAGTGGCTCGGCCCAAGTGGACGCAGAGCGCATCGAAATCACCAATAGCCAGTTCCAGTTGGGCGCGTTCAGTGCCTTTAACGGCGGGGAGTCTGGGGTGGCCCTCAGCGCCACGCAGATATTCAGTTTTGAACCTATCGCCGTGGCGATCACCGGCGGTCGCGTGTCGCTTGCGGATAGCCAACTCGAACTTGGTCGCCTCGACATCACCAGTGGTTCTACCCTAGCTCTGACCGACAGCAGCCGCGTCGCGGTGCAGAACGGCGCGCTGCTGAGCGGGGTGGACGTGCTGATTGAAGACTCCTCAGTGGTGTTTGCGACACCCAGCACGCAAGGCGAGGGAGCGCTGCTGAGCCCTGCCGAGTCCGCGCAAGCAAACACGCTCGCCGTGCAAGCACAGGGCACCCTCACGCTGAGCAATGCCGAGGTCAATGGCTTCCGAACGCTGAGCCAGCGCGAAACCACAGCCGCCGTCGTCAGCAACGAGCAAAACGCCGCTGCCAGCATTGCGGTGCGCTTGGACAGCGGCGGTGCCTTAACGATCACCGATGGCAGCCGCGTGCATTCTCCCGAGGTCGCCATCCGCTCCGAGCAAAGCCTGCGCATCGATGGCGATTCCCTCATCAGCACCCGCGCCCCGGTGGCTAGCCCAGCCGCTGGCCCGGCGCTCCGCAAGCAAGTCAGTGCCAACGGAGTGGTACAGCTCGCCGGCAGCACGGTCACCCTTGGGCCTGCCCAAGTCATCGGCGGGGATGTTGCAATTGATGCTGGGACTGGCTTGCTGGAGTTTGCCGGTGGCGCAGTCGATGGCGAGGCCGTCACGCTCAATGCTGCGCAGATCGACACCAGCGCTGCCAGCCGCTTGAGTGCGCTGAGTCTAATCAGCCGCGCAGCGCGTCAGAACTTCACGCTCACCAATCTCACGCTTGGCGACGCCAGCAACGGCGAAACCGGAGACCAAGCCCTGCTGGCTTTGATCAACGCCGTGCGGCCTGACCTAGTGCCTAGCTCCGGCCCCAACGCGAGCTTCATCGCCGCCGAGCAACTGCGACTGGGCGCGGTAGGCGGAACCGCCCGCTACATTGAGGCAATCAGTGCCGATGCGCAGTTCACCGCACCGGTTCGCGGCGCAAGCAACCTCTTCCTCAACCTGCGTCCTGTTTCCGATCAGCAAGCCTTCGAGGTCAGCAATCTGAGCTTCGCGCGGGATCAACTCGCCACCTTCGTCTTGGGCTCAGGCACCTACAACGGGATGATTACGGTCACTGACCCCAACCTTGCGCAGCCCGTCAACGCAGGCCCGAGGTTGTCGATCACCGATACGCCGACGACCGACTTCGTCTTCGTCTATCAACAAAATGTTGTGGAGCCACCGCCACCGCTCTCGCCGAATGCCGAGGTCATCCTACTGAGCGAAGAGTTTGAGCCTGAGGACACCTTCGCCAAGAAGAAGCGTCTGGCCGAGGATCAGGACGAAACCGGTGCGGTGACCGTCACGCCGATCCGGATTGAGCGTCTGTACGCGTCAGAAGCTGAAGCCCAATGCAGCGTTGAAGGAGGTGTCCAGTGATCGCCGCACTACTCCGCCGCAGCTTAGCCATCTGCGCCCTTGCGCTGCCTGCGCTTTCGGCCCACAGTGCCGTCGAGCCGGAAGGCTCCGTGGTCATGGCGGTGGGACGTGCCACCGCCACCGCCACGCAAGGAGTTGTTCGCAACCTGAGCAAAGGCGCGCCGGTCTACTCCGGTGAGCTGATGAGCACGGGTGCGAACAGCTACCTCAACCTAAGGTTTTCAGACGGTGCGTTCTTCCTACTCCGGCCAGAAACACGTTTTGAGGTGAAGGAGCACATCACCACCGCCTCAGTGAAAGCACCACCGCTTGCGGCAAGCAATCAAGCCCCTGCTCCGCCGCCCCGCGTACAGCCCAGCTCAGGCAGCAGCGGCAGCGTGATCGCCAGCAACAACGACGGCTCAAGGGCGTGGATGACTCTGCTCAAGGGCGGGTTCCGGACCGTTTCAGGGCTCATCGGCAAGGTCAACCGCGACGCCTATCGCATCACCACGCCGGTGGCGACGATCGGTGTGCGCGGCACGCGCTACAGCGCAAGACTCTGCCAAGGTGAATGTCCAGACCGCGATGACCTCCTCCAACTGCTGCGCGACGCCGGCGGTGACGGTAGCCAAAGCCAGACGCTACTCGTCACGCATGTGGAAGAAGGCGCGATTCTAATCACCACCGGGACAGAATCCCGCGTGCAGGAGGCGGTAAGTACCTTCATCACACTGAGCGATGGCCGCATCATTCCGGTCGCAGGCCTGCCGCGGATTGAGCAGGAGGAGCTCGACCTGCCAGCGGATCGCTGCGGCTTGGTGGACTTACCGTAGCGTTCGATATGACCGAGCACATCCCGTCGCCGCCCGGCTATGGCCGCATCCTCCCGCTCGACAAACAACGCCATAGTGGCCGCCATCTGCCACCGAAGCGCGACTACGCTTGGTGCAGCGGCCTCAATGCTGTGCCGGTACAAGCTCAGGAGATGGCTAAGGCGGCGCTCAGCCACCCCATCGCCTTTGTCAAAGCAGAAGGCACCGGCAGCTTTACTCCGGTCGTCGTGTTAGGGCTGCGTGAAGGCAGCAATTTGTCGGTACTGGCCGACGGCCGTTGGCGCGAGGGCGCGTACATCCCCGCATTTATCCGCTGCCACCCGTTTTGCGTCGTGCGTGCGCAGCTCGCAGACGGCACCACCCGCGGCGTCATCTGTGTGGATGAATCCAGACTAGACACTGGAGCTCCGGCCCTGTTCGGGGATGACGGACAGCCGACTAGCGCTTGGCAGCCCGTACAAGCCCTGCTCGACGCCGCCGACGCGGCCGTGCCGCAGACTGAAGCATTCACCGAGCGTCTCGCCCGCTTGGGGCTGATGGAGTCATTTGAGGCCATCGTGATGCCCCGCAACGGCGAGCAGTTGCGGCTCAAGGGGCTGTGGCGGATCAGCGAGGAGCGCCTTTCTACCCTGCCCGCCTCCGAGCTACGCAGCATGATTAAGCAGGGCGACCTCCGTGCTGCCTTCGCACATCTCTTGTCACTAGAGCACTTTGCGCGCCTGATGGTGGCCACCGCCACAGCGGACCTTGCAAATACCTAAAAAAAGAGCCGCTGACGCGAATAATGCTCTGTATAATTCGCGCCTCTTGAAGGCCGGGCGTAGCGCAGTTTGGTAGCGCGCCTGTTTTGGGTACAGGAGGTCGGGAGTTCGAATCTCTCCGCCCGGACCATTTAAGAAGTGTTGATGCGCGCTGAAGTGAGTGTTCCCTCCGCGCCTCTGAGAGTCGGCTTTCTCTGCACGACCAAGCGCGCTGCATCGCAGCCGCCAAGCTCTACGCTAGGTCTCGCGCACCTACCAAGGTGTCGCAACCTGACTTCAGCAGCTTCGCCGACCTGCCGCGCAATCCCAACGCGCGCTGCCGTAGTGCGCAGCCGAAGTTTCATCCGGTAGTCGCCTCTGCACGGACTTAAGCTAAGTCCAAGTCGTGGCAATCGCAGGATTTGTGGATTCGCTTCTCTAATCGCGCCTCTCGCCTCGTTAAGATACTGGGCTTCGTTTGCTCAAAAATAAAAAAGTGAGGTTGGTTTGTTCGTCGCTGACAACATCGGTATGTGGCTTGAGGCGATTCTGCTCGGCCTGATTCAAGGGCTGACGGAATTTCTGCCGATCTCCTCCAGCGCCCACCTGCGCATCATTGGCCCCTTGCTACCTTCAGGGACGGACCCAGGCGCAGCCTTCACCGCCATCACGCAAATCGGCACTGAGCTGGCCGTGCTCATCTACTTCCGCCACGACATCACCCGCATTGCCTTGGCGTGGATAAATTCGGTAGTCAGAAGGCAGCCGACCAGCACCACCGACGCTGCCGCCGATGTCCGACTTGGCTGGCTCGTGATCCTTGGCAGCCTGCCGATTGCCACGCTGGGTCTGCTGTTTCAAGACGCCATCGAAACCTACCTGCGCAACCTCTACATCACCGCGATCATGCTGATGCTCTTCGGCCTGATCTTGGGCATTGCTGACCGCTACGGCCCGCAGCAAAAGGTCCTCTCCCAGATGACCTGGCGGGACGGCATCCTGTTCGGCTTCGCCCAAGCTATGGCGCTGATACCGGGCGTGTCCCGCTCCGGCGGCACCATCACTGCGGGCCTAATCATGGGCTACACCCGCGAGGCTGCGGCGCGCTACTCCTTCCTGCTCGCCGTGCCCGCAGTATTCGCCTCCGGCTTCTATCAGCTCTACAAAAGCTGGGGCGTCGATGGCCCCATCGGCCCCGGCCCCACGGCTCTGGCAACGGTCGTCGCCTTCGGCGTTGGCTACGGCGTGATTGTGTTGTTCCTGCGCTTCGTCAGCAGCCGTGGCTATTGGCCCTTTGTGGTCTACCGCCTAGCCTTAGGCGCGCTGATTCTGGGCTTATTGTTGGCGGGCAATCTTCAGCCAAACTAGTGCAAGCGGACTGCGGCGGTAGGTACAACCCACGCATCAAATAGCAACCAAGGCCAGCTAGAGCGCACCGACCTTACTTGAAGCGACGTAGCGCCGTGTCGACCCGCTGATTGCTTGCGTGGCGAGGTCGGGGCGCGGTGCCCCGATCCATCCAAGAGATATTGCGTCACGAAAGTCCCGTATTGCCTAAGGGCAACGCTGCCTATGGGGCGGACGCCCTGTGATGGCTCACCCGAGTTTCGCGCAAATAGATACACACCTATAGGCACCGACCTCGGATTCAAACTGCTCCACTACCTTCCAGCCTGCTTGACGTAAAAGATAAGGGTGATTATGGCTGTAAGACAGTTCACTACCATGAACGCGCGAGCGAGTTTCAGTTGTGAAGTCATGGTCTAAATCACGAGGCTCAGTGAGCACCCACCACGAGGGTTTGTCTAAACTTGCCGTATGGTGATAAAGGGCCTCCACATTTTTTTGGGGAAAATACTCCATGACCCCGGAGTTTGAGAAAAATATCCAACCTCCGGCTGCATTTTGCCGTACCCAGTCCAAAGCGTCTGAGGCAACAAATTCAAGCTTGGGATTGTCACCCCAACGCTCTTTGTTGCGCTGTGTAGAGTATTCGTTAATGTCGATACCGACAAAACGCGGCACCGTCGGAAACTGCTGACTTAAATAATTAAGCGCCAAGCCGTTGCCGCTGCCGATCTCACAAATGACCGGGCACTGGTGCTCGCTAGTCACTAACTCTTGCTGAAGACACTCAAGCAAACGACCGTGCTTCTCTAAAAACCATGTATTTAAGCGATCTTCAACCTCTGGCGAGTGGTTAAAAATCGCCCCACCCTGCCCCGACCAGAAACGGCGATGCAGGTCGTTAAGTGCGAGCCAATCTTCCTCATTTTTTGCGTGCCCCACAAAACCGGCGATCATCGTCCTCTCGATCGCCGAAAACAGCATCGGGTCTCCCTCCTTTAATAGACGTTGTGCGTATTTTGGCAGCAATAAAATCAGTAGGCGACCAAAAGATACCTTCAGTTTTCGTCGCCAAGGACTACTCGGCAGAGTTAACGGGTACCTGAGAACATTCTCAGTGATTTCCACGCTAGGCGGGAGCTGCTTTTGGTTCATTTCGTTCTCAGTGGAAAACAACAGGGTTAAACACACCGGACAATAGGGGACAGACCACAATTACTTCTCATACACGCTCAAAATAGCTCTCGC
>CAZHTI010000077.1:0-13240 GCA_964535755.1 uncultured Salinisphaerales bacterium | reverse complement strand
AATGGCTATGTGACCGGCCAGCAGATCAACGTCTCGGGCGGCTTTGGGGTGTAGCGAAGCCGGTGAAAGTGTGGCTTTAGGCCCCTCTGACTGGTAGTTGCAATACAGCCTACGCCTAGGCATTCGTCAAAAAAACGCCGAACCCTGAAAGTTCTTACATAGGCAAATTAACCCACAACGATAACCCCTTTTCTCGAGCTGCTGGCAGGAATAACCTGACTCAAAGATGAACGAGCGCTCTCGACACGGCGCTTCAATCGACATTAAGCAGCCGCTTAGCGGCAAAAGGGAATTTATGGATAGGGTAGGAACCCGCGTTCTGGGTTGGGCTTGGCTCAGCAGTGCTTTGTTGGCTCTGCCTTCGGCCGTACTCGCAGCGACGCCGGGCGTCGTTGGCGACATCCTCAAACCCACGCCCACGCCGCCGCTGCCGCAGCAGGCCTCGCCGGTGGTCGTGCCTGAATCGCCTCTGATCAAGCCTGCGCCTGCCGGTGGTAAGCGCTTCGTGGTGGAGGGATTTAGCTTCTCGGGCGATACCCAGTTCCCCAGCGAGCAGCTTGCAGCGCTAGTCGCCGACTATCTCGGCCGACCGGTCACGGTAGGCGAGCTGTATCAGGCGGCGGAACGGCTCACCCGGCACTACCGCAAAGCGGGCTTCCCGCTGGCCTCGGTCGGTATACCGCCGCAGACCTTGGCCGCTGGCAGGGTGGAGTTGCGGGTCATCGAGGGCAAAATTGGCGCGATTGGATTTGATGGTCAGCGCAGCTATGGCGACTCCTTGCTGCGCTTCTTTCTGCGGCAAACACGGGTGGGCGAGGTCTACCGCGCCGGTGCACTAGAGCGCGACCTGCAGATACTCAACACTCTTCCGGGGCTCTCGACTAAGGCCATCCTCAAGCCGGGGACTGAGTTCGGCAGCAGTGATGTCGAGGTCAAGGTCAGCGAAGACCCCTACCAAGTCGTGCTCGCGGCGGATAACCATGGTCGTCAGGACGTTGGCGAGTATCGCTACTCGGCGTTTGCCACCATCAACAATCCTCTGGGCGCAGCCGACCAGCTGGAACTCTCGGGGCTGCACTCCAATACCAATCGTCTCAATTTTGGCCAAGTGGCCTACAGCCTGCCGCTCAATGCCAAGGGCATACGGATTAAGGGCCATTACAACCTGGCACGGTTCTCGGTGGCAGGGCCCAGCGGCATTAGTGGCAAGAACCAAAACGGTGGTTTGGAACTGCAGCTGCCGCTGATTCAGCGCTATCACCAGCAATTGAGTGCCACGGTGGGCATACAGCACACTGATGCTGACGCATCGCTCGATTCGCCTTTGGGCGAGTTGCCGCTGTCCAGCACGCGCATCACGCTCGCTGAACTGGTGCTCGCCAACAACCGCTACTGGTCCGGCGGCGCGGTAACCCAAACGCGCATCAATCTGCGCAGCAATTTCCGCTCCGCAAGTTCGACGGAGCGCGATGAAGGCCAGCCGCTGAAGGCCGAGCTCGATGTGCAGCACCTACACCCGACGCCCATGCGTAGCTCCGTACTGCTGCGCGTGCACGCCGTGCACAGCCCGGAGCCACTGCCAGAAACCGAGCAAATGTCCTTGGGTGGGCCTGGCTCACTGCGCGGCTTTGCCCCTTCTGAAGCGCGCGGCGACCGTGGCTTTCATGCCTCCGCCACTCTGCAAAAGCCCATGCAGGTCGGCCCGATTGCCTTGGTGCCCAAGGTTTTTGTTGATACCGGCCGCGTTACCCAACTCGCCTTTGGACCTGGTGGCACGGACAGCAGCAACAGCCTAACCAGCGCCGGCCTCGGCTTTGAGGCCAGCTACAAACGCTTGAATTTCCGATTGGATTGGTCGCGGCCGCTGGATTCTCGCCCCGTCAGCGATGGCCGCGACGACGGTCGTGCTTACGCCGCACTGTCCTTCCACTTCTAGGAGCCTGGAGATGAAACCTACTTGCATCCGGCGGCCCTTGGTGGTCGCTGCAGCTCTGTTCCCCGCCGCAATCTCTGCCGGCCCTCAGGGTGGTGAGGTTGTCGCGGGCGCTGCCCAAATCGGCACGCCCAGCGCCGGGCACACCGTGATCAACCAAAGCAGCAACTCGGCAATCATCCACTGGCAGCAATTCAGCAGTGGCGTCGGCGAGTTCGTGCAGTTCGTGCAGCCCTCCTCCAGCAGCGTCGTGCTCAACCGGGTGGTCGGTGGTATGCCGTCCGAGTTGCTGGGCAACCTCAGCGCCAATGGTCGGGTGTTCTTGGTCAACCCCCATGGCATCGTCTTTGGCCAAGGTGCTCGCGTGGATGTGGGTGGCTTGTTCGCGACCACCGCCGATATCCGCAATGACGACTTTTTGGCGGGCCGCTATCTGTTCACCGATGCGACCAGCGCAGCGGTGCACAACGCCGGGGTCATCCGCGCAGACGACGGCGGCTTTGTGGTGCTGGCAGCGGCAGCCAGCGACAACAGCGGCTTAATTCAAGCCAATCTCGGCACGGTAGCTTTGGCCAGCGGCTCGGCTTTTGCGCTCTCGCTAGACCCCACTGGCGCGGTGAGCTTTGCGGTCGATGCCGCCGCCATCGGTAGCCGCGCGGGGGTCAATAACGCCGGCAGCATAGTCGCGGCTGGCGGGCGCGTACTGCTGACCGCGCAGACTGCCGGCGACTTGCTCGCCCAGGCGGTCAACCACAGCGGCTACATCGCTTCCCAGAGTGCCGTCGAGCGCAACGGTGCGGTGGAGTTGGTCGCCAACAACGGTCTCATTGACATCAGCGGCGACATCGACGTCAGCGGCAATTCGGATCTGGCCGGTGGTCAGGTCTCTGCAGTCAGCGCCGGTGACTTAAGCCTGCGCGACGGCGCAAACATCCTCGCGGGCGGGCGCGACGGCGGCAGTGTGCGGCTCGTGGCGGGTGGTCTGCTCAGCACTGCATTCGGCTCAGACATACAAGCGCGGGCAACTGATAGCACTGGGCGTGGCGGCTTTGCCGAGCTCTCTGGCCGTGGCGGCCTGCTGGCGCGTGGTGCCGTCGGGCTGGGCCAAGGCGGCCACCTGCTGCTGGACCCAGACAGCATCATCATTGCCAACGGCAGCGGTAACAGTTCTAGCAGCGGCGGGGTGGACACGATTTTCGAGACCACCATCGAGAACCAACTGCGCGATGGCGTCAACGTCAGCTTGGTCGCGGATAGCGCCATCACCATCCAGAACTTGAGCGATGGCGCTTTGGATGGCCGCGCTCAAGGCAATGGCGGCGCGCTCACGATCGCCACCGGCACCGTCGATGCCAATGGCGTGATCACTGCCAGTGCTAACGGCAGCGTCACCGTGGCCAACCTCGGCAATAGCATCCTCAGCGACGGCAGCGTCAACGTAGTCAGCGGCGCGCAAACCGGTGCGATGCGCTTGGGTAACGTCAGCAGCGGTATGGGCGTTGTGTCGCTGCGTGGTGTTGATATTCAAGCGGGCACGGTGCAGGCCCAGCAAGACATTTATGCGGGCGGGGACTTCCGGCAGGAAGGATTTGATGATTTTGGCAATGGGATTTTCACCGCGCTTGGCGCTCCCGCAGTGGTATCCCTTGGGAACCTCACAAGTACCTCTGGTGGGGTGCGGGTTGGCCAGTTTGTTGACAACGTAGGCGGGGCTTCCAGCTTTACCACGCGGCTGGCCACGACTGGGGCAGTAACGGCCGGCCGCGATATTCGGCTACGCGCACTAGAGAGCCTCACGACTGGCGCGCTCAGCAGTGCCAGCGGAATTCTATTGCGGGGCGCTGGGAGCATTACCGTTAACGGTGACGTCACAGCAGACCAGCAGGCTGGCGCTGGCGGCGTCAGAGGGTTGTCCGTAGGCCCTCAATTTGACACCTCGTTTGATGCGAACGGGAACCCAGTGCAAGTAGTTGGCAACCCGCTAGAGCAAATTCAAATAAACGGCAGCATCAGTGCGCGGCATGTCCAAATCGGCGGACTGGATGCCTTCGCTACTCACTTCGCTCGGGATCTGCAAGTTACGGGCGCAATCAATGCCTTTGAGAATGGCGGCTTTGGCAATGAAATCGCGGCCGAAAACTCCGTTACTTTGCGCGGCGCTTTTACTTCACCGGATGGTCTGGAAGTAGCCAGTAATGGCTCAGTTGACTTATCCGCCGTTACTGCCGCGCGTTTCACCGCCACTGCGCTTGGTCAAATCACGGCGGGCAACATCGCCACCAGCGCTACCAACACCAACGGTGACGCCAATGCACGAATCAGTATCAGTGGTGGCGGGGTGGAAGTCGGCAACCTCAGCACCGAAGCTATTGCTAGTGCGCAGGATGCTCGCCCGTCTGCCTTGGCAGATGTAGTCATTTCCTCCGGTGGCAGCCTGAGTACGGGTAACGTCCAGACCAATGCGGAGGCAACTGGTGTACTCGGCAGTAGTGCGTCCGCTCGGGTTCAACTTTCGACCAGTATTTGCCTAAATTGCAGCAGTACAGCAAGCAACGGCGGGGCAATCGCCAGCGGCAATATCACTACGGCGGCCGTCGGCAGCATTGGCCAGGATGGCAGTGTTTCGATTGATGCCACCGGCGGCGGTGTTTCCACCGGGCTGGTCAATGCCCAGAACGACCTCAGTATCATCAGCCAAATCAATGCCTTGGGGCAGGGTGGCGATATCCGCACCGGGGTTGTGACCGCCAACGGCAATGTTTCGCTGCGCGCTTTGGCGGGTAACACCAACATTGGCGGCATTACTGGCAGCATCAACGCGCTCAACCTCGCCGCGGCGCAGGGCCTCACGGTGCAAGGCCCGCTGATGGCTGAAACGGTGCAGGTGTTGGGTGGCGATGGCCTCACCAACCTCGGCGACATCGCTGCCAGCGCGGGCAGCGTGGTCGTCAACTGCCAAGGCAATACCACGCTGGGCAACCTCAGCGCTGCAGCGGGCCGGGTGCAGGTCTCGGTAGACGCGGGCTCGCTGACGGTGGGCGCGGTCAGTGCTCGGCATGAAGTGAGCACGGGAGATGCCAACGCCAGCATTAGTTTGTTCGGCCGCGATCAACTCACGGTCGGCAATTTGGCGAGCACGGCGCGCAGTGACGACAGTGGCAGCTTCGTCCCGGCCGTTAACGCCAATATCGATCTCGCCTCAGGCGGGGCGCTTCAAGCAGGGAGCATCAGTAGCCGCGCCCGAAATGGTGAGTCCACTGCTAGGGTCACCCTGAATACGCAGCGCCGCTGTCTTGCGGGCTGTAGTGAGCTCACGGCAGGCGGGGCGATCAGCGCTGGAGGGATTGCCACCGACGCGGATGGCGGCCGTTCAATCCATGAGGTTGGCGCTTCCGCCATTGGCGGCGGCATTACGCTCTCTGCGGTTACTGGCGAAGGTCTGACGGCGGTCGCCACCGGCGCACTGAACTTGGGCGCGCTCAGCTTAGGCGCTACCGGCCTGTCAGCCAGCAGCACAGCGGGTATCGAGATCAGCAGCCTGACCCAGTCGGGTGATTTGGTACTGGAGGTGCAGAGCGGCAACCTGAGTCTAGGCAGCGTAACCGCCCCCAATGTGCGCCTAGCGACCGCGAATGGCGCCTTGACGCTGCGTAATGCAAGAACCCAGAACCTTGAGCTCTCCGCAACCAATATCGGCACATCGTCATCCGGCGGAGTAATCCAAGCCGACGCCCTATCCGCCCGAGCCAGCGGCAGCATCAACTTCAGTGACGCGGAATTGATCATCGGCGAAGGGGTAGCGAGCTTCGGCAGCGATGCTGCCCTGCTTAGCCTCATCGCCAGCCGCGCCCCCAACTTGCGCCCTAGCGCTAACGGCCCCAATGCCGCCTTTGCCGGCGCTAGCGTCATGCTGGGTGATCTCGATATCGAAGGTGGCTATTTATTTGTGGACAGCCCCAGGCTGGGCTTTGTCGACACCCCCTTGGTGCAACCCGCGCAACTCCGCCCGCAGGTGGTGAGCAGTGGAAGCCCCTTGTTCCTTCATCTGGCAAACAGCAGCAACGTGGCGCCGTTTGAATTGCCAACGGCGGTAGCAACCGTGGTCTATGGCAGCTCCACGGCCACCAACGACATCCAGATTGGTAGCGGCACTGCCTTCATCAATCTCGGGCCGTCTAGTCCTAACTTTGTGTTTGCCACCCAAGGCACGACGCGCTTCCCGGACACCTTGCGCGGCGGCGGCACAGTAGTGGTTTTGGGGTCCTCGCAACCGGCCAATATCGGTGAACCACCTCCGCCTCCACGGCCTCCACGGCCTGAGCAGGACAGCCGCGGCGAGCCACTGCCGGTGCTTGTGCAGGACTACTTCCCAGATACCGCCAGCGTCGTTGCCCCCGACGAAGACGCGCAACAGGGCCTCGAAGACCCGAATGTGGTGACGCCCCAGAACCGCGGCCGTGTTGACCGGGTGACTTCCGGCTCAACGCTCTCCTGTGGCGCATAGCGAGGACGACGCCCATGAAACTCGCAATCGCTGCTTCCTTCCTCGCTTTGCTGCTTGCAGCACCCAGGCTCGCCGCCAGCGAGCCAGCCGCCGCCACCGTAACGCTACTCACCGGGCAGGGCTCTGCTGCCAACGACGAGGGCATCCGGGAATTGGCCAAGGGTGACTCGGTGTTCAATGGTGATTCGGTACGCACTGAAACCAATAGCTATCTGAACCTCAAGTTCACCGACAGCGGCGCCTTCTTGTTGCGGCCAGACTCAGCCCTGCAAATCGACCAGTACCGGTTCTCCGGCACTGGCAGCGCTGCTGTACTGCCGGTGCCAACGGCAGCTGCCCCAGCCGAGCGGGTGACGGAAATCGTGCTGCCCCCAACGATCGCGTCAGCCCCGGCCGCTGCCGCACCGGCGAGCCGCTGTGCTGCGCTGCGTTTAGCCGGCTGTAAAGAGGGCGATGTCGTTGTGCTCGACGGCGTGGGCTTTGCCGCTGGGAGTTCGGTGCTGGGCCCAACGGCTAAAACTGCGCTCGACTTGCTCGCGGTGGCCCTCAAAGCCAAGCCCGACATCAAGGTGGAAATCGGTGGTCACACCGACTCTAGCGGCAACCCAGAAACCAACCGGCGTTTGTCTGAGCGCCGTGCGGATGCCGTCAAGCTCTACCTCATGGCGCGCGGTGCCAACGGCCGCCATCTAACCACGCGGGGCTACGGCCAGCGCAAGCCCATCGCCAGCAATGACAGCCCCGCCGGGCGCGATCGCAATCGCCGCTTTGAGCTGAAAGTGTTGGCGGCGAGCGCACTCGCCCAGCCGGTGATTCAGCCGCCCACCGTGGCGCCGGCAGCATCAGCCGCGCCGACTCAGCTGCCGGTAGCTAAGGCCGAGCCGCAGGTCCTAGTGCTGGGTCTGGTCAAGGGCGGCTTCCGCGCCGTCAGCGGCCTGATTGGCAAGATCAATCGCGAGGAATACCGCATCGTCACCCCAGTCGTTACCGTCGGTATTCGCGGCACTGACTACTTCGCCGTGCTCTGCGATGAAGCCTGCGCCTTTGACCCCGTCGTCGCGGCGAAGCTGCCGCTCGGCAAGAGTGCTGAGGGTGCGCTAGTCACCGGTGTCTATGAAGGCGAGATCACCATCGGCAACCCCGAGGATTGCCGGCAACTGCCGCCGAACAGCGAGGGCACGGAAAAATGCACCGTGGTCAAGGCAGGTGAGTTCAGCCTGACTCTGCCAGACGGCGCACAAATCAGCCTCGCCGCCCCGCCGCTATTCCTGCAAGTGGACCCACTTGCCGACCCCTTGGCCTGCGGCATTTAGCCTGAATGGAAGGAAACCATCCCATGCTTCGTTCTCTCTCACATCTGCCCAGCAGCATTTGCCTTGCCGCCTTGTTAGTCGCGGGCTGCGGCGGTGGCGGCAGCGGCAGCACTGACACTGCAAGCCCAGAGCCTGCCAGCAACCTCCGGCCCATGCAGCTCGTCGGTGAGGTGCCGCTACTGATGACCGGTACCGTTGAACTCATCGCCGGCAATAAGCGCTGGACGACTGCCCTAAGTGCCGGACGCTACCGGTTCGATGCCCGAATCGCCGAGACTGACCTGCTGCAGCTGGTAGCGCGCGGCGACGGCGCTCAGGCGCGGGTGGTGCTTGCCAGTGCCATCGGCACCGGCACTCAGGCGCTGAGCCAAGCGGGCGCAGACGCGGTGCTGGTCGTGGAGGAATCCTCAGCGCTCAATCTCACGACTCTCAGCACCGCCCGCTACGGCCAGCTGCCGCCCGAGGCTCTGGTGGCGGCAGAATTTGCCAACGCGCGCAGCCGCATTGATGAGCTAGAGGCGCACAGTGTCGCTGCCGCACTGCAGGTGTTGGCGACCAGCCCTGAAGTGGCGATGCCCGGTGGTTTGGACAACACCCTGCAGATCGCCCAGAGCGCGACGATGCGCAGCGCCTATGCGGATGCTCAGAAGTCCGAGGCGCGTTTTGCCGCTGCCGCGAGCGAGGTGGGCGGCAGCAATATCCGGCCATCCCAGCTCGGGGATGCGGTGCTAGGGACGATTTCGATACTCAGTCGGCAGGGCTTCCCCGTCACTAGCCTCACGCTGCGTAGCGATGGCACGGCAGATTTGATCGAATCCCTGCCGCGGCGTGCGGACGGCACCTCTACCGATGCTCAAGGCAACTTCAATGGCACATTCACGAGAGCCACAGGCCGCGTCGCCGCGACTTGGTCGGAGCAGGCTGACGGCAGTTTGCGGGTAGTGCCCGCTGCAGCGTTTGGCAGCGACTTCATCAATCGCGTCGCCGGACTCTGCACCCCCAGCAATGGTGACCCAACTACCGTGCTTGAATGCCTAGTGCGATCGCGCTTGCTGGAATTGAACGTCGAGTTCAAATCCGGCGGTTTTGGCCGCCACTTGGTGTTGGTTACATTTAATACTGAGCAAACATTTTTAACGGGGGAGAATCCACCGCCGCCAGAACAAAAGTCTGGCACTGAGTTCGCCCTTGCGACCCTTCCTTCCGGCTATTACCGCTTCAGCAATAGCGAACTGGCTGGGCGCAATCTATTGCTGCCGGTCTATGCGCCGAGTGCTGCCGCTACGGATCGAGAATTTGGGTCGCCACCACCAGCCCTCAATGTCGAGTTTCACCGTCTCAACGCCGATGGCACTGGGACGGTCTCCCGCATCGGTAATGTCAGTCTGACTTGGTCGCTGGCTGAGTCTAGCCGCGTGCTGCAAGTGAGCTATAGCAATGGCCATAGTGCGAGCTTCCGCAAGGTCGCTAGGGCTAAGCCGCAGCCTTATCGAGTCAACGGTGAGCCCTTGGATGGCGGCCAGTTAGAACATCTGCAAGAGCTGTTCAATTTCTTAGGGTTTGGTGCGCGCGAGTTCCTGCTGGCCGGCGTGCATCGCTTAGCCCCGGAGAATCTCGATTTTTATACCGGCGACATCTACACGAGCGAGGCGAGCTTGCCGGTATTTACCGCCGCCAATGTGCCTGGGCGCTATCAGCAATACGGGGCAGGGAGTGAGCCCGACGACGCCAATAGCGAGTTTTATTTCGACCTCTTCGCCGACGGCAGCGGCGAGCAAACCAGTGTGTTTGTTTGCCGCCCTGAAGATGTGAACAACCTCCCAGGTTGCTTCTTCCCATCTCAGGTCGTGACCACAACCAGCACTTTGCGCATCTTCTGGCGGGTGGATGAGTCTGGGCGTTTGGTCATGCAGCGCCGCCGGCTTTTTTTTGATGCCAACAACACCCCCGGCGCTCCCAATTGCTCGCCGGTCGGCAGCAGCAATGGCCAAGGGGAGGTGTGCAAGTTGGTGGACGAGCGTATCGAGACTTTGCTGAGCCAGCACGGCAGCCGCGTGGTCGCCCAAGAGTCGCGCAACTTTGATCGTTTCGGAGGCTTCAACGAGCCCATCGACAACCTCCGCCCCTTCTTCATCACCCGCTTTTACGACAAAGCCCCGCTGCCAACGCCAGAGGCAAACTGAGCATGAACGCCAAAAAATTCGATTTCACCAGAAGCGCTCTGCTTGCAATTTCGGCAACGCTGGCCGCCTGTGGCGGCGGGGGAGGTGGCTCAAGCGGCGGTGGCAGCGTTCCGCCGCCGGCCTCGGGCGGTAGCAGCGGCGGTGCAGCGACAGGGTTTACCGTCGGCGCTGCGGGCAATGCGGCCAAGGGCGTCATTTCAGGCGCGACCATTGATGCGCTGGAGGTAACGGCTGCAGGCCTCGTGCGTCGCGGTGGCGGCAGTACCGGTAGCGATGGCGGCTTCAATGTCAGCCTGCAGCGCTACACCGGTGGCCCAATTTTGTATCGCGTTACGCCCGGCCCTAATAGCATGATGCGCTGTGACGTGCGTGCAGGTTGCCGCGATGCCGCTGGGCAAGTGGTGCCTTTCGGCGGGAGCTTCCCGCTGCCCGCGGATTTCGTCATGGAGGGGATAGCGTCGGGTGTGTCCCAGCCCAGCCAGCTCAACGCCTGCTTGAGCCCGCTGACCCACGTCGCCGCCAACCGCGCCCGGGAACTCGCCGGCGGCCAGAGTGCGAACATCAATGCTGACCACGCCCGCCGTGCCCTGATCGAACTGCGCCTGCTGACCGGCGGGGTAGATGTGGGCAATTTGTGTGCGGCCGACCTCACCAACCCCGCAGCCGTTGCTGAGGCGGAGCCTGAGGCCATCGCTCATGCCCTGTTTGCAGCAGCGGCACTCGCCACCACGCCGGGCGGCAACCCAACCGCAGCGCTCGCGCGTCTCGCAGCAGCATTCCAAGGTGGCGTGATTGCCGCAACGGATAACGACTCCACGCGGCTGTCGCTATCAGAGTTCGTTGCTGCCGCCGTTAATGAAGCAGAAGTGGGGCAAATCCCGCTGCCTGACAACGTGCAACTGACGCAAATGAACGCGCAGCAAGCCGCAGCGGGCAATAACCAAGTGCGGCCCTGTAGCACCGAGCCCTGCGGTGGCACCCCCGCCCAAGCTAACGCATCAGAGAAGGCACGCGCAGTATTTGGTGAACTGCGCGAGATATTCCGGCAGGGCGAGCGCGAGCTTACTGATCCTGTGGAAGCCTTCGCGACCGAACTCGACGCGGCGGGCCTAGCTGCTGACTCTGGCCTCACGGACATCGGCGAAAGCTTAGGCCTAGGCAGCAAAGAAGCCTTTAGCTACTACCTTGCCAATGACGCGGCGGCGGGTACTACCACCGTGCGCAGCACGGACCGCGCAGGGACGCAGCGGACAGCCACAGTGGGAGTCGTCAATAACAGTGACGGGACCGACACCATCACCCTGCAAGGGCAGGTGTCTGACAGCCAATTGGACCTCCGTTTGGATCTGCCGCACGCCCCGCAAGCAGATGCGGGGACGCTGCGCGTCGCCCTCGCTGGCAGCGCGCGGTCGCTCGGAGCGAGCGGCGTCGCGGCGCAGCTGGAGGGTACAGAACTCGTGCTCGTGGTCATCACCAACAGTGAGGGCGACAGTATCCCCGACAGTCTTGCGCTGAACGGCAACGCCGTGCTTGAGCAATTTGGCGTCGCCGACCCGGTCTCGGTAACAGGTACCCTCGCCGCGAGCATTTTGCGCTGCAACCGCTGCAGCAATTCCAACCTCGACCTGCAATACAACCCTAGGTTGCTGGCGATGACCGGGCGCATTGCCAATGCTCAAAACAACGTCGCAGCCGGTGTGCGCTTTGATGTCGACGAGAATTCAGCGCGCAGTTACAGCAGCAGCCTGCCGTACAGCGCCAGCAATTTCGTCCGTGGCAGTGTCTCCATCAACAGTCAGGTCAAGGTCGGCGATGGTGGGGTGTACAACGCGGTGGTGTCTGTTGCTGCGACTGGTTTCGACAGCGTTCGTGGTGAGGCGACTGGCGCGTTTACCGTCCGCTTCTCCCGCAACGACCGTCTTTACGTCCTGCGCGTGCCGCTAAATATCCCGGTAGATATGGACGCCGAGACGCTCTCAGAGCGGCGTCAGTCCCTCACCCTGACCACCGCCAATGGCGTCGTGATTGGGCTAGAGGGCTTGGCCGAGGACGATGGCCAACGGATCACCGGCACGGTCACGGTTGACGGCGTTGACGCCGCTTCCGTCAGCGAGACGGAGAGCGGTGCCATCATCATTCGCTACCGAGATGGGGTCATCGAATCGCTAGGTTAATCCCCCTTTTGGCGGCACTGCTGCTGCCCGGGTTTGCCGCAGCAGCAGACTGGCAAGTCCACGCGCGTAGCGAAGCCGCAGGCTATTCCGAGCCGGTGCCGATTTACGC
The DNA here is from genome assembly GCA_964535755.1 of uncultured Salinisphaerales bacterium. Taxonomy (GTDB): domain Bacteria; phylum Pseudomonadota; class Gammaproteobacteria; order Nevskiales; family Nevskiaceae; genus Stagnimonas. The sequence continues at coordinate 1,024 of CAZHTI010000077.1, read as the reverse complement.
CTTCATCAAGGGTTGGAATGCCCCGCTGGAGGGCGGCTCGGACGCCTCTGCGGTCATCCGCCATAGCCTCACGGTGGGCTATGCGGCATGGCGAGTGAGCCGCGTCTACCAAGACTTATATGACGTCCAAGCCAGCCGCGACGCCGCCCGTTTGTACCACCGGGTCGCTAACGATTTACCGTTTTCGCCCGGCGAGCGCTTTGATGTCGACCTCCGCGTAAGACTCAGCCGCAGCCTTGGCTGGCGCTTGGCGCACGCCTGGCAGCGGCGGGGCTTGGGCGAGCTTGAACTCGGTATCACCCGCTGGCATGGAACCTCGCTCACCGAGGGGCGGCTGCAAGCGCAGGCGGAAGCCCTCACCGCAGACGACTACCGCTACTCGGGCAGCGTCGATTACTACTACGGCGAGGACTTTTTGTTCGATCGCCCCGAGCACGGCGCCAGCGGCCAGGGCTGGGGAGTGGATCTGCGCGGCGCAGGCCAATGGGGCGTTTGGTACGGCGCGTTTACCGCCGACAACATCCTCGCGCAGATCCGCTGGGATTCCGCCCTGCACACCGAAGGTCGCTTCGCCGCCATCGAGCCACAGGGCGATCAGTTCGCGCCGACCTTCAGCGGCCGCGAGGACCGCAAGACCCTGCGTCAGCGCCTGCCGCTCGACGCCTCGCTGGAACTAGGTAGGGAATTCAGCAAACGCCAGCGCCTTGGGCTGGCGAGCCGCTACCTGCCCTCTGGCGAGAGCCTGAGCCTCAGCTATAGCCGACCTTGGCGCGGCTTGCGCTGGGGCGCGCAAATCATGGCTGCGCCCAGCTTGGGTGCCGGGCTAGCCGTCGAGGGCTACGGCCTCAAGCTCCACTACCGCGCTGATGCCCTAGACGTCGCCGACGCCCGCTGGCTAGAGGCGGGCCTGAGCTGGCACTACCGGTTTTAGCCAGGCTGCGGCCTGTCTTAAGCCGCAGCCGCTTCAGGCGTTCGCCTCCACCACCGTCAGTGCGGTCATATTGACGATGCGGCGCACGGTGCT
>CAZHTI010000076.1:0-13280 GCA_964535755.1 uncultured Salinisphaerales bacterium | reverse complement strand
CCGACATCGCCTTCTCTCCTGAAGAAAAGTGTCAACGTCAGATAGGACGGGTCAGGGACAACAAAAAAGGCCCTCGTAAGAGGGCCTTTCTGGTGCCACGGTAACGCGAGTTCAATCCAAACAGCAATTAGAACTTGTAAACAGCCTTCAGGGTGCCGATGACTTGGTTGTCTTCGCCGATGGCGCTGGCAAATTCTGAGCTGTAGTCGTCATAGCGAACTTCGGTCATCAGCTCGAGGCCGTCAGTCACGGTGTGGCCGTAGGTAAAGGTGAACGCAGAGGCATCACCGCCGGAAGCAACGTGGAGCTGCTCCAAACGGCCAGCAATGCGGCACTTCGGCGCGAGCTTGTAGTTGGCGTAGGCAGCAGCACCAAAGACTTCGCTGGTGGCATCGCTGCTGTCTTCCGTGTTGCCGTAGCTGAGGTTCAGAACGAGGTTCAGCTTGTCGTTGACAGCAACGCTGGAGACGGTGTCAAGGAAGGTGCTGAATCCTGCGTCTTTAGCCTCGGCCTCATCGCCGACGTACAGGGTCACAGAGTTGGAAACCGTGCCCATGGGGAAGGCCGCATTCAGTTCCAACGCCTTGGTTTCGCGGTTGCCGCTGATGCTGTCGACGCCAGCGGAGCCAATGCTGTTCATCACGCCGCCGGTTACGGTGAGGCTATCGCTCAGCTTGTGGGTAGCGCGCACGCCGGTGTGCAAGAAGGGTTGGATAAAAAACACCAAGCCACGGGTAGCGTTGAGATTGGCGGAGGAGTCGATGACTTCAGCACCAGCCAAGGTCAGCAAGCGGCCAGCCATCACGGTGGTGGCACCGGTGGTGTAGCTCAGGTAGGCCTCTGGAGTGGAGAAGCTGCTGGAGCCGTCACCGTTAGCACCGTTGATGATCTTGGCGTCTTCGCCGACCAACAGGGTGACCGCACCGCCAACGCCAGCGGCTGGAGCTTTGGCGAGGCGCAGGCCAACTTGGTGCAGCGCGAAGGAGTTGCTCTCGGTGTTGAAGTTGCCAAACGCAGGGGCAGCGCCACCTTCGGTATCGGCGTAGTCGTAAGAGGCATCGACACGACCGGAGACGGTGATGTCCGAAGCGGCGAGCACCGAGCTCAATGTGGTCTTTTCAGCAGCAACAACCGGCAGGGCGCTGGCAGACAGGGCAGCCGCAACAACCAAAGTCTTCATCTTCATAGGAAACAACCTCTCCTTCTCTAGGGGTTTAAAAACACAAGCTTCAAAGGGAACTGCGAAAAACTTTAGGTAATGACACGCAGAACGATGCTAGCACAAATTGCTGCAATGCAGCATTTTGCAGCTTCAGGGGTATTAAGCAAGAGACGCGCCAAGTTTTGCGAGACACCCTGCCCCATTTTGGGGCGCATTGAGGCGCAGAGAAGCGCCTCAAAATGCCGGATTAGACGCCGGACTGATCAAGGATGAGCTTGACCGCAGCCTTCACTTCTTCGTCGGTGAGGTCGGGATTACCGCCGCGAGCGGGCATGGCATTGATGCCCTTGATGGCAGATGCCGTCAGGCCATCGAGTCCACCACGCGCACCAGCGCGCGCTGCCCAAGCGCCCTTGTCGCCCGTCTTGGGCGCGCCGAGCACGCCCGCATTGTGGCAACCGCCACAGACTTGGGCGTTGATTTGTTCGGCAGTCAGTGGATCACGCTTGACCGTGCTGACTTTGACCAAGAGCGCGGGGTCGGTGATGACCTTGCCCACGGGCTGGATGCGTTGCTCCATGCGCGCCATCTCTGCTTCGCTTTTGCCGGCGTCAGGGACAATCAGGGAGGCGGCAAAAATGCAGAAGCCAAAGATGAAAAAGAGGGCGGCCAGCACCATGCCAAAAGTGCGCACAAACGCCTTGTCGTGGGCTTGGTCATCTTGTGGGTTGGTTTGGCTGCTCACGCGCGGCTCCGTAGTCAATGAGTAAAAAGGCTATCGGCAATTATTGCACGGAGCGCAGTGGCAGCGCACCGAGCACGCGCTGGTTATCAACACCCAGTTTGGGGGCGGGGCTAGCCGACGGCAGCGCAGCATCGAAGCGGATCGGCAAGGCGATGGCGGGCTTGCCATCGACGACCTCGACCAAATCGCGCGCACGCACTTGCTCGTTGTTGAGCGCTTCGTCCAAGCGCAACACGCCACTGACGCAGGTATCGGCATGCGCTACTAGGGCCTCCCAATCGTCACGGCTGCGGCTGGCGATCAACTCAGCCAGCGCCTGCCGTAGCGGCTCCCCCTTAGGGCCTACCGCCATGGGCAGTTTGAGTAGGTCTGGCCTGCCAGCCAGCTCTAAGAACTTTGCGAAGAACTTGAACTCCAGCGCGCCTAGCGCCACCGCACCGCCACACTGGGCGCGGTAAATCCCGTAGTTGGGCACGCCACCCGAGAGACTATCCCGACCCGGCGCTGGCGCCACACCGGTAGTCCGCAAGCTGGCTAACGCTGCAACTTGCAGCGCGAGCGTGCCGTCCAGCATGGCGACGTCAACAAAGCTGCCCTCGCCGCTGGCTTTCGCGCCAATCACCGCCGCCAGAATGCCCAGCGCACAGGTGAGCGCACCACCGGCGAGGTCCGCCGTCTGGCAATTACCGGTCAGCGGCAAGCCATCCGGCGCTGCGTTTTGCTGGAGCTCCCCGGTGTAGCCGCGATAGTTCATGTCATGGCCGGGACGGTCGCGGTAGGGGCCGGTCTGGCCGTAACCGGTGAGGGCGGCAAAGACCAAGCGCGGGTTGATGGCCCTGAGCGTCTGGTAGCCGCAGCCGAGCTTGTCCATGACGCCGGGGCGGAAGCTCTCTAGCACCACGTCGGCGGTGCGCACCAGTGCGTGGAACTGCGCGACGTCCTCCGCGCGACGTAAATCTAAAGTCACCGACTGTTTGCCGCGGTTCACCAGGGCAAACAACTCCGGAGCGAGGCTGCGGCAGTAATCACCACCCTGAGGCTCCTCAATCTTGATCACCTCCGCGCCCATCTGCGCTAGATACAAGGTGCAAAACGGCCCGGGCAACAGGCGCGAGAGATCGAGGATGCGGATGCCCGCGAGCAAGGGGTTCATAGTGTGCGGGCGATGAGCTCTTTCATGATCTCGTTGGTGCCGCCGTAGATGCGGCTGACGCGGCTATCGACAAACGCGCGGGCGATGGGGTACTCCAGCATGTAGCCGTAGCCGCCGTGCAACTGCACACATTCATCGACGACCTTATTGAGCAGGTCAGTCGTCCAATACTTAGCCGCTGCTGCCGCCTCAATCTTGAGCTTCTTCTTAAGCATCAGCTCGATACAGCGGTCGACATAGACCTGCCCGATAGCAATCTCGCTCTTCATTTCCGCCAGCTTGAAGCGCGTGTTCTGGAAGGCCGCGACCGGCTTGCCGAAGGCCTTGCGCTGCTTGGTGTACTCCAGCGTCATGTCGAGTGCGGCTTGCGCACCAGCAATCGCGGTGATGGCAATTTGCAGGCGCTCCCAAGCCAATTCCTGCATCAGCATGATGAAGCCCATGTTGATGCCATTCTTCTCGCCCAAGATGTTCTCAGGCGGCACATAGACATCCTCAAAGAACAGCTCGCAGGTGTCTTGGCCCTTCATGCCGACTTTTTTCAGCGGCTTGGCCTTGGTAAAGCCCTTCCAATTGGCCTCGACCAGCGCGAGCGTGATGTTTTTAGCACCACCTTCGCTGTTACCCATGCGGCAGGCAACGATGACCAAATCGGCCATGTAGCCATTGGTAATGAAGATTTTCCCACCGTTCAAACGGTAGCCTTCGCCGTCGGGAACGAGGCTGGTTTTGATGCTCTGCAAATCGCTCCCCGTACCCGGCTCGGTCATGGCAATCGCAGAGATCATCTCGCCCTTGGCGAGCAGCGGCAGGTACTTCTTTTTTTGCCGCTCAGAACCGTAGTGCAGGATGTACGGGGCGACGATTTCTGAGTGCAAAGACCAGCCAAGGCTGGAGTTACCAGCGAGTGCCTGCTCCTCCAGCAAGATGCAGGAATACAGCCGGTCAGCGCCCGCGCCACCGTATTCTTCCGGCATGGAGACGCACAAGAAACCCATCTCGCCGGCCTTCTCCCAGATGCTGCGATCGACGTGGCCTTGCTCCATCCACCGCTCGTCTTGCGGGGCTACTTCCTCGGCAAAAAAGCGGCGCACGTTGGCGCGAAAATCATCGTGCTCGGCTGAATACAAGGTGCGGGGTACAAGGCTCATGGCAATCCATCCAAGGCGAGAAATTTGAGGCCACAAAGTAGCCCAAATGCACGGTAATGGGGATTATTGCTACGCCTATTTTTAGGCCACTAGGCCGAGCGCGACTGGGTACCGCCGCTACCTGCGGCGGAACATTTTTGCCGTCGCCTTTTGCATGAGGCGGAAAAACACCTCGGGCGACGCCCGCTTGATGGCGGCTTGTAGTCGGGTGTCTCGATGGGTGAGCAGCAAAAACTGCTTGCGCTCGGCGGCAGCGAATATTTGCTCGGCCACTTCTTGGGCTGTAACGCCGCTGTTTTTCATCATCTTCTGCACCAAACCCACGGTTGCCGGTTGCGCCACACGGGCACTCGCCATGAGGTTGGTAGGGAAGAAGGCGGGGCAGACCACGGTGATGGCGATGCCATCGGCGGCGAGCTCCAAACGCAAGGTTTCCGACAATGCGACGACCCCAGCCTTGGCGACGTTGTAGGCCGCCATGCCGGGAGGATTGGCGATGGCGGCGAAGCTGGCGATGTTGATGATCTGTCCCTTGCCTTGAGCGCGCAGCATCGGCACGAAGGCCTTGCAGCCGCGCACTACACCCAACACGTTGACGTCCAAGACCCACTGCCAGTCCGACAACGGGGTTTCATCGATGCCGCCAGAGACGGCAACACCGGCGTTGTTGATCAAGACATCAATGCCGCCCCAATCCCGCTCCAGTTGCGTGGCGAGTTGGCTCAAGTGGGCCTCCTCGGTGACATCCAAGCCGACCGCTAGGCCGGAGCCCCCCTCTGCCGTGAGCAGGGCAAGCGTGTGCTCTGCGGAGCTTAAGTCACGATCCGTACAGGCAACGCGCGCACCGGCCGCGCCGTAGCGCAAAGCCAAAGCCCGACCCAAACCAGAACCCGCACCGGTAATCACCACGCGCATAGCCATGAGTAGCCTTTTGCCCGACTGCCGGGCGCTTGAATTGGAGGTGAGCAGCGCTAAGGGCTTAGAGCGTGAAGCTGCGGTGATAGAGGAACTCAAAGCTGAAACTGCGAGCCACGGTTTTGTTCTCTTGGAACTCAGCCACACGCTCTAGCCGCTGCGGCACTTTCATCAGCTTTTCTTGAGCGGCAGCACCCTCGGCGGAGAGCCCGGTCATTGCCGCAATCCCCCAGTAGTCCAGCAGCTCCACCACGATCTTCAGGTACTGCCTAGGGCCAAAGATGTTGGCGCGGCGCAGCACCTCGGAGAGCTCATCAAAGCCGGCGATGTTATGGCCGGGCATGGCGAAGCCCAGTGTCACTTTGAGCAGCGCGCTGAGGGCGCGGTTGGGGTCTAGCTTGAGTGCTTCACCAAAACAGACCCGGTAAAACTGGTAATGCCGCCCCTCATCTCCCGCCAAATGCGCGAGCACTTTCTGTAAATCCGGCTCGTAGTTACCCGCTAGGCGGCCGGTGTTGGCGTGGGAGATCTGCGTGGCCTTCTCCTGCAGCGAGGTATAGGCCAGCAAGCGGTAGGGGTCTTGGTGCCATTCTGGGTCAAAGCCCGCCGCAATGTATTGATATTGCAGGTGTTCCAGTGGCCCCATATTGAACAGGCGGGCATCGCGGGTGTAGTCGCGTAGAGCACAGCCGTGGCGGTCTTCCTCGGCCGTCCAGACGTTATTCCAAGCCCGCCAGACGCTCTCATTGCTCATGTGGAAGGCAATTAGGCGATGGAAGTGCGGCAGGCCTTCTTCGGTCAGCAAGTTCAGCGCGACGGCCACGCGCACGGTATCCGGCAGGCCCTTGGCCCGCTGCCTGAGAAGAGCAGCGGCTTCGTCGGCCTCCGCGCCCAGCTCGGCGTCGGCGGGCATGAGGTCATTGGGGAACCACAGCTTGCGGCGCTCCAAGTGCTCGCCCATGGCACCGGCAACCATAGGCTCCATCGCGGTCAGCACCTCGATTTGCTCAGGGGTGCCAAAGCGGGTGGCGACGTTGCTGGAGGGCGGGCTGGGCATGACGGTCATGGCGCTGCGAATCCTGAAGGTGCTCGGTGATGCTATTGATAGTTTTACGGACACTACGCGGTGCTTAGGCACTATAGACGCGCAGCTGTCTAGAGCCCGTGGCGGCAGTATGGATTTACGCCGCCGCTAAGGAAATTCAGTGTACAAGCCTTGAATGTTGAGCATGTGACGTCACACTGCGCGCCGTAAATCCAAAGTCTTTTTGAGTGCACGCAATGTCTGAGTCGTTTGAGAAAGCCACCTTTGCCGCTGGCTGTTTTTGGGGCGTTGAACATCGCTTTTCGAAACTGGCGGGCGTGTTGGCAACCCGCGTCGGCTACGCCGGCGGCCGCACCCAACAGCCCAGCTATAAGCAGGTCTGCACCGACCGCACCGGCCATGCGGAAGTCGTCGAGGTGCAATTCGACCCCGCAGCCATCAGCTACCAAGCCTTGCTAGAGGCCTTCTTCGCCCTGCACGACCCGACCACCCGCAACCGCCAAGGCGTGGATGTAGGCACGCATTACCGCAGCGCCATCTTCTTTCACACGCCGCAGCAGGAGCAGCAAGCACAGCAAGCGCGTGATGCGCTCAATGCTTCGACCTTTGACGGGCGCATCGTCACAGAGATTGTGCCGATGGCTGAGTTTTGGCCCGCCGAGGAGTACCACCAGAAGTATCTCGACAAGCACCCAGAGACCATCTGCAGCTTGTAGCGGAGCGATGGCGAGGGCTGGCAGGCCCTACAATCCGCCGCCGTTTTTGACCCACGCATTTAGGAGCCCTGCGCCATGCGCTACACCCCAGACCAAGCCAAGGCTCGCTACAACATTCCGCAGTGGAGCGAGGGCTATGTGGATGTCAACGCCAAGGGCCATCTGTGCGTACGGCCACGGCGCACGGCGGACACCCCCGCAGTCGATCTCTACGAGCTCGCCCGTGCGCTGCCGAAGGAAGGGCTAGACCTCCCGGTACTGCTGCGCTTCACCAATATCCTGCATGACCGGGTCGATGCGCTCACCGGCGCTTTTGCCAGTGTGATTGAGGAGTACGGCTACCAAGGCCACTACACCGCCGTTTACCCGATCAAGGTCAACCAGCAGAAGAGCGTGGTCGATGCGATCTTGGAGCACGGTGGCGCGCGCGTCGGCATCGAGGCGGGCTCTAAGCCGGAGCTCGCTGCGGTGCTGGGCTTGGCACTCCCTGGCTCGATCATCGTCTGCAATGGCTATAAGGACCGCGCCTATATCCGCCGTGCGCTGATCGGCCAAAAGCTCGGCCATCAAGTGTTTATCGTGGTGGAGAAGCTCAGCGAGCTACCACTGGTGATCGAAGAAAGCCGCGCGCTGGGTGTAGCCCCCCTAGTGGGCTTGCGCGTGCGGCTATCCAGCATGAGTGAGTCCACCCAACAGAACACGGGCGGTGAGAAGAGCAAGTTTGGCCTCGCCACACCACAGTTGCTGACGGCCATCGAGATGATGCGCGAGGCCGGCTTGCTCAGTGCCATCCGCATGGTGCACTTCCACTTGGGCAGCCAAGTCGCCAACGTGCAGGACGTCGCCCGCGGCATGCGCGAGGCCTCACGTTTTTATGTCGAGCTGCGCAAGCTCGGCGCGCCGGTCGATGTGCTCGACGTCGGTGGCGGCCTCGGGGTCGATTACGAAGGCACCAAGAGCCGCAGCTACTGCAGCATGAATTACGGGCTGCGCGAGTACGCCCGCTCCATCGTCCGCACGCTGCAGGAAGTCTGCGCCGAAGGCCAAGAGCCCGAGCCTGACCTCATCAGCGAGTCTGGCCGCGCGCTCACCGCCCACCACGCGGTGCTGATCGTCAATGTGATTGATGAGGAAACCCTAAGCCCCACTGCCACCCTGCCCGCCCAGCCCGAGCCCACAGCGCCGGTGCTGAAGGAGTTCCAAAACCTCTTGCAGGAGGTGGACGAACGCGGCGCGCTGGAGAGTCTGTTTGAGGCCGATGCCCTGCTCGCCGAAGCCCACGCCCACTACGCCGAGGGCCGCTTGACGCTGCCGCAGCGCGCTTGGGCGGAGCAGGCCCACTACGCCGCTGCGCGTGCCGTAGTGCCGCTGCTGGATGCCAGCATCCGCGCCCATCGGGAAGCGCTGGAGCGCCTGCAAGAAAAACTCAGCGCCAAATACTTCTGCAATTTCAGCGTGTTCCAGTCGGTTCCGGACTCTTGGGCGATCGACCAAGTGTTCCCCATCCTGCCGATTCACCGCTTGGATGAAGAGCCACTACAGCGCGCCCGCCTGTGCGACATCACCTGCGACTCCGATGGCCGCATGGATGCCTATGTCGACCGCGAAGGCCTCACCACCACGCTGGCACTGCACCCTTTGCAGCCCAATGAGCCCTACCTACTCGGCTTCTTCATGGTCGGTGCCTATCAAGAAATCCTGGGCGACATCCACAACCTGTTCGGCGATACCAATGCGGTCAACGTGGTGCTGGATGACAGCGCACCAGAGGGCTGGCGTTTAGTGGGGCCTGAGTACGGCGACCGCACCGATGAGCTGCTGCGCTACGTCCACATTGCGCCAGAAGGGCTAGCGCAGGCCTATCGCCGCAAAGTCGCTGCCGCAGAGCTACCTGCTGCCGAGGGGCGCGCTTTGCTCGCGGAGTTGGAGGCCGGTTTGAGCGGCTACACCTATTTGAACTGAGGGGCGCAGAGGGCTAGAAGTCGATTGGCATTTTGCGACAAAAGCCGTCGATCTCGGGCCAAAAGTCCGTCGCGGGGTCAGCAATTAACCCGCTTGTCGGCCTTATTGCTCCGGCTGCCTCTGGCATGTCACCTGCATTTGGCTCAGTGATATCCCTACCCTGAACTGAACGTCACCTTAAGCACATTCACGCCATGGACTCCACCCTCAGCCCAATCACCGCTGCGCTCATGAGCCTCGCTGCGCTCATCGCAAGCCCTCGGGCACACGCCGCTGTGCCTGCACCGTTTGAGACGCTGCAAGCGCGTGCCAGCAGCCTGCCGAGCCAGCACGCGCTCAAGACCTCGCTCACTTTGTCACTCGGGCGAGGGGTGCAGGACGTGCGCGCAGCCATCACCGTGCGGCGCAGCGGAGCCCGCAGCTCCGGCCTTTGCGGCATGCAACTGGCTCTGAGCCAAGAGACTTCCTACCTCCATAACGGCCTGCGTATCGTCGGCAGGACCCGCGAGGCCCATGCCGAGGCGCAGTGCGCGTCGCTGGCCAAGAGCCTCACGCGCCTGGCCGAGGCCGAGATGCAGGCCTTTGCCTCAGCCGCTGCGGGTATAGCGGCCAAAACCCCGAGCAAGACCCCGAGTCAGCCTGCCACGGCGGCAACAGCATTGGCAGCCGCGCCGGTGCGCGCCCTGCCAGCGACAGCGTCATCGCCGCTGGCGGCGCTGACGCCGGTGAAGTTCCCAGCCTTGTCCGCCCGCAGCGCCAAAGCCAAGGCGATCTTGCTGCCCTTCACCCGCGTGATGCCCAATAAACTGCGCGGTGGCACTGCGGCGCAGCAGCCTGCGATGCCGCAAACCCATAGCGCCAATTTAAGCGACCGCATTTATCGCATCCGCGCCGCAGAGCACGCAGTGCTGCGCTCCGCCCCGGCCCGTAGTGGCCGTAAAGTCGGCCGCTTGAGCGCGGGCAGCGAGCGGCGCGCTCGCTTGGTGGCCAACGCGCCCGGTTGGTTCGAATTGCTCGACGCCACGGGCACTAGCTTCGTCCACGAATCCGCCGTCAACCAAAGCCCCGTCACCGAAACCGCTAGAGCCGATGATCAGCAAATCGCCTTTGCCGGCGGCAGCCGCTAGCCCGCTGGATGAGCGCTGCGGCGTGCACTGAGGAATTTTGTTTGCTGCCCAGCCGCTGCCGCGCCTGAGCCATTGGTGCGGGTTTAGACTGACTGCCCCGTATCCCTCGCGCCACCGCAGATGCCGACCGCCAAACCCAAAGTCCTCGTCATTGATGACAGCACCGACTTGCGCCCGAGCCTGAGCGCTGTGGTGCAGAGTGCCGGCGCGGAGTGCTTATTCGCAGACGATCCGTTGCAGGGCATCCAAACCGCGCGTCAACAAGACATCGCCATTCTCATACTGGATTTGCAATCGCCGGTGCTCGATGGCTTTGAGGCCACCCGCCTGCTCCGCGCCGGCTCACGCACCGCGCACACCCCCGTGCTCATGCTCAGCGAAGTGCGCGTCGGCTTAGCTGATCAGCGCTACGGCTTGGACTTCGGTGCCGTGTCGTACCACGCCCGCAGCCCGCTCGATGGCGAGGCCCTAGGCCGCCAGTTGCAGCTATTGCTGGATTTACAAAGGCGCGCCACCAAGGTGCAAGGGCATATCCACGGGTTTCTTGATGACACTGCAAGGCTTGCGCAAGACAACGACCAAGTTCGCGCGCTGCAAGAGGGCCTGCACCGGCACCTGCTGCTCGACCCGCTCACCGGCCTGCCGAACTTGATGTACTTCGCGCTGCATCTGGACATCGCCCTCAAGCGCGCCGCACGCGGCGGCAAGGCCTTCGCCGTCGCCTGGATGGACCTGGACTACGTCCAACGCATCAACGAGCGCCACGGTCGCGACGCCGGCGATGCCATGCTGCTGGCGGTAGCCGAGCGAATGGAGCAAGTCGTGCGCACCTCAGACGTCCTCGCACGCGTCGCCGGTGGCACCTACGGCATCCTTTTGGACGGCGTCACCAACGCCGCCGAAACCGGCCTCGCACTGCAAAAAATCCTCGCCGCCGCGGGCGAGACTTTGGACATCCGCCTACCCAAGGCCGAGCCACTCACCCTCATCCCCACCCTGAGCATTGGCGTGGCGATTTATCCGCGCCACGGCAAGGACCGCACCACCCTGCTGCACCGCGCCGAAGCGGCCGCGCGCGAGGTGGGCACGGCCGGCGGCGACGGCATCCGCGTCGGTTTTGGTAGTGAGCTGTCGGGCTAGCGAACTGCTCCCATAGCAGCTCCGGCGATACCGGCTAAGGCTCCGCAGCAATCCGCCGCAGCCCCTCGCGGTAGCTAGTGACCACGAAGCCCGGAAAGCGCTGCTTGAACTTGTCAGAGACAAAAACGTTGTCCACTGCATAGCGTGGCAGCAGCTCAGCGGCGTCGCGGAGTTGGGTGCTCAACAACCCCGCCAAGCGCAGCTGCCATGCGGGGACGACGCGGTACTTCGCCGCGCTGCCGAATACCTCCGCTGCCAGTGCAATGAATTGCCGATAGGTCAGGCGCTGGTCGTCACAGGGCAAGTGCCAAGTCTCGCCGTAAGCGTCCGGCGCGTTGCCTAAGTGGGCCATCGCACGGCTGGCGTCCGGCGTAAAAATCAGGCTGCGCAGGCGGTCATCACGCAGCAGCACTTTGGCCGCTTTGCCCTGCCGCAAGGGCTCGATGATGGTGGTGTTGGTGATGCTCTGGGTGTTGCCCGGCCCATAAAACTCAGGCGCACGGCAGACCATGCCCTGCACCCGCCCTTGGGCGATGGCAGCGAGTAAGTCCGAGACAATCGCCGCCCTGACGCGGCCCTTTGCACCATTGGGTTTAAAGGCAGTGCCCTCGGTTTGCGGCACCGCCGTCTGCGGGTACATGTAGGTGTTGTCGAAGTACACCAGCTTGCAGCCCGTGGCTGCACAAGCGGCGATGACGTTTTGCATCATCAACGGCCACTGCTTGACCCAAAGCTGCGTATCCATCGGCAGGCCAGCGGTGAGGTAGGCGATTTCCGCACCCTCCACCGCTTTCAGCGTTTGCGCGGCGTCGAGCAAGTCCGCACTGTGCAGTTGATCGCTAGCGTTGACGCGCTTCGGGTTGCGGCTCACCAGACGAATCTCCGAGGTGAACTCGCGCCGGAGTGCGAGCGCCAGCTCAGTGCCGATCTGCCCGCTGGCACCCAAGATGACTTGCATCGCTTTACTCGATAGTGATGGCGCTGGAGCCGGGCAGTCGCGCCACCAGATCCGCCCCGACCAACTTGGACGGCGTGTAGGCCCCGCCTGCGGGCCGATGCTGCAGCATGTGTTCGATCACCGCCAAGGCACCGGTGACGGTCAGGCTGTAGACGTTATCGGTGCGCACGCGGGCGGTTTTTGTGAGCCCTTGCGCATTGCGCGCCTCGCCCCAGACGAAGGTCGGCTGCTGCGAGCGGGTCGCCTCACCCGGGCCTTTCACGGTCTTCTCGATGCGCGCCTTCAGCCAGTTCTGCACCGCAGGCAGCGCCAGCAGCGGGCGTAAAAACCGCGCCGCCTTCGCCCCCATCACCATGCCGCCAGATGCAGGGATGAACACCTCAATATTGGGGATGCCGGTGCTGTGGTAGGCGGTCGAAACATCCCCCCAAGGGATGCTCATCGCCAGCTTCTCGCCGCCGCCGAAATCGATCCGCCGCGTGTGCTGCGCCAAGGGCACGGTGACGATCTTGCCGCCCACCCGCGCCTTGCCGCCTTGGGCGATGCCTTCGATGCTGGTCTTGGCGGTCCCTGCGGACGGCCCACTGCGGGAATCAAAGCCCAAGGCCAAGTGGGTGGCGTCTGGCAGAGCCTGCTTCAAGCTCGCCGCAATGCAGTCGGTGGGGATGACATCAAAGCCGACGCCTGAGCAAAGCACCACACCGGCAGCGCTGGCCTCTGCGTGCAAGGTTTGCCCCAGCTCAAACACGCCAATCTCGCCAGTGATGTCGAGGTAATGCGCGCCCGCCTGAATGCAGGCCGCCATCATCGGCTGCGCCGTGGCGGAGAACGGCCCGGCGCAGTGCATCACCAGCCCGAAACCTTGCAGCGCGGTGGCGGCAGCGCCATCTAGGGCAAAGCCGCGCGCTTCCAGCCCCAACTCCTTGGCCAGCGGCTCGATCTTGTGCTTGCTGCGCCCCGCCAACACCGGCGTGTAGCCGCGCTTCACGGCCTCACGTGCGATCAGCTCGCCGGTATAGCCGTTGGCGCCGTAAATCAGCCAGTTCATTTTTTGGCCCCGTGTTGACAAGGATTAGAGGTTTGAGGAAAACAAAAAAACCCCTGTTTTCACAGGGGTTTTAGACTTTCTAGCACTTCGTAAAACGCTGTACTGGCGGAGAGGAAGGGATTCGAACCCTTGTGCGGGGTTGCCCCCACCATCTGATT
>CAZHTI010000075.1:10392-13612 GCA_964535755.1 uncultured Salinisphaerales bacterium | reverse complement strand
TAGCCCGGCGTCGCCGCAGGCTCAGCCGCATTCGGCTGCCCACGCTCCTGCTCCTCTTGCTGCTCGCGCTCGCGCTCTTCTTCCTCGGTCACCGGCGGTTTGAAGTGGTGGGGCTTTTCGGGGGCGTCCTTCCAGCCGTAGGGGGGCGGGCGGGCGGTGGGGATGAGGCTGTTGAGGGGTAGGCGGGCGATGCTGTCTTGGGTGAGAGAGCCGAAGTAGAGCCAAGGGCCCCAGGCTTCCACACTGGTAATCGGGGCGTAGGCGTCGGGGCCTTCGTATTGCAGGTTGTGCAGCACTTTGCCCTCCGGCGAGATGCCGAGCACCCATGCTTTCTTGGCGGGGCCCGGCTGCAAGAAGGCAGGGAGGCGGGCGACGAGCTTCTTGATCCACGCAGGTTGCTGGGCAAGCGCATCCAAGGAGTCCGAGCGTGGGGCGAACAGTGCGACCCAGAACAGGTTGTTGTCGTAGTCGTAGCTGATGTTGTCCGGCAGGCCCGGGAGGTTGTCGATGAATACCTCATGGGTGCCGGCTTTATCGCCCGTCAGCCAGTAGCGCTGGATACGGTAGGCGGCGGTTTCGTTCACCAATACATAGGCGTCTCCAGGGCCGACGGCGACCCCATTGGCAAATTGCAGCCCGCGCATCAGCACTTTGGACTCGCCGGAGATGACGTTGTATTGGATCAAGCGGCCACTGCCTTTGTGCTCGATGAAGTCATAGAGCACGTGGTCGAGCGAGAAGCGGCTGGCATCCGTGTAATAGACGTTTTTGTCCATGCGGGTGTTGTCGACGTCATCGGTCAGCATCAAAGGCTCGCCGTCGACCTCCGTGGCCAAGGTGCGCGGCGTTTTGCTGCCGCCAATGGCGAGTAGGCCTTTGTCGGCATCGGCAATCATTAGCCCGCCATTGGGGCTAAACGTCAGCCCAAGTGGGCGGCCATCTTTGGAATGAGCCAGCTCTTGGTAGCTCGCACCATTGGCGGTGATGAGCACGACGCGGCCATCCTCATAGCCGGCATAGACGCGGCCAACGGCATCTACGGCGATGCCTTCTGGCCCTTTGCCTACGCCGACGGCGAGTCTTTGCACGTGCTTGAGTGCGTCATTCGGCGCGTAGATGCCGGTGAGCGGGGGCTTAGGCTGGGGCTGCCAAGCGACGGGCTCAATCGGCACCGGCCAGAGCAGCAGATAGCCAGCCGCACCCACCAGCAAGAGGCCAAGGGCTAAGAGGAGTTTTCTCATGGTCGTCGTCAATCAATAGGGGCTTTGCAGTGCCCGTTCTGGCCTGCAATGGAATGGCCGATGATAGCCCGCTGCGGAGCTTGCGCTACCATAGTCCGGCTGAGCTTTTGCGGTTAGTCACCCATACCAATAATCTTGAGGAGTTCGTAATGCAGGCCGTCCCTAATCCCATCCAACGCTTAAAGCTCCAAGTGGAGCAGCGCCCGGACGCGCCTTGGCTGCACCAGAGCATCAACGGCGTCTGGCGCGCTTACAGCTACCGTGAAGTGCTCGACCAAGTGCTGCGCATGGCCGAGGCGATTACCAAGATGGGCATCGCCAAGGGCTCGTCGATTGCGATCTCTGGCCGCAACACGGCGCATTGGATCATGGCGGATATGGCGATCACCGCTGCCGGTTGCGTCAGCGTTGGGCTCTACCCCAAGCAGTCGCAAGAGCATACGCGTTACATCTTGAGCCACAGCGAGGCCAAGGTGGTGTTTATCGGCCCGATGATGGACGCCGAGGAGTTCATGACTGCACTGCCTGAGAGCATTGTGCGCATTCGCTTCCCCTACCCAGACGCCCCCCCCTGCGCGCTGGAGTGGGACTCCCTCATCGCCCAGCACCAGCCGATCAAAGAGCCTTACAACGTCGCCCCGGGCGATCTCCTCACCTTGGTCTATACCTCCGGCACCACCGGCAACCCCAAGGGTGTGATGATCACTTGGCGTAACGCCGCCTTCACGATTGAAGGGCTGCTCAAAGTGCTGCCGCCCAAGAAGGAAGAAATCTTCTTTAGCTATCTGCCGCTCGCGCACATGTTTGAGCGCGGGGTGATTGGCTTCTCCAGCCTCTACCTCGGTGCGCAGGTGTACTTCTTGGAGCACTTGGACAAGTTGGCCGAGCAGCTCGCGTTTGTCCGCCCGACGCGCTTCTTTGGCGTGCCCTTGGTCTACACCCGCATTCAGGCCGGCATTTTGAAGAAGATGCCGCAGGCGAAGATCGACAAGCTGCTGCGCATCCCCATCATCTCCGGCATCGTCAAAAACAAGATCAAGCGCGCTGTCGGCTTAGACCGCGCATGGCTGGTGTTTAGCGGTGCAGCCCCCATGCCGAAGGCACTCATCGAGTGGTTTGCCAAGCTCGACATCGACGTGCTGCAAGGCTATGGCATGACCGAGAACTCCATCTACGCCACCATCTGCACGCCGTGGGCGAATAAGGTCGGCACCGTGGGTAAAGAGATGCCCGGTGCGAACATGAAGCTGAGCGACGAGGGTGAGATTCTGTTCAAGCACCCCGGTGTGATGGCGGGCTATTACAAAGAGCCGCAAAAGACCGAGGAAACCTTTACGGACGACGGTTATTTGCGCACCGGCGATAAAGGCAAGATTGACGAACAGGGCTATTTGTCGATCACTGGCCGCGTCAAAGACATCTTCAAAACCATGAAGGGCAAGTACGTTGCCCCAGCGCCGATTGAAGGTGCGCTGGCGCGCAATACCGATATCGAGCAACTCTGCTTTGTTGGCAGCGAGCTCAAGCAGCCGATCATGTTGGTCACGCTCTCCGCCCAAGGCCGCAGCAAGCCCAAGGCCGAGGTGGAGGCCGGGTTGATCGCCGAGATGCAGCAGGTCAACGCCAACCTAGAAGCGCATGAGGAGATCGGCAAAATTGTCATCATCGACGAGGCTTGGACCATCGACAACGGCCTGATGACGCCGACCATGAAGGTCAAGCGCCCGCAGGTGGAGTCCCGCTACAAAGAGCTGATCGCCAGCGAGGGCGAGAAGCGCAATAAGGTCAGCTGGCAGGCTTGAGCCCTAGCTGTCGGCTCCTTCTCCCACGTCCCTCTCCCGCCCCTTTCAGGGGCACCCTCTCCCGCTTGCGGGAGAGGGAAATGATGCAGGTCCCGCTTGCGGGAGAGGGAAATAATGCAGGTCCCGCTTGCGGGAGAGGGAAATGATGCTCGCCGCCGCTTGCGGGAGAGGGGGCCG
>CAZHTI010000075.1:0-10292 GCA_964535755.1 uncultured Salinisphaerales bacterium | reverse complement strand
CCCGCTTGCGGGAGAGGGAAATGATGCTCGCCGCCGCTTGCGGGAGAGGGGGCCGGTGCCTAGCCCGCGTCGCTCGCCAATACGGCGGCGGTCTCTCGCGCAGCGGCTAAGAGCGCTAAGCGTGCGACCACGCCATACGCATAGAAGCGGTTGGGCACGGCTCCGGGGCCGGCGGCGGGCTCAGGGCAGTTGCAGGCGTTGTCGAATGCCAGTTGCCGGAACTGCGCGCCAGGGGCGTTGAGGTTCTCGGTATTGCTGCGGCCGGCGTGGACGCGATAGAAGCCGCCGACGACGAAGCGATCGATCATGTAGACCACCGGCTCGGCGGTCATCTCAGGGGCTTCGTGCTCGGCGTCCTGCCAGTGCTCAAAGGTGTAGACGCCTTCTTGGATAATCGCACCGGTGACTTCCTTGCCTTCTTTGGCGGACGCCATCTTCTTGCGCGCATCGCGGTTGAGGTTGCGAATCTCCTCGCCCGAGCTCACCGACATGATGCCCATGCCGTAGGTGCCGGCATCGGCTTTGACGATGACGAAAGGTTTATCGGTGACGCCGTACTGCGCGTACTTTGCGCGGATTTCGCCCAGCAGCAGATCAACATTGGTAGCGAGGCATTCTTCGCCCTCGCGCTTGGCGAAGTTGATCTCGCCGCAGTTGCGGAATAGCGGGTTGAAGAACCAAGAGTCGGTGCCGAGCAGCTCCGCGAAGTCCTCTGCAACCTCTTGATAGTGGCCGAAGTGCTGGGTCTTGAGGCGGTTACTCCAACCGAGTTTGGGGTGGGGCACGACAGGCTGGCTCAAGCCTTCGAGAATGTCGGGGCGGCCGCCGGAGAGGTCGTTGTGCAGCAGCACCATGCAGGGCTTGAAGCCATCGACGAACACCTCATTACCGGCGCGCCGCAGTGGTTGCAAATGCAGCTCTTTGCCGGACGGTAGGACGATAGTTTGGGGCTCGGTGACTTGCGGGCTGATGGAGCCAATCCGCACCGAGTAACCGGCTTTGACGATGAGGTCGCGCAGGCGGGCCACGGCCTCCAGATAGTGCAGATTGCGGGTGTGGTTTTCCGGCACCAGCACGATGTTGCAGGCGCTGGGCATGATTTTTTCTAGCGCGGCTTGCAGTGCGGTGACTGCTAGCGGCTCAAACGCAGGGTTGAGGTTGTTAAAGCCCGCCGGGAACAGGTTGGTGTCCACGGGGGCGAGCTTGTAGCCGGCATTGCGCAAATCCACCGAGCAGTAAATCGGCGCGGGCGTGCGGTGAAATTGCTTTCTAAACCACCCCTCGATCAGCTCACTGCGCTCCAACAACAGGGATTCAAACGCCAAGGTAGGCGAGCGGTGCGCCATGGTGAAGTTGGGGACGGCAGTGGCGTGCGCAGCGGGGGCATCGTGACTCATGGGGCGTCCCTCAAGTGGTGTTGGGGGTAGTGGAGGCGGCTTGGGGCGATTTCAAGCCGAGCTTGGCGCGATTTTGGCAGGTGGCCCGCTGGCCGAGCCGCGGATATCGGATTGAGTCTGCTGGGCTGATTCATTAGTGTAGGCCGCTGGCCGCGAGCGACGAGTCTTTGGCGGTGTGCGGCAAAACCTTAATTTTTGGAGCGCGTTGATGGAGCCCACCCCTGTAGAAACCAGCAGCGCCAAGGTGATGGTGGTCGACGACTCCCAGACCATACGCCGGACGGCAGAGACACTCTTGGTCAAAGAGGGCTACACGGTCATCACCGCCGCCGATGGTTTTGAGGCTTTAGGGGTGGTGGTGGATCAACGCCCAGACATGATTTTTTTGGACATCATGATGCCGCGTTTGGATGGCTTCCAAGCCTGCGCCTTGATCAAGGCCAACCCGGCGTACGCGGGGATTCCGATCATTCTGCTCTCCTCCAAGGATGGCCTGTTCGACCGCGCGCGCGGTCGCATTGCCGGGGCCGATGACTACCTCACCAAGCCGTTCACCAAGGATGAGCTGCTCGCCTGCGTCAAGGCCCGCATCCGCGCGGACAGCGCGCTGGCATGAACGCGGATTTGGCCCATAGCGCCCCACTCGCAGCCCCTGAAGCCAGCCCCTACCAGTTGCTACAGGCGCTGGAGCAGCGCGTGCTGCGCGGCAACTTCTCCCCGGCCGCGCCAGCACCCAGCCTGGAGTGGGAGGGCTTGGCCTTTAGGCTCAGAAACCAGTGGTATCTCGCGCCCGCCGGCGAGGTGCAGGAAGTCCTACGCCTGCCGCCGGCGAGCCGAGTGCCGAACGCCAAGCCCTGGCTCAGCGGCCTAGCCAACGTCCGTGGCGCGATAGTCCCAGTGGTGGATTTAGCGCTGTTCATGGGCCTGCCGACGCTGCTCGCACAGGCCCCTAGCGCCAAATTAATGATCGTCAACAGTGGCCGCGAGGCCGTGGGTTTTTACGTCGATGAAACCGGCGGCCAGCGCCGCTATTCGGTAACGGAGCAAGAGCACGATGCCCTAGAGCGCTTGCCGCACTGTGCGCGCTATGCCACCGGCGCATTCCAGCGCGACGGCCAACTGGCGGTGGTGCTCAGCTTGGTAGCGCTGATGCACAGCGACGCCTTTTTGGAAGCAGGCTGGTGAGGCGCGTATGAATCAGCAGCAATTGCAGCAGCGCGCCACCGCACTGCGCTGGGTCAAGCCAGAGATCGCCGCCGCCACCCTGCGCGTGCAGCGCGCCATCGAGACCCAGCAAGAGCAAGAAGCCGACCTACTCGGCATCAAGCTGGCGGTGCAGGAGGTGCGGCAGATCGAAGGGGCACTAGCCCTCGTGCAGTTGCACGGCCCAGCGGTATTGGCGTCGGGCCTGCGCAGCACGCTGCAAGCTGTGCTGTTGGGCAGCGCTAAAGACCGTGACCTCGCCTTAGCCCTCGCCGGGGCGGCCCTCATCCGGCTGATCACTTGGCTGGATGTCACCGATCTGCAAGCGCCGGAGGCGATCGTCGCCTCCCTGCCGCTGTTGCAGGCCATGCACAGCGCTGCCAACCTGCCGGAGCCGCTAGCGACGGACTTGTTCGTCCAGCAAATGCAGCTCTCCGGATGGCAGCTCGCGGTGCCGCTCGCCCCGGTGCGGGTGGAGGGCGCTGCCGTGGTGGTCGCCCGCAAGTTGCAGGTACCGTTCCAGACCCTGCTTCTGCAATGGCTCAAGGGCCATGACCCAGCGAGCACCGTCCTCAAGCTGCAAAAAATTGCCGAGCAGATCGCCCTCAACGCGACCGAGGCCAGCACCCATACGCTCTGGGTTGCCGCCGCCGCCGCGCTACAGACGGCAAGCCAGACGGACCTCGCCAACGCCGAGTTCAAGCGCGCAGTTGGCCGCCTCAACCAGCACATCAAACAGCTCTCAGAGTCCGGCGAGCAACACCTGCCGGAGCAGATGGAAACCGCCTGGCGGCTCATTGCGCTGGCGAGCACTGGCCACAGGGACGGTCCGCATTGGCAGCACTTGCACACGGCGCTGCCCTTGGCGTCCGTACTGCCAGCGGCAGAGGTGCTCGCGGCGCAAGCCAAGCTACTCGGTAGCCCCGACCATCGCGTGCTACAGGCCGCTGCCGCCGTGGCGCTGCGCGACCTCAACGCCTTGCTGGACGTCGTCGATCTGGCCGCTCGCTCCGAGGGCTTGGAGCACTGGGCGCTGGACGGCCTCTGCCAGCAGTTTGCGGCACTCGGGCACACCCTGCGCCTGCTACAACTCAACGCCGAGGCCGAGCGCCTCTATGCGCTCGCGAAGGACCCCGCTTTTGTCGGCGGCAAGGATGTCCCGGCTGACTGCCCCAGCCTGCCGAGTGCCGCCGCGTGCCTCATGGAGATTGGCTATGCCCTGCGTAGCTATGGCCACCGAGGCATGCACCGCGAGCCGACCGCCGCCGAGCGTGACCTCGCGCGCAGTGCAGTCGTGCGTGAGGGCCTGCGCATACTGGCGGCCTGCCGCGTCGCACTCGACACCGCAGCGGCGAAGAAACCTGCCGCAGAACTTGACGACCACTCCAGTCCCTTACACAGCTTGGCCGCGGCATTGCGCATGCTGCGTGCGCCGCTGTTGGCGGTGGCGATTCAGCAACTCGCGGACTGGTGGGCGAGCCAAAGTGCCGGGCAGGTAGGCGTTGATGATCCCCAGTGCGAAGACCTCGCCGAAGGCATCGCCCGGGTCGAAGCGCAGCTAGAGCGCTACGGCGAGTGCGGCAAAGACGCCCAGACTTCTGGCCTGCAATTGCCGCCGCGCGCGGCGGAATGGTCTGCCGTCGCCGCGAGCCCGATGGACGCGCCTCGACCCATGCTGGCGGCGGCGATGCCGATTGCGGAGGAGACCTTGCCGCCGCCCGCAACGCCGCCGGCGAGCACGACATCCCCTGAGGATGCCTTCGCCGCCGCACTCCCAGAAATACGCGGGGTGTTTCTGGAGGAAGCCCAAGAAGCGCTGCCGGATTTGGACCAAGCGCTCGACGTACTCGCGCGCGACCTCAGCGCCGGTGCTGCCCTCGATAGCCTGCGCCGCTGCCTGCACACCCTGAAGGGCTCCGGCCAGATGGTCGCTGCCGATGCCATCGCCGATAGCTGCGCCGCCTACGAGCGCTTGCTCAATCGCTGTGCGGCGGGCGTGCTGCCGCTCAACGCCGCAGTGGTGCGGGGGGTCAGCGAGCTGCGCCGCGGCCTGCCGACGCTGCTGGCAGATTTCGCTGCGGGAACGGCGCACCACACCAGCACCGCGCAGGCCTTGCAGGCGCAGGCGGACTACCTCGCCTCCGGCAACGCGCCGGAGATGGTGTCGGAAGAGGTGCTGGCGGTGTTCCGCGATGACGCCGTCGAGCGCTTGCAAACGCTCGAAGCATGGCGTGATGCCAGCGCGCCGCGTGGACAAGGCCCGGAGGTGATGCGGGCCATCCACACCCTGCGCGGCAGTGCGGCGGCGGTGAATGCATTGCCCCTGTCAGAAACCGCAGCCGCGCTAGAAGCCCTTTTGGACGCCATTCGCGCCAGCAATTTGCCGGTGCCGCAGTCGGTGTTTGATCTGCTGGATGACCTCCTCCCTGTGCTGCATGAGAGCGTCGCCGCGGTCGGCAAGGCCAATGGCTTGGATGCCAAGCTCTGGACTGAGCGCATCGCCCAGCAGCGTGCGCCGCTGTTGCCGCTGGCCAGCCAAGACCCGCACGAGCGGCGGATCAGCTTCAGTCTGCTGGCCTTTGATGCCCTGCAAAAGCTGGAGGCCCTGCTCAGCGCCTGGCAGCAAGCGCCGCAAGAGGCGCACCACAGTGCCGACTACCTCAAGCACTGCCACGGGCTGATGCGGGCAGCCTCGGACCACGACGCCACCGGCATCGCGCAGGCGCTGCACCACCACGGCGCATGGGTGCAGTCGCAATCCAGCGGCGACGCACCGCCGGATTTTGCAGCGCTACTCGATGGCATCGAGCCCTTATACCAAGCGCTTGATGACTATCGTCTGGGCCAGTGTGTGCCGGTGCCGCGCGCCCCGACGCTGCCCACCGTCAGCCTCGCCGCCGATGCGCCACCCACCACCAGCAGCGCAGAGTCGGGTGACGAACCTTGGTTGTCGGTGGGATTTGATTTGCGGCTCGCCCCGGAATTGCTGGCCGAAGATGCCTTACTGCCAGCAGCCAGCGCCGCCTCAGCGAACCTCGCCGCCGAGCCCGAGCCCGAGCCCGAGTCTGCACCTAAGCCCGCACCCGAGCCCGAGCCGGAGTCTGCACCTGAACCCGAGCCGGAGCCCGCACCTCAACCCGAGCCCACACCTGCGCCTAGGCCAGAGGCCGAAGTAACGCCGGCTGAAACCACCGCCGTCGACGACGCTGCGGCAGCCCTCATCCCGCCGCCGATGGCGTTCGCGCTGCCGCCGGAGTTCGGCTCGCGGCCAGAGCCACTAGCCTCCGGCGCGGAGGGTGTCGATGCCGAGTTGGCCAGCATTTTTGCGGCTGAGGCCTCGGAGTTATTGGAGGCGATCGACACCGCGCTGCGCGATTGGCACAGCGGCCAGCCGGAGGCGCACGAAGGTCTGCAACGCAGCCTGCACACGCTCAAGGGCGGTGCCCGCATGCTGGGCTTTAGCCTCATGGGCCAGTTGGCGCATGAGCTAGAAAGCCGGGTCGATAGCTTCTACCGCCTTGGTAAGGGGCTTAATGCCGACCAATTCGCGGAGTTGCGGACACGGGTGCTGGAGCTAGAGCGCCAGCAAGATGCCGTACTGCGCGGCCAATTCGATGCCCTATTGCGGGCAGCGAGCCCCAGCCCAGCGGCCGCCGCCCCTGCATTTGCGCTCGGCGCTGCGTCGATCAAGGCGGAAGCCAGCCTGCCGCGCTTGGTCACCCTGCCGATGCCGTCCGCAGCAGCGCCGGTGATGACGGCGGCGACCGCCCCCGCAGCTGCGCCCGACGCCACGCTGCCGCGCGAGCCCACGCCCCAAGCGCTTGCCGTAGTGCCGGCAGAGCCCAGCGCCGCGCGTCCAGACACTTGGCTGCCGAGCTTGTTCCCGACCGCTGCCGCGCCCAAGCCCAAAGCGGCCAGCAAAGAGCTGGCGCGGATTGGCGTCGATGTACTCGACGGCTGGCTGAAGATGGCGGGCGAAGTGTCCATCGCCCGTGCCCGATTGGAGCAGCAAAACAACAGCCTCGCCGCGCAAATCAGCGAGGTGAACCGCACCGTGCAAAGACTGCGCGAGCAGCTACGGCAGATGGAGTTGGAAACCGAAGCGCAGATCAACGCGCGTGGCCTCACCCCCCATGCTGAAGCGCTCGATACCAAGGGCTTCGACCCCTTGGAGCTCGACCGCTACACCCGTATGCAGGAGCTCTCGCGCGGCTTGAGCGAGACCGTCGCCGACCTAGGCGCGCTGCACGGCACCTTGGACGAAATTGCCGAGGACAACCACGTCCTGCTGCGCCAGCAAGGGCGCATGGGTTTGCATATCCAGCAGGGCTTGATGCAGGCACTGATGGTGCCGTTTGCGCGCCAGCAGCCGCGCTTGGAGCGGCTGTTGCTGCAAACCGCCGAGCAAGAGGGCAAGCAAATCCGCCTGCATGTGGAGGGCGGCACGGCGGAGCTCGACCGCAATGTGCTGGAGCGCATCACCCCTGCGCTCGAGCACCTGTTGCGCAACGCCGTCACCCACGGCATCGAGTCCGCCGAGCAGCGCCGCGCTGCGGCCAAGCCGGAGGTCGGGCAGGTGCGCATCGTCGCCCGTCGCGATGGCGCGCAGTTGCTGCTGGAGGTCGCCGACGATGGGCGTGGCTTGGACTTCCCTGCGATCCGCAGTGCAGCGCTTGCGCGCGGCTTGCTCGCCGAGGACGCCGCGCTGCCTGATGACGAGCTCGCCCGCTTCATCTTCCAGCACGGGTTCTCCACCGCGCCGCAGCTCAGCCTCAATGCCGGCCGGGGCGTCGGCATGGACGTGGTCGCAGCGGAGATCAAACAGCTCGGTGGCAGTCTGGAATTGCGCTCCAGCGCCGGGCAGGGCGCGGTGTTCAGCATCCGCTTGCCGCTGAGTTTGGCCTTGTCGCAGGCGCTGATGCTGCGCGCCGGCCAAGAGCACTACGCATTGCCGATTGCCGCCATCGAGGGGGTCGCCCGCCTGCCGCTCGCCGCTGCCGAGGCCGCAGATACGCAGGCCACCTACCACCACGCGGGCCGCGACTATCAAGTGCGGTATTTGTCTGACCTGCTGCAACTGCCGCGCAGCACCCAACACGGGCGCAGCCTCGCGGCGGTGCTGGTGAAGCAATCCACCACCGTGGATGGCCGTGAGCGGCGCAGCGCTTTGATCGTTGATCAAGTGCTCGGCAATCAGGAGCTAGTCTCCAGAACCGTCGGCCAGCTGGTGGCGTCGATCCGCGGCATTGCCGGCGCGACGATCTTGCCGACCGGCGAGGTGGTGCTGCTGCTCGACCCCAACACGCTGCTGGATGTGCCCAGCCAAGCCACGCCGCAGCAGCTCGCCGCCAAGGCCGCAGAAGCCGCAGCGGCCAATGCCGAGGCCGAACTCGAACGCCTGAGTGCCAGCGCCCCCTACATCTTGGTGATCGACGATTCCGTGACCATTCGCCGCGTCGCTGAGCGCCTGTTGCTGCGCCACGGCTTTCGTGTCGGCACTGCCAAGGACGGCGTAGATGCCATCACCCTATTGCAGACCGAAACCCCCAACGCGCTGCTGCTGGACATCGAAATGCCGCGTGCCGACGGCTTCGAAGTCGCCCGCTACGTCCGCAACCAGCCGCGCTTGGAGCACACCGGCATCCTCATGAGCACTTCCCGTTCTGGTGATAAACACCGCGCCCGCGCCAGCCTGATCGGGGTCGATCGCTACCTCATTAAGCCTTGGCAGGAGGATGCGCTCCTGCAAGAGTTGCGCGCCGTGCTCGCCGCCCGCAGCGCCCAACAGCCGGTGGCCGCACCATGACGCCGAGTACTGAGAGCGATCGCAACAGCCTTTTTGCGGCCGTCATCCCCTGCCAAGGGGATTCGCTACTGCTGCCGCAGGCGCTGGTCGCCGCAACCTTGAACTTCGACGCGCTGACGCTGCCCGAAGCGGCTCCGGACTGGCTGCTCGGCAGCGTGCGGCTCGCGGGTGAGCGCATCGCGGTGCTGCGCTTTGAGCTGCTCTCGGGTGCTGCCAACAGCAGCTTCGAGCTGCAAGGCCGCCACCGCCGCAGCCGCTTGGTGGTGCTGCGGGCCGACAGCCACCGGCCAGCGTTCTGCCTCTTGGCATCGTCCAACCCACGGCTGATTAATCTCACCGCCGCCGTGCTTCAGCCGCAAGCGCTGCGCCCTACCGACGCCGAGGCCTACTGCCTGCAAAGGGTGCAGCTCAGCCACAGCAGCTTTCTCATCCCCAATGTCGATGCGCTCGCCGCCCTCGCTAAGACTTGGTGAACCCCGTGTAGGGCGGGCTCAGGCAAGGGATTAGGTCAATCTTCCTTAGAGTAAGGATTAACCTAATCGACCGTTCAGTTCTGTTCATGTTGCTAGGCTCCGCCGGCGATGGGGAAACCCCAACACTCAAGGACAGCAGCGATGACTCAGGCCCAAGACCCGAATATCCACCGGCAGGTAGTGGTCGTAACCGGTGCCAGCAGCGGCATCGGCGAGGAGGCAGCGCTACAGCTTGCGGAGCTCGGCGCGGAGGTGGTGCTCGTCGCTCGGCGCGCTGAGGAGCTTGCCCGGGTGCAAGCGCTGATCCAACAACGCGGCGGCATCGCCCGTTGCTATGCGGCGGATTTATCCGACCCGGCGAGCACGGATGCCCTCATCGCCCGCTTGGACGCTGAAGAGCCGCGCATCGACGTGCTGGTCAACAATGCTGGCCGCAGTATTCGCCGCCCCATCCGCGAGAGCATTGGTCGGATTCATGATTTTGAGCGCACCATGCAGCTCAATTATCTGGCCGTAGTGCGGCTGACCCTCGGCCTCTTGCCAAAGATGCTGGCGCAAAAGCGCGGCCAGATCATCAACGTCTCCAGCATCGCCGTGCTGATGACCACCCCGCGCTTTGCCGCCTACCTCGCCTCTAAATCCGCCGTCGATGCCTTTACTCGGTCGCTGCGCATGGAGCTAGAGCACTCCGGTGTGATCGCCACCAGTATTAATTACCCATTGGTGAAGACGGCGATGACTGAGCCCACCGCCATTTACAAATACTTGCCGCAGATGCCGGTGGCGGCGGCGGCGGCTTGGATCGTCGACGCCATTCGCTACAAGCAAACCCGCCGCGCGCCGTTTTATGGCCTGGCCATGCATCTCGCCACCATCGCCGCACCTGGCCCGGTGCTGCGCGGCTTGGCCGGCTTTTATGAGCGCCGCGTGCGGCGCTTACAAGCCAAGCTGGCCGCCGCTCAGAATGCGGCCTAAATCCGCAGCGCGCGCGCCTATTTTTTGGCTCATCGCCGTCGTGCGGAGGCTCGGTTTTGCGGCACCTGAGGGTTGCGACCGGCGGGCAGGGTGCTGCGCTATGGGAGTGCCTTTACCCGCCTAAGGCGAGGTTGGAACAAGTTTTGCAACCGTCGCTCAGAGTCCGCATGATCGCGCCTTTAGTCCCAGCAGGTGCATCCATTGCCGACCCATGGCGTATGCGCTGGCTGGTGTCCGCATTCGTCAGTAAATTGACGAATGTGACAATTTTTGGCAGACGACCTTGCACAGCAAACTGACACAACAGAAATCCGTCGGGTTCACCCTGATCGAACTCGTCACCGCCTTGGGCGTGCTGTCCATCATCATTTCTTTGGCGATGCCCAGCTTCCGCAGCCTGCAACAGAACGGTCGGCGTGCCGCCGCCATCAACGAGCT
>CAZHTI010000074.1:9306-13634 GCA_964535755.1 uncultured Salinisphaerales bacterium | reverse complement strand
ACACGCAAAAAAGAGCCCGCAATCTGCGGGCTTTTTTTTGTGGCTCTGAATCACACCGCAGGCGCTACCGATAAGCTCAAGCCATCCAGTTTTGCGGTGAGCTCAATCTGACAAGAGAGCCGTGAGCCCGGCTGGATACTGACGAAATCGCCAATCGCCTCCAGCATCGCGGTCTCGTCTTCCGTCGTTGCCCCGCAGCGCGCCTGCCATGCGCTATCGATATAGACATGGCAGGTGCCGCAGCTCATCGCACCACCACAAGTGCCTTCGACGCCGGTATTGGCGTCGCGCAGCGCCTCCATCAGGCTGCTGCCTGCCGAGGCAGACACGGGCTCGACTCTGCCGTCGCGATGGGTGATGACGAGTTGCACAGGAGCACTCATGCGGCTTCGGGTTTGGGTGCTTCTGGGTAGAACTGGCCAAACCACTTACGGAATTGCAGCACCGGGCCGTCGCCATCGCAGAGCAGGGGGTTGGGGCGGTACTTTTTGTTGTTCCAGACGATGAAGTCGACGCTCTCAAAGCCTGCGCTTTCTTCGCCCTCCGCCGCACCAATCATGTGGTCGATGACCTTCTTGGAAGTCGCCAGCTCGACACTGCCTTCCGGATAGTCGACATGGCGGAAGCTCATGTTCATCTGGGTTTTATCGCGGGTGACCGGCACAGAGTAGGAGATCATTGTTGCCGTAATGCCGCCCTGATTGAAGCGCATGACGTTGAGGCCGGGCCCGTAAATGTCGCCGACGATATAGCCCTTGCCGATGTCGAGCTTCATGCGGTGGCCGTCGAAGGTCGCGTCCACGGGCGGGATGATCGGCGAGCCGTGCAGGAACTTCAGGTGTGCGGTATCGACACCGTTCTCAGCAATCTCTTGAATACAGGTGTGCGCCGTCCAAGTGCCACGGCGGCTGCCGGCGTAGCCGGTGGGGTCTTCCATCTCTGGGATGTTTGGCAGCTCCCAAGTCGGTGGCTCGCAGGCGGGGTGGAACCAAGCCCAGAGCATCCCGTATTTCTCGACCATCGGCAGCGTGCGTAGGATTGGCCCCTTCTTGGTGATGGGCGGCATGATCTTGGCGTAGGGGATGGATTTGCAGTTACCGCCGGCGTCGTACTCCCAATGGTGGAAGGGGCAGCGCAGATGCTCGCCGCAGACCTTGCCGCCGTGGCCCATATGCGCGCCCAAGTGCGGGCAATAGGGGTCGCTCATGCCGGGCGTGCCGCCCTCGCCCCGGAACAGCACCCACTCTTGGTCGAACAGGGTGATGTTGCGCAGTTCGCCGGGCTTGAGGTTCTCGGAAAAATCGACGTGATACCAGCCGACGGGAATCGGGAACGGCGCGCGCTCCAGCGTTTGTGATTCCAGCAGCATCTTGAGATTCATCACAGCCACGGGGTTCTCCTCAGAACTTAGGGGTATTGGGGCCGCACAGTGCGGGAGATAGATGTTGGCCGCTCGCACCGCCAGAGTTCATCACCCAAACAGGTGAAAACTCGTCGATCGATTCGGTGGCCTATGCGTGCCGCTTTTTGGGATTCAATCGGTGGCCATGGATTCAGGAGGGGCGCGAGGCTTGAAAAACGATCAGTCACCCCCAAAGCCTGAAGCCAGCAGATAGCCTCGGCGTGGCTCGGTGCAGGCTTGTATCCTTGCCGCCGCCGTCGGGCTGCTGCCTCCCTCACCAACTAATGCGTCGTTCACTCATGAAGCCTGAAATCCAGTCGATTGCCCCAAATTTCTTGGCAAAGCTGATTTTCTCCTCGCGCTGGCTCCAGTTGCCTTTGTATTTAGGTTTGATCTTCGCTCAGGCCGCGTATGTGGTGATCTTCTGCAAAGAGCTTTGGCATCTCGTCCACGGCGCGTTTGAGCTCAACGAGCAGCAGGTGATGTTGATCGTGCTGGCCCTCATCGACGTGGTGATGATCTCCAACCTCTTGGTGATGGTCATCGTCGGCGGCTACGAGACCTTTGTCTCGCGCATGCGCCTGCAAGCCCACCCTGACCAGCCCGAGTGGCTGAGCCACGTCAATGCCTCGGTGCTCAAGGTCAAACTGGCGATGGCGATCATCGGTATCTCCAGCATTCACCTGCTCAAGACCTTCATCGAGGCGGGCACGATTGATGCCCTGCCGCTGTGCTCTGCGGTCGCTGCCGGTGTGAAGTGCACCAACATCACCGCTAACGGTGTGATGTGGCAGACCATCATCCACATGGCGTTTATTGTCTCGGCCATCGGCATCGCCTACACCGACAAGCTCATGGCACAGGTGAGTGCCAAGCCTGCTCAGAACGGCGGGCATTGATTTTTTTGGGCTGGCATGTAGGGGCGAGGCATGCCTCGCCCCTACCAGATTGGCCAAAAGCCATGCCTCGCCGCTACCAGATTGGCCGAAACACCTAGCCGAATTTCGCCCCGCCCCTAACGCGGCGGCAGGGGCAGCAAGGCCGACACCCGTCGCGCATGGGCCGCGTAGGCAGGGCGGCGGGTCATGCTGCGGGTATCTAGCAGCGGCACGCTGACCCAGACAAACATCGCGGTTATGGCCGCTGCCCCGGCAGTCGCCAGCAGCCAGTGCTGAGGTGCCGCAGCGAGGCCGAATAGCGCTAGGCCGATCCAGAAGCTCAGCTCGCCAAAGTAATTCGGGTGGCGCGACCAAGCCCACAGCCCTTCGTTAATGATGGCCTGCGGGTCGCTGCGACGGGCAAGGAAGCGATGGAGCTGCAAGTCGGCAATCGTCTCAATGGCGATTGCACCAAAGGTGACGATGACGGCTGCCGCATCCAACCAACCCAAGGGGCTGGCCGGTTGTGCGGCAATCACTAGCCACAGCGGCAGGCATCCGGCGAAGACTTGCAGCGTGGGGAAGAGGTGAATACCGAGGAAGTCCGCAAGCGTGCCGAAGCGGCCCGCGCGTGCGCGCACCAAGGGGTAGCGCCAGTCCTCATGGCCCAAGCCGCCCCAATGGCTGCCCCAGTTCCACGTCAGGCGCACACCCCAGAGCGTGGTGAGCCCCAAGGCCAGCCAGGTACGCGGGTCGGCGGCGGCTGCGGGGGTTTCGATCAGCCACCAGATACCCAACAGTGGTGGGATGACGCTCCAATAGGGGTCATACATGCTGGAGTTGCGATAGCCGAGGCTGAAGCCGAACACCACGGCGGTGGCCAGCACATCCGCCGCCAGCGCATTCCAAGGCTGAGGCCAAGGGCAGTAGATGAGCAGTGCCACCGCGGCAGCCACCGCCAACACATAGGCCCAAATAACCGGCCACCAGTCCTTGCGGCTAACCATGGGCGCGCGCGATTAGGCGGGCAGCAGGCCGCGCGCGCGGGCCATGGTCATTGCAGTGTCCTCAATCATGTCCTCTTGGCCGCCGACCATCTTTTGCCGGCCCAGCTCCAGCAAAATCTCTCGCGCAGGGATGCCGTACTTGGCCTCGGCGCGGCGGGCAAACAACAGGAAGCTGGAATAGACACCGGCGTAGCCCAAGGTCAGCGAGTTGCGGTCAATGCGCACCGGGAAGTCCATGATCGGCGTCACCAAGTCCTCGGCGACGTCGGAAATCTTGAAGACATCGACCCCGGTGTTGATGCCCATGCGGTTGCAGACGGCGACGAAGACCTCCAGCGGCGTGTTGCCGGCACCCGCACCCATGCCTCCGGCGGCGCAGTCGATGCGCTGAGCCCCCGCCTCTACCGCTGCGAGCGAGTTGGCGATACCCATCGACAGATTGTGGTGGCCGTGGAAGCCCAGCTCGGTCTCGGGCTTCAAGTGCTGGCGCAGTTCGCCGATGCGCGCGGCAACGTCATCCGGCAGCATGTAGCCGGCAGAGTCGGTGACGTAGAGGCAGTTCGCCCCGTAGCTCTCCATCAAGCGCGCCTGCTCCAATAACTGCTTGGGCTCGATCATGTGCGCCATCATCAAAAAGCCGACGGTATCCAGCCCCATCTTCGCCCCGAGCGCGATGTGCTGCTCGCTGACGTCCGCCTCGGTGCAATGGGTAGCGACACGGATCGTCGTGACGCCGCAATCGGCTGCCATGCGCAAATGATCGACCGTGCCGATGCCGGGCAGCAATAAAGCCGAGACCTTGGCCTGCTTCATCAGCGGGATGACCGCGCGCAGGTATTGCTCGTCGGTGGCGGCGGCAAAACCGTAGTTGACCGAGGCCCCGCCCAAGCCATCGCCATGGGTGACTTCAATCAGCGGCACGCCAGCTTCGTCCATGCCGACGGCAATCTTTTGCATCTGCTCGATGCTGATCTGATGGCGCTTCGGGTGCATGCCGTCGCGCAGGGACATATCGTGGACGGTGACGTTGCGGCCTTGGAG
>CAZHTI010000074.1:0-9206 GCA_964535755.1 uncultured Salinisphaerales bacterium | reverse complement strand
GCAAACACCTCCGCCGTCCGCACTGCGGAGGCGGTCATGATGTCGAGGTTGCCGGCGTACTTCGGCAGGTAGTCGCCCAAGCCTTCCACCTGCATAAAGCTGGTGACGCGGTCGCCGTCGAACACCGGCCCATTGACCA
Source organism: uncultured Salinisphaerales bacterium (assembly GCA_964535755.1). GTDB lineage: Bacteria > Pseudomonadota > Gammaproteobacteria > Nevskiales > Nevskiaceae > Stagnimonas. The sequence goes on along the minus strand of CAZHTI010000074.1, from coordinate 9,067 downwards.
GCTTGTAGCCGGGCACATAGCGCTGTACCTCGGCCACCATCGCGCGTACCGATTCGGTGATTTCCTGCTGGCGCGGCGGCTCCACGGTGAGGCAGTGGATGGTGTCTCGCATGATCAAGGGCGGCTCAGCAGGGTTGATGACGATGATTGCCTTGCCCTCATCCGCGCCGCCGATTTTGGCGACTGCCGCAGACGTCGTGCGGGTGAACTCATCAATGTTTTTGCGGGTGCCGGGGCCGACCGATTTGCTGGCAACAGTGGCGACAATCTCGGCGTAGCGCACCTTCTGCACGCGGCTCACCGCGTACACCATCGGGATCGTCGCTTGGCCGCCGCAGGTGACCATATTGACGTTCAAGATGCCCTTGCCGATGTGCTCGCGCTGGTTCACCGGCGGCACGCACATCGGGCCGATGGCGGCAGGGGTGAGGTCGATCATCAGCACGCCCAGAGCATTGAGCTTGCGCGAGTTCTCGGCGTGCACATAGGCGCTGGTGGCGTCAAAAGCGATGCGGATGTCATCGGCGGCGACCTGCGGCAGCAGGCCATCGACACCTTGATCGGTGGTTTTGAGGCCTAACTCGCGGGCGCGGGCCAAGCCCTCGCTCGTAGGGTCTACACCGACCATCCAGACCGGCTCCAAAATCTCTGAGCGGCGCAGCTTGTAGAGCAGGTCGGTGCCGATATTGCCGGGGCCGATGATGGCGCATTTAATTTTGGTCATGAGGTCTGTGCGTGAGGCGAGCGGCGTAAGGCGTTGGGTTAAGAGCTGCCGAGGGTCAGGTGGAGAAGCGCACGCTCGCAGCACCCAGGCCTTCGATCTGCATCTCGAAGTGATCACCCGCGACAGCGGGCAGCAGCGGGGCGAGCGAGCCGGAGAGAATCACCTCGCCCGCCAAGAACGGAATGCCGTACTGGCCCAAGGTGTTGGCGAGCCAAGCGACGGCGGTCGCCGGGTGTCCTTGCACCGCGCTGCCGTAGCCGGTGGCGACCTGCGCGCCGTTCTTCTGGATGTCCATGCGCAGGCTGGCGAGATCCAACGCGCGCGGCAGGGTGCGCTGTTGGCCCAGCACAAACACCCCACAGCTGGCGTTATCCGCGACTGTGTCCTCGATCTTGATCTTCCAATCGCGGATGCGGCTATCGACAATTTCAAAGCAGGGGCAGATGTAGTCGGTGGCGTCCAACACCTGCGCCTCGGTAACGCCGGGGCCGATCAGATCGCGCTTCAGCACGAAGGCAATCTCGCCCTCGGCGCGCGGCTGAATCAGCTTGTGCTCGGCTAGCGACACCGTTGCGCCATCCGCTACCTGCATGACGTTGGTCAGGAAGCCGAAGTCCGGCTGGTGCACGCCCAGCATGTCCTGCACTGCTTTGCTGGTGACGCCAATTTTTTTACCGACGACCTTCTCACCCTCGCTCAGGCGGCGGTGCAGAAAATGGCGGCTGATGGCGTAGGCGTCTTCAATCGCAATGCCCGCGACGCGGCTGGTCAGCGGGGCGATGACACTGCGGCTGCGCAGTGCGGCGAATAACTCATCGCCGAAAATGGCGATCTGATCGGTGGCGAGCGCCATTAGCCGTTCCTCAAAAAGTCCAGCACGCTGCGGTTGAACAGCTCGCGGTGCTCGATCATCACCCAGTGCCCGCATTGGGGGATGAGCAGCATGCGGCCATGGGCTAGCCCTTTGGCCAGCTTCAAGATGCCGCTGTCGGGCATCATTTTTTCATTCATCCCCCAGAGTGTCAGGGCCGGGCAGGTGATCTCGCTCAAGCGCTCGGTCAGGTTGGGGACTTTCAGCGTCTTCATCACCTGCGGGTTTTGCAGTTGCATCAGCGCTGTGCGCTCGCGCACCAAGTCGTCCGTCACTGCCCTCGGGTTGACGACGAAGGCATCAATAAAGAATTGCCGCAGTGCTTCCTCAGTGATGGGCTTGCCCGCGCCATACAGCGCAAACATCGCCTGCATGCCGGGCATGGCGAGGTATTCCGGTAGCTCATTCAGGCCGCCTGGGGCCATCAGCACCAAGCGCTCGACCTGCGCGGGGTGGGCCAAGGCATAGCCCAAGGCAATCGCCCCGCCCAAGGAGTTGCCGACGAGCGTCGCGCGGGCAATGCCCATGGCCTGCAAGGTCTGATGCAGGCAGTCGACGAAGAAATCGAGGTGGTATTCGACGTCGCTGGGCTTGTCGGAATAGCCAAAGCCGATGAGGTCCGGCAGCACGCAGTGGTACCCAGCGGCGGCGATCTCTGGGTAATTGCCCTTGAAGTTGGAGTATGCGCACGCGCCATTGCCGGAACCATGCAGCCAGACCACGGCGGGGCCGCTGCCGGCCTCCAAGACGTGGATTTTGTGGCCGTTGTCGAGCGTGACGTGGCGGCCAAACGGCACGGGGCCAGATGGCATTGGGGATGAGGTCATGGGGCCGAAAACACAGGGCGAAGTGGCGCGCAGTATTGCGAGGCCTAGGCTGCCGCAGATTCATCCTTTTGGATGATTGGCCCTGCGCTGTGTTTCAGTTGCATGGCGCGCTGACGGATAATGACCGACCACACAAGGGCCGCGCTGCGGTAAGGCCCAAACGCCGCTATGCACCCCTAGGACGCATTTTGCACATGGAACACTGGACGAACCCCACCAAGGCGGCGCTGGCGCTCATGCTGCTCTACCTCGCGTTTTTGGCGGATCTCGCGGTGCAGATGCCGGCGGGAGTGGTGGAGCAGCTGATGTCCGAGCAGGGGCCATTTGAGCGCATGAGCGTGGTGCTCTGGCTTGCACTGGCAGCACTCGCACTCTGGCGGCGGCCCGGCAGCAAAGCCACGGTCACGCTGATGGTCTTCGTCGGCCTCGCCTTCGCCGCGCGCGAGGCCGACCTGCACAAGGCCTACACCGTGATGAGCATCTCCAAGAGCCGCTTCTATCTCTCGCCCTTGGTGCCGCTGCACCACAAGCTGATTGGTGGTGCCTTGGTGCTCGGCACCGTGGGGGCCTTGCTGTATCTATTGCGGGTGTTTTATCGGTACTTGTTCGTCGAGCAGGGCTGGCTAGCGGCTTGTGGGCAGTTGCTGCTGCTGCCGATTGCGCTTTTGCCCATCACTAAGCTGCTCGATCGCTCCGTCAGTTGGCTGGATCGCAAGCTGGGTTACCGTGTGCCGGAGGAAATTGCGCGTGCCATCGGCACCTTTGAAGAAGGCATGGAGATGGCGCTGCCGGCCTTGCTGATTGCCGCCCTCGTCCACTACCGCCCGCACGCTGCCGCGCCACCATCCCAATGGACGACGGACCACCCAGCCTAAGCGCTTAATCTCTAGCACCAAGCAATCAGGAGTGCGTGATGACTCAGGTGGTACTCGTCACCGGCGGTGCTAAAGGCATAGGCCGTGGGATCAGCGAGGCTTTTTTAAGCGCCGGTGCGACGGTCATCTGCTGCGGGCGCGAGACTCCGGCAGATCTCCCCAGCGTCGCTGGCCGCACGGCCAGTTTCATCCCCTGCGACGTCCGCGAGGCCGCTGCGGTCGAAGGCCTGTTTGCGGTGATCCGCCGTCAGTATGGCCGCTTGGATGTGCTCATCAACAACGCCGGCGGCTCGCCGTTCGCGCTCGCGGCTAAGGCCTCGCCGCGTTTCCACGAGAAAATCATCGCCCTCAACCTGCTCGCGCCACTGCACTTGGCTCAGCAGGCTCAGGCCTTGATGGCCGCGCAGGCGGAGGGCGGCAGCATCATTTTCATCGGCAGCGTGTCAGCACTCAGGCCATCGCCCGGCACGGCGGCTTATGGCGCGGCCAAGGCCGCCGTGCTCAGTTTGGTGCAGTCGCTGGCAGTCGAGTGGGCCCCCAAGGTGCGCGTCAATGCCGTGAGCCCAGGGCCGGTGCTCACCGAGCAATCGCACCTACACTTTGGTGATGCGGCGGGTGTCGCCGCAGTGGCCGATACCATCCCGATGGGCCGATTGGCGCTGCCTGCGGACATTGGCGCAGCCTGCGTGTTTTTGGCATCTGCGAACGCCAACTTCGTCACCGGCAGCAACCTCGTACTGCACGGTGGCGGCGAGCGGCCAGCATTTATGGCGGCGGCCAACGCTGAGCATTGATGGCATAGGCGCGTTGGCGCGCGGCGCTTGCTCCTAACCATCGCGAAGCGATTTGCCCTAATCCCATCGGGTGAATCTCTAGTCAGCCGCAATTGCACAATGCGGTTTGCGAGGAGAAACCCATGGGCCTTTGGGCAAAACAAAAAAGCGGCTGGCCACGGCTCGCTGCGTTGCTGCTGACTACAAGCTTGGCCGCCTGTGGCGACAGTGGCCCGCAGAAGGTCGCGGGCAGCTCCGGCTCATCGAGCTCGGGCGGCTCCAGCTCTGGCTCTGGGCCGAATCCAGCAGGCTTTTGCCGAGGCTTCAATGCCGACCGCAACCCCTATTTTGGCGATTTGCACGTCCACACCAAATATTCCTTGGATGCCAGCACCCAAGGCACCAGCTTGAGCCCGCACGATGCCTACCGCTTTGCACTGGGCGAGCGTGTCGGCATCCAGCCGCACGATGCCAACGGCATGCCGCTGCGCTTCACCCAGCTCGCCCGTCCGCTGGACTTTGCTGCCGTCACCGACCACGCCGAGTTCTTTGGCGAGACGGAGATTTGCACCAACCCGATTTACCTCGAATACAACAGCCCCGAGTGCCAGTTCTATCGGCGCGACCCGGACAACGCCTTCATTGTCTTCAACGCGCAGTTATCGGGCGTCGGCACGCCGACGGCGGACGGCGGCAAGACCGTCAACCGGTTTGCCTACTGCGGCCCGGGTGGCGCGACTTGCCTCGCCGCTGCGCGCACGCCCTGGCAGGACGTCCAAGCCGCCGCTGAATCTTTCTACGACCGCAGCCCGGATTGCCGCTTCACCAGCTTCGTCGCCTATGAATGGACGGGCTCCCCAGCCTCCAATAGCTTGCACCGCAACGTCGTGTTCAAGACCGAGAAAGTGCCCATGCTGCCGATCAGCTTCTTCGACGCTGCCGCCCCACAGTTTCTCTGGAAGGGGCTAGCCGAGCAGTGCAAAACCGCCGACGGCTGCGACTACCTGACCATCGCCCACAACTCCAATCTGGCCGGTGGCACCTACTTCCAGACCACCGATGACAGCGGCGCGCCCTACGACCGGGCGTTCGCCGAAGCGCGCCAGCGCAACGAGCCGATGGCGGAGATTTATCAGCACAAGGGGCAGTCTGAGTGCCTGAACACCATGGGCGCGGGTATGACCGACGAGGCTTGCGGCTTCGAGCTGCTGCCCTACAACAGCTTGGTGGGCGACCGCTTTGGCGGAGTCGGCACCGCGCCGCCGGTCGAGCGGGACTTCTTGCGCGAGGCCTTGAAGGAGGGCCTGCTCAAAGAGCAGCAACTGGGCGCTAACCCCTTCAAGTACGGCTTTATTGGTAGCTCGGATACCCACATCGCCACCCCGGGTAATGTCGCTGAGACGCCCTTTCCTGGCCACGGCGGCAATGGTGCAGGCGCGCGCACCGAACTGCCTAAAGGTTTGACCGAGGCCATCGAGTACAGCCCGGGTGGGCTCGCCGTGCTGTGGGCGGAGGAAAACACCCGTGAATCACTGTGGGCGGCACTCAAGCGCAAAGAGGCCTATGGCACCAGCGGTACGCGGCCCATCGTCCGCTTCTTCGGTGGCTTTAACCTGCCGACTGACCTCTGCCAGCAAGGCCTCGCCCGCCGTGGCTATGCGCTGGGCGTGCCGATGGGCGGCGATTTGGGCGCGGCACCGGCGGGCGCCAAGCTGCGCTTTGCGGTCTCCGCTCTGCGTGACCCCGGCGCGGCAGGCGACCGCAGCCAGCCACTCCAGCAGCTGCAAATCATCAAGGGCTGGGTCGATGCCAATGGTGCTAAGCAGGAGCGGGTTTTGACCGTGGCCGGCGACCCCAACAATGGTGCGACGGTGAACTTGAGCGATTGCAGCACCAACGGCGCTGGCTTTGCCAGCCTCTGCACGGTGTGGGAGGACGCAAGCTTTAACCCCAAGGAGTCCGCTTTCTATTACGCCCGCGTGCTGGAGAACCCCAGCTGCCGGTGGTCGACCCTGCAATGCAACGCAGGCGGCGTGGATTGCGCACGGCCCGAGACCGTCACCGAAGGTTTTGAGGACTGCTGCAATGCCGACTACCCCAAGACCATCCAAGAGCGGGCTTGGACCTCGCCGATCTGGTACCGGCCTGCGGCGTGAGTTTTGCCAAAGCGACAGTCCGCGCGCCGCTGCTGCACTTTTTGTTGCTCGGCGGCTTGCTGCATGCGGCCGTGACGCTCTGGCCGCGAGCACCAGAGGCGGTCGTCATTAGCCACCAAGAGCAAACCCGCCTGTGGCGCATGTGGCAGCAAGAAACTGCGCGCACGCCCAGCGTGGAGGAATGGCAAGCCAGCTTGCGCCGACGTGCGGATGAGGAAGTCCTGCTGCGAGAAGCCCTGCGCCTAGGCTGGGCGGAGACGGACCCCGTCGCCCGCCAGCGGCTACTACAAGACTGGCGATTCGCCCACCCGCGAGACCAGAGCCCGGAGTCCGAGCAACTGCGCGCAGCACGCGCCCTCGGCCTGCCCGAGCACGATGAAGTGGTGCGGCGGCGCTTGATTCAGCGCGTGGAGCAGCACTTGGGTGCCGAGCTTGAGCTCAGCACTGCGGAGGTGCTCGCCTTCATTGCCAAGCACCCCGAGCGCTACGCCGCACGCCATAGCTACCGCTTCGAACAGCGCTGGCTGCCTGCGGCCAGTGCGGCGGAGGTAGAGGCCGCGCTGCGGGCCTTGCAGCAAGATCAGGAGCCTAAGTCTGGTGTTGCAGCTTGGCCGTATGGCGATGAGCAGGTGCAAGCCTCTAGTGCTGAGCTCACCCGCCGCTACGGCGCAGAGTTTGTGCGCAGCTTGGCGGGTCTGCCGCTACAGCAGTGGCGTGCGCTGCAATCACCCTATGGCTGGCACCTGCTGCGGCGTCTGCCGCCTGCATCGGCGCGCACCGATGCGGCGACCAAGCCGCCACTATCGCAGGCCGCCATTGCCTTGCTGGAAGAGCGCCGCGCCGAAGCCGTCAAAGCCGAGGTGGCAAGGCTGCGGCAGCGTCATCCGGTGGCCTTCGCGCCGTTCAGCCCGCCATGAAGCAGCCACTGCGTCGCGCCCTCGGGCCGCTGCTCGCACTGCTGATGGCCGTGCTCGGCATCGTCGCAATGCCCGCCCATGCCCACCCGCTCGCGCCCGCACTGTTGGAGCTGCGGCAGCTCGATGAACAGGGCCGTGTCGCGGTGCTCTGGCGCAGTTCAGTGAGCCAAGTGCGCGCCAAAATCGTCGCGCCACAATTCCCTAGAGATTGCCGCGCTTTGAGCCCGCCCAGCATCGCCTTGGAGGAGGCCGAAGCACTGGTGCAGCGCTGGCAGTTGCAGTGCGCAAGTTCAGGGCTGGCTGGTCGGCCGATTGCCGTGCAGGGCTTGGCTGCTGCGCGCATCCCGGTCATCGTGCAGTGGCAGCCGTTGTCAGGCCCGCCGCTGCACTCCTTGCTCACTGCCGACGCGCCCAGCCTTAGCCTGCCGGTGGCTAGGGCCACGGGCAGGCTCGCGGCCCTACAGCGCTACATCGCACTCGGTGCCCGGCACCTACTCGGCGGCTTGGACCATCTGCTATTCATCCTCGGGCTGTGCTGGCTCATCCCGCATTGGCGGCTGCGGCTGGCAGCGCTGAGCTGCTTCACCGCCGCACACAGCGTCAGCCTCGGGCTCACCGCCAGCGGCTACTTGCCGGTGCCTTCAGCGTGGGCGGAGGTCGGCATTGCAGCGAGCTTGATCTGGCTTGCACTGGAGCTGCTGCCACGGCGGCAACCGGCACGCAGCAACGCATGGCAGACGCGGCCGCTGTGGATGGCCTTTGGCTTCGGCCTTGTGCACGGCTTGGGCTTTGCCAGTGCCTTGCAGGAATACGGCACCGACGCAGCACAGCTGCCCTTGGCCTTACTCGGCTTCAACCTCGGCATCGAAGCTGGGCAGCTGCTGGTGGTGCTGATCTGGGCGGTCTTGGCGGCACTCTGGCGGTACAGCGGTCTTCACGTGCCAGCACGCGCGCCGACCTTCGCCGCCTATATTTTGGGTGCCTTCTCCGCGCAGCTATTTTGGGCGCGGCTGCTGCCCTTAGCCCCTGCCATGGGCGATTTACTGCGCTCTTGATTGCTGCGGCTGGGCGCGCCAGAAGTCACCCCAAAGGATGACGCTGGTCGCCGCGGGCACTGCCCACACTGCCGCTTAACTACAGCGCGGAGAAGTGCCCATGACGACAACAACACAAACTCAAAAGGTGGCCTTGGTTTTTGGCGGCAGCGGCGGCATTGGTCAGGTGGTCGCCAAAAGCCTCGCCGCAGCAGGCTGGGACATCGCCTTGGGCTATCGCAGCAAGCAGGCGGTGGCGGAGCAAGTCGCAGAGGCAATCCGTGGCTTGGGTCAGCGCGCCAGCTTGCACGCGGGTGACGTCACCGATGCCGCGCAGGTGCAGGCCATGGTGGATGCCGCAGTGGCCGAGCATCAGCGCATCGACACCGTGGTCTGGGCGGCAGGCCCGGTGGTCGAGCAGGTCAGCCTCGCCGATACCCCAGCCGCCCTTTGGCAGCGCTCGCTGATGGTCGAAACCCAAGGCTTCTTCAACGCCGTGCAAGCCAGCCTGCCGCAGCTGCGCGCCCAAGGGGGCGGCAGCTATGTGCATTTAGGCTCGGCTGGGCACCTCTGGTGGCCGCCCAAGGACGGCTTGAGCGTGGTGCCCAAAGCCGCGAACGAAGCGCTGGTGCGTGGGCTAGCCAAAGAGGAAGGCCGCCACGGCATCCGTGCTAATTCGATTTTGGTCGGCGTGATTGAGGCGGGGATGTTTTTGCAGCTGCTGCAACGCGGGGTGTTCGACGAGGCTTGGGTGAAGGAAACCCAGAAGCTGCTCTGCATCAAACGCTGGGGCCAGCCCGAGGAGATCGGCCAAGCCGCGGTCTTCCTCGCCAGCAATGGCTATGTGACCGGCCAGCAGATCAACGTCTCGGGCGGCTTTGGGGTGTAGC
>CAZHTI010000073.1:0-13675 GCA_964535755.1 uncultured Salinisphaerales bacterium | reverse complement strand
GCAGGAGCGGCTTCGGCAGGAGCAGCAGCTTCTGCGGCGGCAGCGCCAGCAGCAGCAGCGGCGTCGCCAGCAGCGGCAGCGGCGTCGCCGGCAGCGGCGGCAGCGGAGGTAGCAGCAGCGTCAGCGGCAGCAGCGGTGGCAGCAGCGGCGTCGGTCGCAGCGGCGGCGGCGGCGTCAGCGGTCGCAGCAGCGGCTTCGGTGGTGGCAGCAGCGGCTTCGGTGGTGGCAGCAGCGGCGGCTTCGGTGGCAGCAGCGGCTTCAGCAGCTACGTCTTCTTTCTTGCCGCAGGCGGCGAGAGCGATAGGGGCAACGAGCAGGGCAACTTTGAGCAACTTGGACATGGAAAACTCCCGGAAGTACAGTGAATAAGCAAAAATGAGACGTTAACGTGATCTCAGTTGGCAATTTTATCACCGATCCCATGCTGCAATGCAACATTATTTTGAAAACTTGTTTGCGCGCGGATGAGCAGCGTCGTAAACCTGAAGCAGTTTCTCAAAATCGAGGTGGGTGTAGATCTGGGTGGTGGCCAGATTAGCGTGCCCAAGCAGCTCCTGAACGGCGCGCAAATCGCCGGATTCTTCGAGTAGATGCGTGGCGAAAGCATGGCGAAAGCGGTGCGGATGCACCCGCCCAGTCAGGCCGGTCCGCAGCGCCCATTGTTTCAGGCCGGTGGCGATGCTGCTGCGCGACAGTGGCATGCCGCGCTGGCCAACAAAAACAGGGGCGTCGGGGCTGGCTCCGGCGTTTGGGTCTTGCTGGCGCACGATGAGCCAAGCATCCAGCGCGGTTTTGGCCTTGCTGCCCAGCGGCAGCACACGGGTTTTGCCGCCCTTGCCGGTGACGCGCAACTCCTCACTGCCGATATGGCCTAGGCAAAGTTGATGCAGCTCCGCGAGCCGCAGGCCGGCACCATAGAGCAGCTCAGCTATCGCGTGGTTGCGCAGCGCATGCGGGTGCTGCTCTGCGGATGGCGGTTGGTTGAGTGCCTGATTGAGTGGGTCTTTTTCGAAGCTGTTCGGCAGCTTGCGCCCTGCTTTAGGGGCAGTCAGTTGCAGGGCCGGATTCACCTCCAGCAGCCCTCTGGCGTTGAGGCCTTTAAAGAAGCTGCGCAGCGACGATAACTCGCGCCGCACCGTGACCGCCGCAATGCCGCGCTTGCGCCTATGGGCGACGAAGGCCCGCAATTGGTGGACATCGCACTGTTCAGGCGCGTGCAGCGCGCGGCTGGCGGCGAACTCGGCGAACCGGCGCAAGTCCTGCGCGGCTGCGAGCTGGCTGGTCTTGGGTGCGCGCTGCTCCACCGCCAGGCGCTGCAAGTGCTCGGCGATCGCAAGCTTGAGCGAACACTCCGCAGGCAGCGCCACGTTGGCGGCCACCGCAGTGTCCGCTGCCATTGGCTAGCCTAAGCGCGCGCGCAGGGCCGCGCTGAGCAAATCCGCCGTCATTTCTAAAAACAACTTGCCCTGCCGCGGCTGGAAGCGCTCGGGGTCCTTGGAGCCCAAGGCCACGAAGCCGAGGTGCTTTTCCTTCTCTAGCGGGACGATGGCAGCCGAGGTAATTCCGGCAACTTTGGGGAACAGTAGCTGTGCACGCTCTGGGCTGATAGGCCCGCATTCCAACAGCCGGGTGCGGAGGAAGTTCTCGACCGAGCGGAACAAGGGCCCGTCGGCGTCCAGCGGCAAAAAGCCCTCGATGTCGTGGCGCTTGTAGACGCTGGCATTGACGCCAATGCAGGCGTCGTCAATGCCGAAGTCCTCACGCATCACCAAGCGCAATCCGGCGATGGTGGCGGCGAGCGAGGGCGCGCGGATGAGCGTGCGGGCGAGCTTGTGCACGCTGCTAGCGCGGCGCTCGTTGTCCTCAGCGTTTTGCAGCAATTGGCTGAGGCGATCCTCCAACTTGGCGTTGCGCCCGCGTAGCTGCTCGACTTGCCGCTCGATGAGGCTCACTGCAGAGCCAGAGCGGTGGATCAGCTCCAAGTGTTCCAGCAGGTCTGGGTGCCGCATCAACAGGTCGGGATGCGCCTTGAGGTGGGCGACGACCTCGGCCTCGGCGATGCGATCACCCAGCGTTGCCTCGCTGGATGCAGCCGGTGCGGAATCTTTGGAATCTAGGCTGGCCATTCCAGCTCTCCTGTAAATACGGTGACGGCGGGGCCGGTCATCAGCACGGGCTGTCCCTCCCCGGCCCATTGCAGCGTCAGCCTACCGCCGCGCATGGCGATTTCTGCGGACTCCGCCAATAAACCCCAGCGATGGGCGATGACGTGCGCAGCACATGCGCCACTGCCGCAGGCGAGCGTCTCGCCACTGCCGCGCTCAAACACGCGCAGCTTGGCCTCTGTGGCCGAAACAATCTGCAAAAAACCGACGTTGACGCCCTCGGGGAAGACCTCGTGCTGGGCTTGCAGCAAGGGCCCCCATTCATGCACGGGGGCGGTATCGACATCGTCCACCAGCATCACCGCATGCGGGTTGCCCATGCTGGCCGCGCCGAAGCTGAACTGGCGGAAGTCGTCGATCGTGATGGAGTAGCGCAGCGCGTCGGCCAGCCGCAGCGGCACCTCGGCGGCGGCAAGTTTGGGCGCGCCCATATCGACCTGCACTTGGCCGTCCGGCTGGTGGCGCAGCGTCATGCGCGCCGTCGCAGTGCCGACTCTGAGCACATCGGCTTGGCTGATGTTTTGCTCACGAATAAACCGCGCCAATGCCCGCGTGCCATTGCCGCACTGGCCGACTTCCGAGCCATCGGCATTGAAGATGCGGTAGTCGAAGTCCACCTCCGCACTGCTGGGCTGCTGGACGACCAAAACTTGATCGCAGCCGACGCCGAAGCGGCGGTCGGTGAGCCGGTGCAGCAGCGCTGGTGTCGGCTTAAACGGAGCCGCGAGCGCGTTGATGACCACGAAGTCATTGCCCGCGCCGTGCATTTTGGTGAACTGGAGTTTCATAGCGGCTGCAAGGGTAGCGGCTGCACGGGGGTTTTCCTATGTGCGATCACAATGGGCCTTAGGCCATCACTTGCAGGCTGGCGAGCCGTGCATAGAGCCCACCCTGCTGCATCAACTCGGCAGGCGTACCTATCTCCACCACCTGCCCGTGTTCTAAGACCACGATGCGGTCGGCGCGCTTCACGGTCGCCAAACGGTGGGCAATGATGAGGGTGGTGCGGCCTTGCATCGCCGCCTCTAGGCCGCGCTGCACCAGTTGCTCGCTCTCGGCGTCCAGCGCGCTGGTGGCTTCGTCCAGCAGCAGCAGCGGCGGGTTGCGCAAGATCGCACGGGCAATGGCGATGCGCTGGCGCTGGCCGCCAGAGAGCCGCACGCCGCGCTCGCCCAAAAAGGTCTGGTAGCCCTCGGGCAGGCGGGCGATGAATTCATCGGCCAGTGCGAGCTTGGCGGCGGCGATCACCTCGGCATCGGTTGCGTGGGCGCGGCCATAGCGAATGTTCTCCATCGCATTGGCGCTGAAAATCACCGCGTCCTGCGGGACGATGCCGATGTGGCTACGCAGGTCTTCAGGGGCGACTTGGCGGATGTCGACACCGTTCATGCGGATGCGGCCTTCGGCGACGTCGTAGAAGCGCAGCAGCAGCTGGAACAGGGTGGTCTTGCCCGCACCACTGGGGCCGACGAAGGCGACGGTTTCGCCCTCTTTGATGTCCAGCGTCACGCCGCGCAAGGCGGGAGTTTTGGGGCGCGAGGGATAGGTGAAGCCGATGTTGTCGAACTGCAAGCGCGCTTGCGGCAACTGCGGCAGCACAAAGGCCTCCTGCGGCGCACGGATTTTCGGTGTGGCGACTAGCAACTCCATGAGCCGTTCAGTGGCACCGGCAGCGCGCATGATTTCGCCCCAAACCTCGGCGATGACGCCGACGCCACCGGCGGTGAACACCGCGTAGAGCACGAAGGCGGCGAGGTCACCCGCAGACATCGTGCCGGCAATCACCGACTGCGCGCCGAGGTAGAGCACAAACACAATCGCGCCGAACACCCCGGCAATCACGCCGCCGCTCAGGTAGGCGCGCAGCCGCACGCGCTGAAGCGCGGTGGTGAAGCTGTGCTCGACTTGGACGTCGTAGCGCGCGGCTTCGTCGGCTTCTTTGACAAAAGCCTGCACGGTGGGGATGGCATTGAGCACTTCGCCCGCGACGGCGGAGGTATCCGCCACGCGGTCCTGCGACTCCTTAGAGAGCCGCTTGACGCCACGCCCCAGCGCGATGATCGGCAGCACCACCAGCAGCAAGAGTGCCACCGTCACTGCGAACAGCTTCAGGCTGGTCACCGCCAGCATGATCATGCCGCCCAAGAACTGGAAGAAACTGCGCAGGCCCATCGAGATGGATGAGCCCACCACGGTTTGCACCAGCGTGGTGTCGGCGGTGAGGCGGCTGAGCACGGCGCCGGTTTGCACCACCTCAAAGTATTCCGGCGACTGCCGCAGCATATTTTTGTAGACCGCCGAGCGCAGGTCAGCCGTAACCCGCTCGCCCAGCCAACTGACGACGTAAAACCGGGCCGCAACCGCCGCCGCACCGAACAGGGCGACGCCGAACAGCACCAGAAATTCACGGTGGATGGGCCGCCCAGCCGTGAAGCCGTGGTCGACTAAATCCCGCAGTGCCAAAGGCACCGCAAGCACCGCAGCCGAGGCTAAGCAGAGCAGCACGAAGGCCAGCAGCACGCGGCTGCGATACGGCTTTAAGAAGGGCCAAAGTGCCGAGAGCGAGGACAGTTTCTTGCCCGCCGGTGGCGCTGCGGAGGCAGGCGCAGCAGGCAGCGGCGCGGCGGGGGCTAAGACAGTCATGGAGTTCTACACCATCAAAAAGGGGGGGCTAGGCCGCGCACTTGCGGCGCAGGCCAGCGGCAAAGAAACCGTCGGTGCCGTGGCGGTGCGGCCAGAGCCGCAAGCTGGCGTCTGCCGCCAGCAGCGGCATGGCAGCGGCGTGACGTTCAAACTGGGGGTGGTTCGCCAAAAAGCCCGCGACGATGGCTTCGTTTTCTTCCACAAACAAGCTACAGGTGGCGTACACCAAGCGGCCACCGGGGCGCACTAAGCGCGCGGCATCCGCAAGGATTTGTGCCTGTAGCGGCGTGAGGGTCGCAAGCTCCAAGGGCTTGAGCCTTAGCTCAGGGCTGCGCCGCAAGGTGCCGCTGCCGCTGCACGGGGCATCGACCAACACCGCATCTGCCCTGCCCTCAAACTCCGCCACCGCCTCAGCGCTGAGCAGCAGGGTACGGATGCAATCGGCCCCAGCTTTAGCTGCGCGCGCAGGCAGCTTGGCGAGGCGGCTTTGCAGCACATCGCAGGCGATGATCTGCCCCTGATTCTGCATGGCAGCGGCGAGCGCCAAGCTCTTGCCGCCGGCACCTGCGCAGTAGTCGATGACCAACTCGCCGGGGCTGGCGGCGAGCATCTGCGCCAGCAACTGGCTGCCTTCGTCCTGCGGCTCCGCGAGGCCTTCGGCAAACACGGCGGCGTGGTGGCTTAAGCGTTTGGCGAGGCGGATGCCGATGGGCGAGTAGGGCGTGGCCGTAGCAATACGGCCCTCAGCGTGCAGCGCGGCGATGCAGGCATCTAGGCTGGCCTTCAGCGTGTTGGCGCGTAAATCCACCGTCGCCTCCTGCGCAAGTGCAGCCGCCAGTTGCCGGGTTTCTTGCTCGCCCAACTGCGGCAGCAGGCGCTGCCAATAAGCCTCAGGGAGTTTGTGGGCGATGGCCTCAGGCACGGCGGCATCGGCCGCCGGCTCCGGCAAGTCGTAGGCGCAAATGTGCTCGCTGCTCAGACCCAAATCGGCCAAATGGCGGGCGAGCCAAGCGGCGGGCTCAGCACCGGCAAGCAGTTGTAGGCGCAGCACATCGCGCACCACGCCATAGACGAGAGCGCTGACGCTGGCGCGGTCACGCTGGCCCATCTCTTTGTGGGCGCGGAACAGTGCTTCCAGCCAGTGGTCTGCAGGGCGGCTACCGAGGGCAATCTGCCCCAACACCGTGACCGCGCGATGCACATGCGCACGGCGGGGGCGAGCAGCTTCAACAACGGGCGCGGCGGTGGTGTTCGGCAACAAAGGCATCCGCACAGAATGCCCGAAAACCCCTAGCGCCGCGCAGACGTAGGGGTGCCGGCGCGTTGACTGCTACTTGAAGCGGCCTTGCGAGGCTTTGGTCACCAGCACTTGGTAGGCCGAGGGGAGCACCCGCTGCATGAGGTCGACCGCATGCGCATCGGGGCCGACCATCACGCGGCGCTGGTTCTTCTCCACCGCCCGCACAATGATTTCGGCGGCTTTATCGGCGCTGGTGATGAACAGCTTTTCAAACTGTGCGGTGGACGACTTGGGGTCGATGCCGAGCTTGCTCATGCTGGCGTCGGTGCGGGCGGCGCGGGCGATATTGGTTTTGATGCCACCGGGGTGGACGCTGGTGGCGGAGACGCCGCAGTCCATGATGTCCAGCTCCTCGCGCAGGCTCTCGGTAAAGCCACGCACCGCGAATTTGCTGGCGTTGTAAGCACTTTGGGAGGGAATACCCACCAAGCCGAAGATGCTGGAGGTGTTGATGATGTGCCCCTCCCCCGCTGCCTTGAGGTGCGGCAGGAAGGCCTTGGTGCCGTACACCACGCCCCAAAAGTTGATGTTCATCAACCACTCGAAGTCCTTGTAGGCAACGCCTTCGACCGTCGCACCCAAGGCCACGCCGGCATTGTTAAACACGAGATTGACCTTGCCGTGGTCGGCGACCACCTGCTCTGCCCAAGCCTCAACGGCAGCGCGGTCGGCGACGTCCAAGCGCTGGGCAGTGACCTTCACGCCGAGCTTTTGCACCAGCCCCAGCGTCTCCGCCAAACCCTTCTCGTTGATGTCCGAGATGGCAACGTGGCAGCCGCGCTGCGCCAGCAATACCGCGAGAGAGCGGCCCATGCCGGAGCCCGCACCGGTAATCGCAGCGACTTTGTTCTTGAAGTTTTTCATGGCTAAAAAGTGTCGAGAAAGTTGGATAAATACGGTGAGTAAGGAACTGCGATTAGGCAGCCACGCGCTGCAATACCGGCGCTTGCAGTTGGTAATCGCTGGCTTTGAAGTCGCGCGTGCGCAGCCAAAACTTAAAGGTGAAGTCCGGCCACAGCGCGGTGATTTTTCCGGATTTGTGCTGGTACCAGCTCTGGCAGCCGGTGGCCCAGATGGACTTCTTCAAGCGTGCTTGTAGCCCTTGGTTATAAGCATCCTGCACTTGCGGCTTGACGGCGATGGCGGCACTGCCGCTCTGCTTGAGGTGGGCGAACAGGCGCTGGATGTAGGCCACTTGCGTCTCGATCATGAACACCATGGAGTTGTGGCCCAAGCCGGTGTTGGGGCCAACGATATGGAAGTAGTTAGGGAAGCCCTTCACCAAGGTCCCCAAGTAGGCCTCCTCGCCGTCCACCCAAGCGTCCGCAAGGCTTTGCCCGCCTTCACCCCGGACGATGCCGGCGATGGGGTTGTCGGTGGCATAAAAGCCGGTGGCAAAAATAATGCAGTCCACCTCACGCTCGGCCCCGTCCTGCGTGACGATGGAATGGGCCTTCACCTCGCGGATGCCGTTCTGAATCAAATCGACATTGCTGCGGGCGATGGCGGGGTACCAGTCGTTGGAGATGAGGATGCGTTTGCAGCCGATGGTGTAGCCAGGCGTCACCGCGGCGCGCAGCTTTTTATCGGCGATTTGGGCGTGGATGTGGCGCTTGGCCATCAGCTGGAAGCCCTTCATCAGCGTCGGGTTGAGGACTAGGCCCACAACGCGTGCCTCGTGCCCCCAATAGATGACGTTGCGGTGCAATTGGCGCAGCAGCGGCAGCTTGGCGAAGGCCGTCTGCACGGCCTTGGCGTAGGGTTTGTCGCCGCGCGGGATGATCCAATTGGGCGTGCGTTGGTAGACGTCCAGCCGGGCGACTTCTCCAGCGATTTTGGGCACGAACTGGATGGCGGACGCGCCCGTACCAATCACCGCGACGCGCTTGCCGCGCAGGTCGTAGCCGTGATCCCACTGCGAGGAGTGGAAGCTGTGGCCTTTGAAGCCCGCAACACCTTTGATATCCGGCAGTTTGGGCTCGGCAAGCCCGCCGGTACCCGCCACCACTTTGCTGGCGGTGAAGACACCGCCGCTGGTCGTCACCCGCCAGAGTTGCAGGCCGGCATCCCAGTCCGCACCGAGCAGGTTGTGGCCAAAGCGCAGATGCGGCAGCAGCGCGTGGTCCTCAGCGAGTTGCCGCAGGTAGCGGTAGAGCTCCGGCTGCGTCGGATAGGTTCGGCTCCAGTTCGGGTTCGGCGCGAAGGAGAGCGAATACATGTGTGAAGGCACGTCGCAAGCAGCCCCTGGGTAGCTGTTGTCGCGCCAAGTTCCGCCCACGCTTTGGGCGCGCTCGATCACGACGAAGTCATCGTCCCCCGCTTGTTTGAGCTTGATCGCCATGCACAGGCCGGCGAAACCAGAGCCGAGAATGAGGGTGGAGTAGTGCGGGACGGTTTCCGGCTGTACGGCAGCATTCATGAGCAGCCCTCCTCAGGGCGATGATGTTGACAACGACGGTTGTCACTTTGCATCTGACAATACGTCATGTCAACATCTCGAACATGAAAGCCGTCGAAGCACCTGAAACTGTGGGCAAAAAACCAGCATTACCCGCCGCTGCCAAGCCGCGCGCCTATCGCGGGCTAGGGTTGCCAGAACGCACCGCCGAACGCCGTGCGCGCCTGCTCGCAGCGGGCATCCAAGTGATCGGCCAGCAGGGCTATGCGGCAGCGACGGTCAAAGCCGTGTGCGCCGAGGCGCAACTCACCGAGCGGTATTTTTACGAGAGCTTCAGCAACGGCGAGGCCCTGCTGCTGGCCTGCTACGAGCAGCTCATCGGCGCGTTGCAACAGCGCGTCGAAGCGGCCCTATTGGCTCCGGCAACCACGGCGACACAGCGGGCTGAGGCGGGGCTGATCGCTTACTTTCAGTATCTGCACCGGCCTGAAGTCGCCCGCATTTTGTTGCTGGAGGTGCTCGGCGTCAGCGGCGTGGTGGATGCGCGCTACCGGGCGGCGATGGACGCCTTTGCGCAGGTTTTGCAGGGCTTGGCGGAGCCCATGCTGCGCCGGAGCGCGCTGCCGGTCGACTTGCAATTGCTCGCCCACGGGCTGATCGGCAGCGTCATCCACATGGCCTTGCAGTGGTATTTGAGCGGCTACCAGCAGAGCGAAGCGCGGGTGGTCGCCACCGCGCTGGCACTCATCGACGCCCTGCAAAGACTCGCCGCCGAAGACCAGCGGTAGCGATCATGTGCAGTGTCGGGGACAGACCCTTAGCGGCTGGCGGCGTCTTTTGCCGCATCTCTTCGTTGCTCATCGTCGCCATAGAGCCCGCTATGCCTCCGATTCGCGCCTCAAGCTGCGCCAAAAGCCACTCGCCATCCATCTAAGGCTCCGTCACCGACACTGCACAGCCTCAAGTTTCGGGTACATTCGCCGATAGTGCGAAAAGCTGATTCGTCTGCCATATTTAACCGCTCGTCGTTTTTTGGAAACGGATATTCCATGACCCACCCATTGCTCAAATTTGCCGCAGCAGCGGCGTTGACCGTCGCTGCCAGTGCCCAAGCCGCGTACCTGGTGCCGGTATTCCCACCGCAAGGCCCCGCCAAAGTGCGGTTTGCGCCGGACTTCCCGGTGCTCAAGGATTCCGAATGGGGCTTCCAGATCGGCGGCTTTGGCGGCGTGCAACAGGGTCTCAAGCCAAACCGTATTCCGGTGATCTTCGTCCACGGCAATAACGTCGACCACGCCGATTGGTATCCGGTGCGCGATGCCTTCCGTGCTGCGGGCTGGTCTGACCAGGCGCTGTGGGCACTGAGCTACAACGGCTTAGGCGGCAACACCGCGATGATCACCACCGCCAACCCGGAGCGTGACGCCGAGCACGCCGAGCTGGGCTATGACGGGCGCACCCGCGTCACCAGCAATGAGGTCAACGTCGCGGATCTGCACGCCTTTATCCTTGCCGTGCGGGCTTATACCGGCGTCAGGCAATTCAGCATCGTCGGCCATTCTCTGGGCGTCACGCTCGCGCGCCGCACGCTCAAGCTGCACCCCGAGTTGCGCAAAGACCTGCTCGGCTTTGTCGCGATTGCCGGTGCTAACCACGGCACCAGCCTCTGCCCGCCCGGCTCAGAAGGTGTAGTGAACTCTTGCGACGAAATCGCCGCCAACACGCCGTGGCTGGCCGCGCTCAACGGCCCGAATGGTGCCGATGAGACCTACCCACCGGCGAATTGGCTGAGCGTCTATGACGGCTCCGGCCTCGGCGACCCCGCCTATGCTGGGCCAACCTACGCCAAGAGCCCCGCGCTACGCGGCAGTCAGGTTTTGGAGTACCCGCTGAGCTACCACAACGACCTACGCCTAGAGCCGCGCATCATTGCCGACTACCGCGAGTTCTTAGAGCGCACCGAGCGCGTTTGGCGGCAAAAGCAGCTCTGGATGCGCTAGCCCACGCCCCATCAGCCCGCCGCTTTAGCGCGGCACCTACGAGAAAGGCCGGCATCCCATCACAGGATGCCGGCCTTTCTTTTTGCCTCTCCGCTAACGGGTTCGGGTGATGAACTCGCCGCGCACACCGCCCACCGCTATGTAGGACTTGGTATAGCCCAGCTTGCTGCTATTGCTTAAGTGGCGAACTTGCAGGCTGTCACCGCGCACCATCACTGCCTTGCTACTGCGCCAAGCGCCGCCGTTGATGCGGTATTCCACCCCTGGCCCGGGCGAGACCCCGGCTTCGTCGTAATTCAGCAGCGTGCGTACGGGGGATTCCACCTTCACGCCGGGCGCTTGGCCGTCGAGGCGGCCAAAACTAAAGGCGTCGGGTACGCGATCCAGCGTGCTGTTGACGGTACGGAACAGCACAGTGAGTGCCGCATTGCCGCTGCCAATGGTGATGAAGCTGTCGCGGGTGGCGCCGTCTTCGGCGGCAGAAACGTGGCGCACGGCGAGCTTGGCCCCAGCAGGCACCGTGCCCGCCTCCCCGGTGAACGGCCCATTGTTGATGCTGTATTGCAGGCCAGAGCTGACGCTGATCGGCAGGCTGCCGGTGAAGCCGCTCAGGGTGACCAACTCGGAGGTGATGAAGGTATTCGGCCGCACGTTCACGCGCTCAATAAACTCGAAAGCAGTCGGCGCGCTGACCGGCAGTGGCGTCGGGTCGCAGACGTCACCGGTACCGTCGGCGTCGGCGTCGAGCTGGTCACCATTGCCATTGTCCGGGCAGTTGTCGCTCTCATCGGCAATGCCGTCGTCATCGCGGTCACCGCCGCTGCTGTCGAGCTCGGTGAACTGGCTGGCATAGGACTTCTCAGCGGCGACCACGACCGGCAGCGTCAACGGGCAGGTCGTGGTGTAGTAGCTACGCACCGGCCAGATAGGGTCGGTTGCGGGCATCACGCCGAGCTTGTCCTCGCCGAAATCCCAAGTGCCCCATATCTGTTGGCGGCAGAAGGAATCGGCGATGTACCAATCGCGCTGCTCAGGGGTAATGGTCGTAAAGCCACGGCCAAAGACGTAATCGGTGATGCGCTTGAGCTCGTCTTCGTAGGTCTCAGTCCCCTTGAACTTGCCAAAGTAGCTGCCGTGGCCCTCGCCCAAGAACTCTAGCTCCTCGGCGTTTTCGGTGGCGGGCAACTGCGCGACACCGCCGACATTGGTGCCTTGCGGCGTATGGCGTGCAGAGCGGAAGAAGGCTTCCGTTAGTTCATGCACGGTGAGCTTGCCGTCCTTCATCGGGCAGTTTGGGTTAGCCGCCGCACAGCCGGCCTGGCCTTGGGCGATCACGCCATTACTTTGCATGCGGCTGCCACCGGCAAGCTCGCGGCGGACGCGGTAGAGCGCTTCGCCGTAGATGCCTGCCAATACCGGGGTGGCGTTGGAGGTACCGCCAAAGCCGCCTGATCCGGTCACCGTGCCGTTGCCGCCGGTGGCAGAGGGATAGGCGCTGCCGATGCTGGCGATGTCCGACGGCTTGCCATGGCCGGAGTAGCTAGAACCATTGGGTGCGATGGCCCCGACGGTGATGATCCAATCCGGCCCCTCTTGGCTGGAGAACAGCGTCGGGTTGGTGGCGATGAAGGCATTCTCTAAGCCGTTACCGGCGCTGAAGAAGTGCGGCTGGCCGCGCTCGGTGGCACGCCGTTGTAGTTGGGTGTCAGAGCCGGCATAGACGCGGTCACGCGCCGCACCGGTGGCCGACAAACCCCAAGAATTGCTTTGCAGATCAATCCAGCTTTGCTTGGCGATCCACTGGTTGGCTTGCTCCGACGTGCCGTGGACATACACCAGAACGCAGTTGGGGCAGGAGCCATGAATGTTGCCGGTGGCAACGCTGGAGGTGCCGATGCCGTGGCTATCCACCGCCCAAGTATCGACCGGGCCAGTTGCACGGCCGGTGGCGGCGGTGGTTGCTGGGTCGCCAATCTGAGCGCCGGCAAACACGACGTGGCCAACGATCTTGGTGCCTGGGAACCAGTAGTACTCCACGTCTTTATTGAGCGTGCCCTCGCTGATCCGAATCTTGCCCCACTGCGCGGCATCGGCAGTGTGCAGGTTGGCGGCCACGGTGCTGCCGTTGTCGGGCGTGAGTGTGAGTGGCAGCGGGGTGAAGCTCTTGAAAGAGTTTTTCGCCGGGAAGCCCTTGATCCAGCTCGATGGGTCTTGGTAGAGCGGCAGGTTGTTGTTGGGGTCCGCATCGTTGTGCTGCGGCATTTTGTGGGAGAGGTAATCCCAGTGATAGGGGTTGATGCTGGAGTCCACCACCGCAATGACGACGAGGTCATCACAGGCGAGGTCGGTTGCCGTGCCATTGCTGTGGCAGCGGCCTGATCCGGCTGCGCCGGGGATGCCTTGCACGGTACCGCCAGAGCCGCCGGAACTACCCGATCCGCCTGAGCTGCTCGACCCACCGGAGCTACTGGACGAGCCGCCCGAGGACGAGCCACCGCCGGTCGCCCCTGGGTCTAAGGTGACTACCGCCGTGTATTGCGAGCCCATAGAAACATAGGGGAAGACCCGCACCGTCAAGGTCTGGGTGCCGCTACCGGCTTCGAAGGTGACGTTTTCGCCGCCGGTATTGGCACCATTGGCTACCGTGGCCGTGCCACGCAGGACACGCAGGTCGTAATCGTCGCCCTCCTCCACCGCCGTCAGCCGGACGTTAATGGTGGAATTGGGATGGGTGGTCGCCCAATCGGCGGGCAGATTAAGTGTGAGTGCGAAGTCGTCGCAGCTCACTGCGGTGCAGGTCGCCGTCGGGTTAGCACCCGGGATCATGCCGGTAAAGCTCAGGCTCACCGCGCTGGGCGACAACATGCCACTCGCGGGCGTGGGCACCGCCCAGGTTGGCGCGGCCTGAGCGGCGAGCAGCACGCCGAGCGAAGCGCACAGGCGGCGCAGGCCACTGCGCTGAAAAGCAATGCGTGAAATGAAATTCATAGTAATCACCAGAAAATGAGGTTTGCCCCGCCGTCTGCACCCCTTCTGGGCGAGGCAGGGTCGAAAGCTGCTGAGTGCTTGTGACGCAAAACTGCTGCCAAATGTGTGCGTTGGGCAGTGGCGAGACTTCAAAGAGCGAGCAACGTGCCTAGCACCCGCACCACGAAAAAGGCCCAGCGAA
>CAZHTI010000072.1:0-14289 GCA_964535755.1 uncultured Salinisphaerales bacterium | reverse complement strand
TGGAGCGCGGGCCGCTGGTGCGCTTCCGCCTCATCAAGCAGGCAGATGCGCTGCATCATTTGCTCTTCGTGGCCCACCACATCGTCTGCGACGGCTGGTCGTCGGCGGTGGTCATCACCGAGCTCGCAGCGCTCTATTCCGCTGCCGTGCGCGGCGAGAGTCTGGAGCTCTATCCACCGCAACGCTACGGCGATTACGTGGTGATCGAGCAAGCCTTTTTGCACTCAGCCGAAGGTAAGGCGCACGAGGCTTATTGGCTGCAACAGCTTGCGCAAGCGCCGTCGCCGCTGGACCTCCCCGCATCCAAGCCGCGGCCAAAAACCCGTGGCTACGGGGCCAACCGCATCGACGTGCGCCTGCCAGAGTCCTTAGTCAGCGGCTTGCGCCGCGTCGGTGCTGCGCACAATGCCAGCTTGGTGGCGACCGTACTCGCGGGCTTTGCCACCTTGCTGCACAAGCTGAGCGCTAGCCGTGATCTCATCATTGGTCTGGCAGCCGCCGGCCAAGCGCTGCACAACCAACTCAAGTTGGTGGGGCACTGCGTCAACCTGCTGCCGCTGCGCTTAAAGCCAGAGCCAGACGCGAGCTTCGTCAGCTTTCTAGGCCAAGCCCGCAAAGTCGTGCTGGATGCCTTCGACCACCAAGGCACGACCTTCGGCAGCCTGCTGCCCAAGCTGGACTTGGTGCGCGATGAGACCCGCCCGCCGCTGGTCAACGTGCTGTTCAATATCGACGTCCGCAATGACGACATCCGCCACGAGGGCTTAGAGGTCTCCTACGAGACCATGACCCGTCGCGGCGAGAACTTCGACCTGTTCATCAACGCGGTGGACAACGGCCGTGACCTCTTGCTGGAGGCGAGCTACAACGCCGACATCTACAACGAGGCCGACATCCGCCAGCGCATGGCGGAGTTCCAGACTTTGCTGGAGGGCATCGTCGCCAATCCCAAAGCCAGTCTCATCGCCCTGCCTTGGCTGCCGGAGTCCTTGCTCGCCGCTGCGGCGGCTTTCAACAACACCGCCGCAGCCATCCCCGAACGCACAGTTGCCGAGCAAATTAGCGCCATCGCTGCGAGCAAGGGTGATGCAGTTGCCGTGCAAGTGGCGGAGCTCAGCACCAGCTACGCCGCGCTAGAGGCACGCGCAAATGCGATCGCCCAAGGCTTGGCTGAGCGTGGTGTCGCCAAAGGCCAGTTCGTGGGTGTCTGCATGAACCGCACGGCGGAGTTGGTCGCCAGTCTGCTCGCCGTGCTCAAGCTGGGTGCAGTGTTCGCGCCACTGGACCCTGAAGTCCCGGCCGAGCGCCTGAGCTACTACCTCAAAGACTGCGACGCGACGCTGCTGTTAGTGGATGCCGATACCGAGCGCCTGATGCAGCCCGGTTGCCCGGTACTGCGGGTGGATAGCATCACCGCAGATGGCACGGGCTTTGTGAGCCCGACGATTAATCCGCAAGACCCCGCCTACGTCATCTACACCTCTGGCTCTACCGGCCAGCCCAAGGGTGTGGTGGCGAACCACCGTGGCTTCGTCAACGTGCTGGCGAGCTGGAACGAAACGCTGCACCTCTCGGCTAGCGACCGCATGGCCGCGGTGGCGAGCATCAGCTTTGACATGGCCATCGTCGATTTCTGGGCACCCTTGGTGGCTGGTGCGACCTTGGTGCTGTTCGACCGCGACACCGCCCGCGACGGCGAGCTACTCAGCCAAGCCCTAGCCGCGCAGTCGGTCAATGTCCTGCAAGCCACGCCCGCGTCTTGGCGGATGTTGGTGCAGGCGGGCTGGCAGGGTGCCGCAAACTTCCGCATGGTGACCGGTGGTGAGGCCCTAGCGCGTGACTTAGCCGAAAACCTGCTCAGCCGTTGCGCCGAGGTTTGGAACGGCTATGGGCCGACCGAGACCACGGTGTATTCCACCCTGTTCCGCGTCGAGGACGCCGCAGCGCCAATCCTCATCGGCAAGCCACTCGCCAATACCCAATGCCATGTGCTGGATGCCGAGTTGCAACCGATGCCGCCCGGCGTGGTGGGCCAGTTGTTCATCGGCGGCGCGGGCCTCGCCAACGGCTATCACAATCGCCCTGAGCTGACGGCTGCAAGCTTTATTGAACACCCAAGCCTTGGCCGTCTCTACCGTACCGGCGATTTGGTACGGCTGACGGCCGATGGCTTGGACTACCTCGGTCGCAATGATTTTCAAGTCAAGGTGCGTGGCTATCGCATCGAGTTGGGTGAGATTGAGTACGCGCTCAGCCGCCACCCCTTGGTCGCTGAAGCCACCGTGCAAGTGCGCGAGAAAACCACCGGCGATGCCCGCATCGTCACTTGGGTGGCGCAGAAGCCGGACGGTCCGGCGCCTACCGTCAACGAACTTCGGCAGAGCCTGCGCGGCTTTTTGCCCGGATACATGATTCCCGCCGAGTTCGTGGTTTTGGCGGAGCTACCCCGCTTGCCCAACGGCAAGCTCAACCGCGCGGGCCTGCCCGACCCCTTCGGCCAAGCCCGCGCTGCCGCACAACGCCGCCCGCCACAGACCGCCAATGAGCACGCGATCGCGGCCGTCTGGGCCAAGGTGCTCGGCCTGCCCTTGGAGCGCATCGGCCTCGATGATCGCTTCCTCGAACTCGGCGGCCATTCGCTGCTGGCCACCCAAGCGGCCGGGCAAATCCGCAAGGCCTTCAATAGCCAGTTAGCGCTACGCACTTTGATGATGGATCCGCTCGCGGTGATCGCCGCTCAATTGCCAGAAGCGCCCGCTGATGCGGTCAGCGCAAGCGCGCCCAAGCCAGCGTCAGTGACGAGCACGGCTGAGCGAACAGCCGCACCTACCGCCAGCAGCCAAAGCGCCACCAATGAGCCTGAGGGCAAGCCCAAACCCAAGGGCAGTTGGTTGTCAAAATTGCTGGGCGATAGTTAGGGCCGATTGGCGGCTGCGAGCGGCTTACCGTGGGCGAACAATTGACCAGCGCAGCGTGTAGAGGCGCGCTTATACTCACTTGAAACAAGAACACCCTCGCCAGTGATCCGCCTGTATTTCCCTATCCATGTACCCGCCTTGCCGCCCGCTTTAGCCGCGCGCGGGCGGCAGTGTCTGGGCTAAATGGAAGCGATTCACTTCGGCAGCCGCGAACTGCCTTTGTTGGGGCTCAGGCACTCTGCCCACGGCCCATCCAGCAAGGACACGGCCATCGTCCTCTGTCCCGCTTGGGGTCCGGAGTACATGCGCAGCTATCGCGGCCTGCGGCTACTGGCGATGCGTTTGGCTCAAGCCGGTTTTGACGTGCTGCGCTTTGACTACTCCGGCACGGGCGATTCCGAAGGCGCGAGCCTAGATGCACGCTTGGAGCACTGGCAGCGCGACATCGCCGATGCCGCGAATGAGCTGCGGAATTTGTCCGATAAGCCGCGCCTTGCCTTGCTGGGCTTACGCCTAGGGGCGCTCATTGCCCATTCCGCATTGCAGAGTAAACAGCTGCGCGCCCAACATCTGATTAGCTGGGACGCCCCGCCCAGCGGTGCGGATTTCGTCCAGCAAATGCGCAGCCACGGCCGCCAGCAGGATGCCTACAAGAACTCTGGCCGCAGCCGCAGTAGCCAGTTGCTGCCGCATGCGCCCAACGAGCTCTGCGGCCATGCTTGGCATAAGCCACTGGCGGATGCCATCACCGCGCTGCCCGGCGTTATCGACGCCCCCCACCACATCGCCATCGAGAGTGCGGACCACTCCAGCCCGCTGGCTCAAGACACCGAGCGCATAGCGCTGGCCGAGCCCAGCTGCTGGCAGCACTACCGCTGGCTCGGCAGCCCGTGGATCCCCGCCGGCGCGATCGATACCGTGGTCGCTGCTTTGAGCAAGTCTCTGCCATGAGCCGTTTGACCGAAACCGCGCTCACCTTTGGCAAAAATGGCCGCCTCCTCGGCGTGCTGACGGTGCCGGAGAACGCCGACCTAAGCCACCCAATGTTGGTGATCCCTAACACCGGCCTTGAGCACCGCGTCGGCCCCAATCGCCTGCACGTGCATGTAGCGCGTGCGCTGTCCGCGCGCGGCTACTGTAGCTTCCGCTTTGATATCGCCGGTCTTGGCGATTCAGACCCTGAGGTGGGCAAAAAAGCCAGCAGTCGGGATGACCTTACCGAGGCGCTCAACCTGCTCACCAGCCGCGGCTTTGGGCCACAGTTCAATCTGCTGGGACTGTGCTCCGGCGCGCACGATTCCCTGCAATTTGCGCTACACGATGACCGCGTATCCGGCCTGTTTTTGATCGACGGCTACGCCTACCCGACACCGCGCTTCCAGCGCATGTTGTGGGCGAACCGCATCACCCATTTGGGCCGCTCGCTCAAGCGCATCTCCAAGCTCATCGAGCGCATGCGCGGCACTCAGCCAGAGAGCCAGCCGCCCGGCTTGGCTCTCTCGCTGGAACCTTGGCCCTCGCGTGAAGAAGCAAACCGCGCCTACGAGGCCCTGCTGGCGCGCGGCACGCACTTGGCGTTTTTGTTCACCGGCGACGTGCAGGGCGAGTACCTCTACACCGAGCAGCATTACGACTGCTTCCCGTTTTTGCGCGGCCACGCGCGGCTTTGGTACATGCCGGAGATGGACCACACGCTGACGCGTATCGCCTCACGGCAGAAGGTGATCGAGCTCGCGCGCGATTGGCTCATTAGCTCCGCCGCTTAAACCCTTACCCGCCTCAGATCATCCAAGCCGGAGTGGTCGCTAGTGCGCTTTTTCTTTAGCCCCATCCCGCGTTTGCCGGTCACGCACGCGAGTGCTAAGGATTAGCATCGCAGGCTAGCTAGTAAGTAGTGCGCAAGCCGGTCACCCTCGTGCGCACTACCCCTTAATTTCTCCTACGTTCGCCACTTGCATGCCCAATATTTCCCGTCGGTTCGCTACTTGGTCGGTTTTGGGCCTAGTGGTTTTGGTCATCTGTCTGTGGATGGCCAGCGGCACACTGAAGAAGCCGGGCGAGCGCTCAGACGCCGAAACTGCAACGGCGCAAAAGGCGCAAGCCACTGCAGCACCCGGCCAAGCCGCCAAGAGCAGCCAGCAAGCCGCAGCGCCGGCTGCGGTACAACTAGAAACCCAGGTGTTTAACGCGCAGCGCATCGAGCGCACGGTCGAGGTTGCGGGCGATACCGCGCCTAGCCGCAGCATTGATCTGGCCGCCCAAGCGGAGGGTCAAGTGGTTGCCGTGCTGGCCCGCAAGGGCGCGCGGGTCAAAGCGGGAGAGGAAGTCGTACGCTTGGATGGCCGCGACTTGGAACTCCACCGGGCTCAGGCTTTGGCGGCGCTGCAACAAGCAGACCTCGAGAACCGCGCCGCTGCCAAGCTGCGGGAGACCGGCCACGTCACCGAAGGCGAGCTCGCCGCCAAATTTGCGCTGCTGCAAGCGCGTAAGGCGAGTGTTGCAGACGCAGAGTTCCAGCTCACCCACCGCAGAATCCGTGCGCCGATGGCCGCTGTTGTGGAGGAGCAGCCGGTGGAGGTCGGCAACTATGTGCGCGTCGGCCAGATGGTGCTCAAGCTCTTAGTGACCGACCCCTTGCTGATCCGCATCAACGTCAGCGAAGCCGATGTAAGCCGCTTGCAACGCGGTGCTTCAGCACAAGCGGTGATTGCCGGGCAGAGCCACCTCGGCACCGTGGAGTTCATCTCGGCGATGGCCGATGCCAATTCGCGCACCTTCGCCGTCGATGTGCGCATCAGCAACCCCGGCTCCAAGCTACCGGCGGGATTATCGGCATCGGTACGCCTGCCCGTCGGAGAAGTCCCCGCGCACCGGCTTGCGGCCTCGTTACTGTCGCTCTCGGACGATGGCGTCTTAGGCATCCGCCATGTCGCTGCCGATCGCCGCGTGCAGTTCGCACCCGTCACCATGATTAAAGCCGAAGGCGATTCGGTATGGGTGTCTGGCCTGCCCGAGCGCATTGAGGTCATCACCAAGGGCCAAGGCTTTGTCGATGTGGGTGCGACGGTTCCGCCCTCGGCGCTTAAGACCGACACGGGCGCCAATGCAGTGGCGAAACCTGAGGTTAAGTCCTAACCATGCGCGCGCTCATTGATGCCGCTCTCGCCTCACCGCGCTTGGTGCTGCTCGCGCTCTCGCTCATTCTCATCGTCGGCGGCATCACCTATCGCAATATCCCTAAGGAATCGCAGCCCGACGTGCCGATTCCTTTCGTCACCGTGCAGGTGTTCCAAGAAGGCATCTCGCCGGAGGACGCTGAGCGGCTCCTAGTGCGGCCGATTGAGCAAGCGGTACGCAGCATTGAGGGCATCAAAGAAGTCGCCGGCAACGCGGGTCAAGGCTACGGCGCAGTGACTTTGGAGTTCGAGGCGGGGCTGGATGCCGAGCGCAGCTTGCGCGCCGTGCAGCGCAAGGTCGATGAAGTCAAAGGCAAGCTCCCTGCGGACGCCGATGAGCCTCGGGTGATGGAGTACAACGCCGCGCTCTTCCCGGTGGTCAGCATTTTGCTCTCAGGCCCTCTGCCCGAGCGCGCCCTGACGCAAGTCGCGCGGGTATTGCGTGATGAGCTCTTAGGCGTGGAGGGTGTGCTGGAGGTGAATATCGGTGGCGGTCGGGACGAGATGATTGAGATCAACATCCAGCCCGAGAAGATGGAGCGCTACGGCTTATCGCAAGACGAACTCTTCAGCTTATTCAGCCGCAACAATCGCTTGATTACCGCGGGCGTGCTCGACAACGGCACGGGTCGTTTCGCGGTCAAATTACCCGGCACCTTGGAGACCGTTGAGGACGTGCTCAGCCTGCCGGTCAAGGTGAGCAACGGGCAGGTATTGCGCTTTGGCGATGTCGCCACCGTCACCCGCAGCTTCAAAGACCGCAGCAGCTACGCCCGGCACGACGGCGAACCGGCCCTAACGCTGGAAGTCACCAAACGCCTGGGTGCAAACATTATTGAGACCGTCGCCGGCGTGCGGGCAGAGGTCGAAAAGCAACGCGCCTTCTGGCCTGCGAATCTGAAAGTTGACTACAGCCAAGACAACTCCGAGGACATCAAAGCGGCCTTGGTGGAGCTGCAAAACGGCGTGTTGCTGGCCGTAATTTTGGTGGTGGCCGTGCTGATTTTGTCGATAGGCTGGCGCTCGGCCTTACTGGTCGCCATTGCCATCCCCGGCTCGTTTTTAGCCGGCATTTTGGCCTTGGGGCTGATGGGCATGACCGTCAATATGGTCGTGCTGTTCGGCTTGATCATGGCCGTGGGCATGTTGGTCGATGACGCCATCATCGTCGGCGAATATGCCGACCGAAAAATGGCGGAAGGCCTGCCGCCGAAGGAAGCCTATCGCGATGCCACCCACCGTATGGTCTGGCCGATTGTGGCGAGTACCGCGACCCGCCTAGCGATGTTCGTACCGCTGCTGTTCTGGCCGGGGATCATGGGCGGCTTTATGAAGTATCTCCCCATTACCTTAGTCGCCACGCTCACCGCATCCTTGCTGATGGCCGTGGTGTTTTTGCCGGTGCTGGGCAGCATTTTTGGCCGTGCCGGCAGCGAGAACAAAGAAGAGTTAGACAACCTCGCCGCCGCTGAAATTGGTGATTTATCGCGTATTCGCGGCTTCACCGGTGGCTATCTCAAGCTGCTCACTTGGTGTGTTGATCATCCGCGCAAAACCTTCGCCATCGCGCTCGCCCTGCTGGTGAGTATCGGTGTCAGCTATGCGCAGTTCAATGCAGGTGTGGAGTTCTTCCCAAAATCTGAGCCCAGCAACGTCAAAGTCAGCGTGCGCGCGCGCGGCGACCTCGCGGCGGCTGAGAAAAACACCATGGTGCAGCAGGTGGAGAAAGCGCTGGCAGGCATGGAAGGCGTCCAGAGCATGTACGCCCAAGTCGGCAGAAACGAAGGCGGCCGCCGCGCGGCACCGGATGAAATCGGCACCATCAATATTGAGCTGGACGAGTGGAATACCCGCGTCCCTGCGGACTACCTGATGGAGGAGATGCGCAAGCGCACGTTCGGCATCCCCGGGCTGCTGATCAGCATCCAAGCCCAAGAAGGCGGGCCGGGCTCAGGCAAGCCAGTGCAGATTGAGCTCACTACCGTACTGCCGCTGGGTGTGAAGCAGACCAACGAGAAGCTCGCCGCAGCCGCCGATGCCATCACCGAAGCGATGAAGAAAGTCGGAGGCTTTAAGGACATCGAAGACACTCGTCCGCTCTCCGGTATTGAATGGCAGGTTCTGGTTGACCGCGCCGAAGCCGCGAAATTTGGTGCCGACGTGACTCAAGTTGGGACTGCCGTACAGATGGTCACCAACGGACTTTTGCTCGGCAAAACGCGGCCCGAGGACAGCGAGGACGAGATCGATATTCGCGCCCGTTACACCGCCGATGGCCGCAATCTCGGCCAGCTGAGCGACCTCAAAATCACCACGCAAGCGGGCTTGGTGCCGATCAACAACTTTATTGAGCGACGCGCGGCACCGAAGGTCACCACCATCCTGCGCGCAGATGGCCGCCGGGTGCTCACGCTCACCGCCAATGTCGCGCCGGGCGAGAACGTCGATAAGCTCGTGAAGGCTTTGCAGCAGCACTTCACCGACACACCCGACCCGCGGGTACAAGACGGCGTGCGCGTGCAATTTAAAGGCGAAAACGAAGATCAGATTGAGGCGATGAACTTCCTCAGCAAGGCATTCATTGCGGGCCTGCTCATCATGATTGCCATCCTCCTCGCGCAGTTCAACAGCCTGTTTCAGACCGCACTGGTGCTGTCATCGATTCTGTTTGCGATTGGCGCGGTACTGCTCGGCCTGCTGGTGCTGCGCGCGCCCTTGGGCATCGTCATGGGCGGCGTCGGCATCATTTCTTTGGCGGGCATCATCGTCAACAACAACATCATCCTCATCGATGCCTTCAACCACTTGCGCGCGACGGGTATGCCGCTGCGCGAGGCATTGCTGCGTACCGGTGCCATGCGCCTGCGGCCAGTGCTGCTGACTGCGGGTACTGCGGTGCTCGGACTGATGCCCATGGTGCTAGGAATCAGCCTCGATTTTATCGACCGCGAAGTCACGCTCGATGCGCCGGGTGCTCAGTGGTGGGTGCAGCTGGCGTCCGCTGTGGCAGGCGGCTTGACCTTTGCCACGCCCATCACCTTGCTGCTGACACCCGCGCTATTGATGTGGCGCGGCGAGAAACTCGAAGCCAAGGAATTGCGGCAGGCAAAGCACTCGTCAAACTTGTCGACTGCGAGCTAACGGCCGAGTTCGCCTCTGCCCGCCCGCTCTAGGCCTTAGGCAAGGCAGTCGCCACCAAGCGTTGCTCAGCACGGCGCTTGCGGGCAATGAGGATTTGCTCAATGGCGCGCTCGCGCACGGCACTTAAGTCCTCATTGCCGCTGACGTTGAAGTCCAGGTGCCGCACCAGGCCGTCCGATAGCCCGTAAATCCAGCCGTGGACGGTCAACTCTTGGCCGCGCTCCCATGCAGTTTTGACGACAAACGACGAGCAGACATTGATCGCCTGCTCTAACACGTTGAGTTCGCCGAGCAGCGAGGCCTGATGCATCTCGTTAGGCTCGGCGGCCAACAGGGTGGAATGGCGGCAGGCAACGTCGCGAACGTGGCCTAGCCAGTAGTCGGCGATGCCGTTGGTGCTCTGCACGCAGAGTGCAGTGCGCACGCCTGAGCACCCGTAGTGGCCGACGACAATGATGTGCTTGACTTTGAGCACGTCCACTGCGAATTGGATGACGCTCTGCGCGTTGACGTCCGAGTGGCTGACGACGTTGGCGACGTTGCGATGCACGAACAACTCACCGGGCTGCATGCCAACGATTTCATTCGCTGGCACACGCGAATCTGAGCAGCCTATCCACAAATATTCCGGCGACTGCTGCTTGACCAAACGGCTAAAAAACTCAGGGTCGCGCTCGACCGCTTTACGCGCCCAAGCGCGGTTGTTATCAAGCAGATGTTGCAGGTGTTCCATAGGGTTTCGGCACTCGCTGCGGGTGGACTTTTGGCGCGCGAGTTTAGCGCCTCGGCTTGCCCTTGATAACCCGCGCTAGAGCAAGTCTTCCGGCACTGGGATGGGATATTCCAGCAGCATCTGGCTCAGGTACTTACCTTGCGGATCGGTGCGCAAACTACCCGCGCCGCCGCCGCCCAGCACATGGTGCAGAAGGAAGTTAAAGCTAAGGCTGCCGGGCAACTCCCAGCGCTCAACCACTGGCGCTTTACCAGCCGCAAACAAGTGCGCAAAGTAGTCCGCAACAGCGGTCGTGCTGAGGGCGGCACGGATGTACGGCAGATACTCCGGCTTGCGCGCAATCACACCGATATTGGCGTGGTCGCCCTTATCGCCTGAGCGCGCGAGTGCCAAGCGGATCAATGGCACTGTGTGTCCCTTGCTATCGGCAATGGTCTCAGCGCTTGCTGCTTGCTCGCTAGGCGCAATAAAGCCGCCGTCAGTGGCAATCGGCAGGTTTTGCCGCTGCTCGCCGACCACCACCTCCACCGGCACCAAATCCTTGCGTACCACCGTCGAGAACAAACGCGGGATCATCGATGGCTCTGGCCTACCCGCTGAGAAGTAGCCGGTAAAGCCCGGCGACATGCCCGTAGCAGCTTGCGCAATTTCGCGGCTGAACAAGCGCATCGCCTTGGGGCTGGGGTGCTGGACGACCAGCTTCACCACCACCTCGCGGATAGCAGCCGCTGCAGGCCGTGCACGCGCGCCGTAGCTGGATTCAGAGCCGATGCAGTGGATGTCGACACCCGTAAAGTCGCCGAGGTTTTGAGCCAGTAACTGGGCGCGCACCTTGGCCAAAATCCCCTCCGCACTCGCCTGCCCTTTGCGCACCGCATCGATGCCGCCAATCATGAACATCGCACAGCAGCGCATACCGGCTGGGTAGGTGGCACTGACTTTGTAGAAGGCCGTCGGCGCTTGGCCAATCGCCCCACTGACGCGCACGCGGTCTTTGCCCGCTTGCTCCAAGCGCACTTGGGTGAAGTCGCAGGCGACATCGGGCAGCAGATAGGCGCGTGGGTCGCCAATCTCGTAGAGCATTTGCTCGGCCACGGTGTGCTCGCTGACTAGCCCGCCAGTGCCTTCCGGCTTGGTGACGATGAAGCTGCCGTCCGCCA
Organism: uncultured Salinisphaerales bacterium; assembly: GCA_964535755.1. GTDB lineage: Bacteria > Pseudomonadota > Gammaproteobacteria > Nevskiales > Nevskiaceae > Stagnimonas. The sequence continues at coordinate 3,161 of CAZHTI010000072.1, read as the reverse complement.
GACACTCAACAATGGGGAAGCCCATGTTGGCGTAGTCGCCGCAGGCTTGCTCCCAATCCGTGAAGTTGCCGCCGGTGCACTGCGCGCCGCACTCAATCAGATGGCCAGCGAGGCTACCGGCGGAGAGTTGGTCGTAGTCGGTCTGCTGCCAGCCAAACTCGTGGATCAGCGGCGCGAGCGTGACGGCTGAGTCCACACAACGTCCGGTGATGACCACCTCCGCTCCCGCTGCGAGTGCGGCGGCAATGGGGAAGGCACCGAGGTAGGCGTTCATCGACACCATCGTCGCGGGCAGTGGCTTGCTGCCTGCTTCTGGGCCGGCGAAGCCATCGGTGTTTTCGGTGCTCTCAGCGAACTCTTTGCGCCGTGGCAAAAGGTCATCGCCCAGCACCACGCCTACCGTGAGCTGGATGCCTGCTTTCTCGGCGACCGCCTCCAAGGCCTTTTTGCAAGCGAGCGGGTTGACCCCACCGGCATTGGCAATGACTTTGATGCCCTTGGCCTTGAGCGAGGGCAGTAAGCCCGCCATCACATGCTCGACGAAGTCGGTGGCATAGCCCTCGTTCGGATCCTTCATCCGCTTGGCGGCGAGGATGCTCATGGTGATTTCCGCGAGGTAGTCGAAGACTAAGTAATCAATATTACCTTTATCTACCAACTGGGCTGCTGCTGTGTTGGTATCACCCCAGAAACCTGCCGCGCAACCAATCCTAACAACCTTGCTCATTCGCCGATACCTGTTGATTTAACGATTGTTTTAGCGCGGGCCAAAACCCTGATGCGGATCATTGTGCCGCATCAGGCCATCATTCGCCTCAACAAAACGGATTACCCAAATGCGGCCATCAGGCCCCAGAGACAGGCTGCGGCAAAGACGGCGGCGATGAGGTCATCGACCATGATGCCGAAGCCGCCATGCACCTTGGCATCGACGACACGGATAGGCCAAGGCTTGACGATGTCGAAGATGCGGAACAGCACAAACGCGGGCAGCAGCCACCAGAGCGAACCACCGAGCACGATCAGCGGCGTGCAGGTGACGAGGAAGCCAACGATTTCATCAAACACGATGCCGCCGTGGTCATGCACGCCGAGCAGCTTTGCTGAGCGGTCGCAAATCAGGCAGCCAAAGCCAAACATCAGCGCGCAAATCAGCAGGTATTCCGCCACTGGATGGACACGGAACAAAAAGAAGAATGGCAAGCCGACCAAGGTGCCGAACGTGCCCGGAGCCTTGGGTGCTAGGCCTGCGCCGAATCCCCAAGCAATGAAATGCTCAGGTGTTGTGAGGATGAGCTTGGCCGATTGCGGTGGGTGTTGTTTTGGCATTTTTAGGCGGGTGCTTGGTAACCCACGGAACACCGCAGGTGCCCAAGTATGGCCGCAGCGCGCGGGCTTATGGCAGCGCTTCAACGTGGATTTGCACACCCAGCAGGCGTGAGGCTGCGTCTGCCATGGCGAGTGGCTCCGCACTGCTGAAGTAGCGCACGCTGCCCCGTCCACCGGTAACGGCATCCACCGCAGTGCGCTCTGCTTGTAGCAAGCTCAGCGCGCGCCGCGCGACCGCCGCGCCGGTATCCAGTAGTTGCACTTTTGGCCCCAAGAGCGCCTGCAGCGCGGGCCGCAAAAACGGGTAGTGCGTGCAGCCCAGCACCAGCACATCGGCCCCCGCCGTAATCAAGGGCGCGGTGTAGCGCTGTAGCAGCGCCTCAGTCGCAGCACCTTGCAATTCGCCCTGCTCGACTTGCTCCACCAAGCCCGGGCAGGGTTGTGTCAGCACCCGCACAGAGCCCGCATGCGCGGCAATCAAGCGGTGCAGCTTCTCACCTTGCAGCGCGGCCCCAGTGGCCAGTACGCCAACGACGCCGGTGCTCGTGGCAGCGACGGCCGGCTTCACCGCAGGCTCCATCCCCACAAAACTGATGGGGAACTCTGCGCGCAGGGTTTCAATGGCAGCAATCGTTGCGGTGTTGCAGGCGACCACCACCAGCTTTACGCCTTGTTCGAGTAAAAATTCGGTGATCGCTCTGGCCCTGGCGGTGATCGCCTCAGCAGACTTGCCGCCGTAAGGGCAATGGGCAGAATCCGCCACATAGATGAACTGCTCCTGCGGCAGGAGTGCCTGCAACTCACGCAGCACCGAAAGCCCGCCGAGGCCGGAATCAAACACACCAATAGCCGCTGGATTGGCCATGTCGCTCCCTAAAAGTGCTGGTAACCGGTGGTGGACAGCGCCTGCACTCTACCCTCGACCTCTAGTCTCAAGCCCAGCTCTGGCTGAATCTCACCGATCACCGTGAGTGCCGTGCCCTGCGCCGCGGCAATGCCCTGCGCACTGGCGATGTCTTCGGGTGCGATGCACAGGCAGAGCTCGTAGTCGTCGCCGCCCTGCAGCATCAGGGGCAAAACGCGATCAACTGGGGCAAGTGCGACAAATGCCGCAGAGCGCGGCAGCGCCTCCGCCCGTAGCAGCGCCCCTACCCCGCTCGCGTGCAGCACATGGCCTAAATCACCGGCGAGGCCATCAGAAATATCCACCGCCGCATGCACCAAGCCGCGCAGCGCGAGTGCAAGCGCACAGCGTGGGCTGGGGCGGTCTAGCCGCGTGCGCAGCGCCTTGTCCTGAGGCTGCTCCTCTGCCCGGGCGACCAGCCGCGCTAGGGCTAAGGCGGCGTCGCCCAAGCTGCCGGTGACGGCAATGAGGTCGCCAGGCTTGGCGCCAGAGCGCAAAAAGCCGCGCTCGCAAATCGGCACGCTGCCCATCACCGTGATGGTGATCGAGAGCGCCCCACGGGTGGTATCGCCACCCACGAGGGCGATGTCATGTGCCGTGGCACAGGCCGCGAGACCAGCGGCGAAGTCAGCCAGCCAAGGCTCGGCGACCTCCGGCAGGCTGAGTGCGAGCGTGAACCACTGAGGCCGTGCGCCCATCGCCGCCAAATCCGACAGATTCACCGCCAAGGCCTTCCAGCCAATGTCATAGGCTGCCGTTTCTAGCGGGAAGTGCCGCCCAGCAATCAGGGTGTCGGTGCTCACCGCAAGCTGCTCATCAGCGCTCGGCAGCAGGAGGGCGCAATCATCGCCGATGCCTAGGCGCACATCCGAGCGCGGCGCCGACAAGCCCGCAAAGTACTGATGGATGAGCGCAAATTCGTCCATGG
>CAZHTI010000071.1:11121-14862 GCA_964535755.1 uncultured Salinisphaerales bacterium | reverse complement strand
CGCGAAAAAAGCCTAAGTCAGTACCGCTCTAGCGCCGCCGCGCTAGAGCATCGTTGAGGTTGGTTCTGCACGAGTAAACCGCAGCGTCAGCCAGAAACGATCAAGGCGCGACCTCCTCATCGGAAGCCGCGCCTTTTTTGTGCCCAGCGCGTAGCTGGCGACTAGCGATTGCCTACTTGGTGCTGCGCGTTGCCTCCGCTGCCATCCAACGGTTGAGTTTTTTCTCCAGCACATCCAGCGGCAGTGAGCCGTCCTTGAGAACTTCCGCATGGAAGGCCTTGATGTCGAACTGTTTGCCCAAGGTTTTCTCGGCCTTCGCGCGCAAGGCTTTAATCCGCAGCTCGCCAATTTTGTAGGCCAGTGCTTGGCCAGGGATGGCCATGTAGCGCTCCGCCTCGGAGATGGCTTGGGTCTCGCTCTGCGCGGAGTTGTTGAGCATGTAGTCGATCACTTGCTGGCGGCTCCAACCCAACTCGTGGATGCCGGTGTCTACTACCAAGCGAATGGCACGCCAGAGTTCGTTCTGGAGGTAGCCAAAGTAGTCATACGGGTCTTGGTAGACGCCCAGCTCTTTGCCTAGGCTCTCGGCATACAGCGCCCAGCCTTCGATGTAGGCAGTCGCACCACCAAAGCGGCGGAACTTCGGCAGGTCAGTCAGCTCCTGCTGTAGCGCGATTTGGTAGTGATGGCCGGGGACGGCTTCATGCAAATACAGGTCTTCAGCGTCCCATTTTTTGCGGCTGGGTAAGTCGTAGGTATTGACGTAGAAAATCCCCGCGCGCGTGCCGTCCTCGCTAGGCGATTGATAGCTCCCGCCGGCTGCCGATTTCGCGCGGAAGGCCTCTACCGGGCGAATCTCAAAGCCCGCCTTGGGCTTGAGCGAGAAGAGCTTCTCCGCACCAGCATCGACACGCGTGCGCATGCCGTTGTAGTGCGCGAGTAATGCCTCCTCGCTGGCGTACTGGAAGCGTGGGTCGGTATCCAAAAACTTGAAGAAGGCCTGCAAATCCCCCTTGAAGCCTAGGCCTGCAATCACCCGCCGCATTTCGCCGTGAATGCGTGCGACTTCGTCCAAGCCCAGTTGGTGGATGGCCTGCGGCTTTAAGTCCGTCGTGGTCATCACTTTCGCGCGGTAGGCGTACCACGCCCGGCCCTCTGGCAGGGCGTAGAGGCCGACGGTGTCGCGGCACTTCGGCAGGTATTCGTCACGAATAAAGTTGCGCAGCCGGGTGTACGCGGGCATCACTTGGGTCTTGATGAGCTGCTGATATTGCGCTGCCAGCAGGCGCTTTTCATCGGCCGAGAAGTTCTCGGGCATCGCTGTGATCGGCTTGTAAAACAGCGTCGCCGTCGCGTCTTCGAGGATGAGCGCATCGAGCTGCTGCACCACCTTGGTCATCAGCACTTTGGGCTGCACCACGCCGGCCTTCATGCCCTCACGCATATTGGTCTCAGCTTGCGCAAACAGCACCGGAATCTGTGCGGCGCGGCGCGCCCAGTTTTGGTAGTCGAGCATGGTGGCGAAGGGCTGTGCAGAGGTGCCGGATGCCAGCTGCGCGAGCTGATTGGGGAAGCTGTAAAACTGGTTGATCGGCTGCAAATGCTCGGGGAATTGCGCCGCTTCGATTTGCTCGCGCAGCTCTCTTTGCAGAATTTGCAGGCTCATGCCGTCCTGTGCGCTGTGCCCATGCTTGGGCAGTGCATCCAACTGCGACAGCCATTTCTGCGCAAACGCCAATTGCCGCTCGCGGTCCTCCGCACCCAAGAAGTTCGGCAGCTGATCGTTGTAGCGGGCATCGCCGACATAGGTCGCTTGAATCGGGTTGAGCGCGAGGCTCTCCTCCCAGTAGGTGGCGAACAAGCTCTCCAAGCTGCTTGCCGGCGCAGCAGTTTTTGCATCGACTGCTGCATTCACGACGGGAGCAGTCGCAGCCACTGCGGCGGCAACACCGCTTTCATGGGCTGTGGCGGTGGTGGTCATCAGCGCGCAGGCCGCGAGAGCCAGCGCACGGCGGCGCAGGCGGCTAGGTAGGGTGTGGGTCATGGATGGGTCGTCCAGCAAGGGGGATGTGGGGCAAGCCTATCGGACGCGTCTGACGGCTGCAGGGTTTGCATGGGCTGTTGCCGCAAAAGACAATCGCGGCCCAAACCTATGCGGCCCTTAGTCATGGCGCTGTCTCGAACCACCTTTCTTGCGCTCTGCCATTGGCTGATCGCCGTGCTTTGCCTTGCCGCGAATCTGCCCGCCAGTGCGGCGCAGCAGCCAGCACTGCCGAGTGCCCTGAGTCTGCCGAACACCGCGAGCCCGCTGCACTACGCCCTGCACTTCACACTCGACCCAGCACAGCCGCGCTTTAGCGCCGAAGGCACGCTGACGATTAGCCTGAATCAGGCCGCGCGCAGCTTTACGCTCCACGGCCAAGATTTGCGTGTGACCCCCTTGGGCTACATCGACGCCGAGGGCAAGCCGGGCAAGTTCCGTTACCGCCAGATGCATGCCGATGGGGTAGCGCAAATCGACTTCGACCGCCGCTTGCCCGCACAGACGCTGAGCCTGCGCATGCGCTGGCAGGGTGCTATCGGCAGCAATCCAGAGGGGCTCTACCGGATGCAGAGTGCGGCTGGCCCCTTGCTGCTCACGCAACTACAGGCGGTCAGCGCACGCAAGGTGTTCCCCAGTTTTGACGAGCCCCGCTACAAAACACCGTATGCCGTGGAGCTCACGGTGCCGAGGTCGGCAGTGGCCGCTGCCAACACGCGCGAGCTGGAACAAACCCTGAGCGGCGACGGCAAGCGCGTGACGTATCGCTACGCCACTACGCCACCGATGCCGAGCTATCTCGTGGCGTTTGCCGTTGGGCCTTGGCAGGTGCGCGAGACCCAGATGCTGCCAGCCAGCGCGCAACGTGGCCGCGCAGTGCCGCTGCGCCTGCTCGCACCCGCCGGAGCCGATGCCGATGCCATCGCCCGTGCCTTAAGCCGAGTCGGGCCGATGCTCTCGGCCTTGGAGACAGAGCTCGCCCTGCCCTACCCCTTCGACAAGCTCGACCTCGTCGCCGCCCCGAATCTAGCGGGTGCGGGTATGGAGAACCTCGGCTTGCTGAGCTTCAGGGAGGACATCCTGTTGCTCGACGCCGCAGCACCCATCCCGCAGCAGCAAGCGGCGGCGGAGACCTTGGCACATGAGTTGGCGCACCAGTGGTTTGGCAATTGGGTCACGCCCTCATCTTGGGACGACCTCTGGTTAAGCGAGGCCTTCGCCAATCATCTAGGCAGCAAAATCGTGGAAGGGCTGCACCCGGATTGGCCGGTGGCGTTGCAGCGCACGGCGCGCAGTCTTGCGGTGATGCACGAAGACGCACTGCCGAGTGCCACGCGCCTGCGCGAACCGGTGCGCCACTACGGCGACATCGCCAATGCGTTTAGCGACATCGCCTATGACAAGGGCGCTGCGGTGGTGCAGATGCTGGAGCAGTGGTCGGGGGCTAAGGGCTTCCGCAGCGCGCTGCATGAGTTGATCAAATACCGCGCGCGCGGCTCGACGAACTCCGCTGAGCTGTTGCAGTTACTGCAAGATTTCGGCAGCCGTGGGCCGCAGTTCAGCGCCGTCGCCAAGAGTTTCTTGGACCAGCCCGGCCTGCCGTTAGTGACGGTGCAGCAAACCTGCAAAGACGGGCGGGGTGTCGTCCAGCTACAGCAACGGCGTGAGCTGCCGCTGGGTGCAGCGGCCAGTGCAGCGGC
>CAZHTI010000071.1:3215-11021 GCA_964535755.1 uncultured Salinisphaerales bacterium | reverse complement strand
GTGCAGCGGCCAGTGCAGCGGCGTGGAATATCCCAGTCTGTATGAAGTTGGGCGATGCCCAAGGTGCTGCCACTACCTGCGTGCTGCTGACCAGCCCAGCGCAAGAGGTCACCTTGGAGCAATGCCCGACCTGGCTGATGCCCAACGCCAACGCCGACGGCTACTACCGTTGGCAGCTCGACGCAGGCGCAGAGCAAACGCTGCTGGCTGTGTTTTCGCAGCTTTCGGCCCCTGAGCAAGTCGCCGTTGGCGAGAACATCGCCGCTGGGTTTCTGCACGGCCGACAATCGCTGAGTGCGGTTGCGTCGATTCTGCGCGCCAGTTCCGACAGCCCGCAGCTTGAGGTCGTCACCAGCGCTTGGAGCGTCATGGCCCCGCTGCGCCAGCAACTGCTCTCGGCGGACGCCAAAGCCGCCTTCGCCGCCGAACTCAAGGCCATCTACCAACCCTTGTTGCAGCGCCTAGGTGCCAGCGCGCAGCCTAACGAGCCAGCAAGCGCGCGCAGCCTGCGTGCTGCATTGTTCCGCGAGCTAGCCCTAGGCTGGCAGCTCCCGGAGTTTGTCGCCGCGCTGCGCGTCAACGCCGAGGCGATGCTGCCCGCTGGCGACGCAGCGCTAGATTTAGCACACGGTGAGGCCGATTTGCGCGCCAGCGCACTGCGCCTGCTGGTGGCTCAAGAACCAGAGCGTGCGATGCCTAAGCTCGCAGCGGCCTTGCGACAGCAGCCTACTGCGGCGGTACGGGCTGCGCTGCTCGCCGCTTGGGGCAGCAGTGCGCGGCCTCAAGACTACGCGGCGATTCGCGCCCGCATTCTTGAGCCGCAGCTAGCCTTTGCGGACCGCGTGCGCCTGCTCTACGCCCACGGGGAGGTGCCAGCCGCACGCGCAAGCTTCCTGCCTTGGTTGTTGCAAAACCTGCCTGCGCTGCAAGACCTTTTGGGCGACGACTTTGCGCACTGGCTGCCCGATATTGCCGGCGGATCAGCCTGTAGCAAGGCAGACGCTGCACAGCTCGCGCAAGGGTTTAAAAAGCATATTGCGCACATTGCCGGAGGGCCGCAGGCGCTGCAAATCAAGCTCGATGCCATCCAGCATTGCGCCGCTTTGGCGCAAGCACTCGCGGCTCAGCCAAGCGCCCAGCGCGCCAGCCCATGACCACTCCAGCGCTCCCACCCAAACCCCTGCCGCCGGAGGGCTATGACTGTTGCGGCGGCGGCTGCGCGGACTGCGAACTGCGCTTGTACGTTGAGCGGCTAAAAGCTTGGAAGCGCGTGGTCACGGCGTTTGAAGCGGCGCAGGACATGAGCGACGTCGCAGCCGCGACACCGGCAGCGCCCGCCCCCAAAGCGGGCTAGTCCTCGTGCGGCAGGCGGATGCCCGCGCGGGTCATGTGCTCGCCGTTGACGGCCTTGATGATCAGCTCGCAATCGCCTAAGCGCAGGCGATCACCCACTACGGGGTTGGGCAGGTGCCGGTGCACGTATTCCTCCAAGCTCTCGCCCGCAATGCTGCGGGCATTGAAGCCGTAGGCCTGCTCCAGCGCCTGCATCGGGGCATCTGGCTTGAGCTCGAACTCGCCAAAGAATCGCTGCGCGTGCTTGCGCTGCGCTTGGCTTAAGGGCGCGAATACGGCGTCGAAGATCGGCAATTCGCGCTCATGGGCGAGCACGCTGACCACATCACCCGTGCGCAGCTTGCCCCAGACGCGGTAGGGCAGCAGCTTGCCGTCGCGCACCACGCTGACCACGCGGGCGACGTCTGGCAGCGGCAGTTTTTTCGGCTCGGTGCCGATGACGTTGCTGTCCTCCGTCAGCCGGTAGCTGACTAGCTCGTAGCCGCGCTGATGCGGCAGGTCGATCTCGGTGCGCTGCACTGCTTGCGTCGGCGCGGGGACTTCCAGCCCCAGCCAGCGGGCGACCGGTGCGACCGTCCAGCCCTGCACCAACAGCGAGACCAGCACCAGCACAAAGCAGGCATCAAACAGCAGCAGGGCATTGGGTAGTCCGGCGAGCAAGGGGTAGGTGGCCAGCAGCACCGGCACTGAGCCACGCAAACCGACCCAAGACAAATAACCGCGCTCGCGCCAATGCATAGGGAAGGGTGCGAGGCTGAGCAGCACCGAGACCGGCCGCGCCACCAAGATCAGCACTGCGGCGACCATCAATGCAGGGAGCGCGACGTCCGCCAAGCGCGACGGTGTCGCCAACAGGCCCAGCACCAAGAACATGCCGATTTGCGCCATCCATGCGACGCCATCGAGAAAGCGCCGCACGCTGGTCTGCGCCGTAAAGCGGTGCTGCCCCAAGACGATGCCGGCCAAGTACACCGCCAAGAAGCCGGAGCCATCGAGCGACGCTGCCAAGCCAAAAATCAGCAGGCTGCCGAACAGGGCGAGCAAGGGGTAGAGGGAGTCCTGCAACAGCAAGCGGTTGAGGCCTAAGCGCAGCAGGTGCCCACCAGCCACCCCAAACACCGCGCCCAAGCCCATCTGCTGGGCAAAAAACAACAGCGCTTGCGGCGCTTCAAATTGCTGCGGCATTTGCAGGTAATGCACTAACGCCAGCGTTAGAAACACCGCCATGGGGTCATTGGTGCCGGATTCCACCTCCAGCATCGCCGCGACCCGCCGGTGCAGTGACAGTGCGGAGGTAGAGAGCAGCGAGAACACGGCGGCGGCGTCGGTGGAGGCCACCATTGCGCCCAGCAATAGGCCCTCGGGTAGAGAAATCTTGAGCGCCCACATCGCCGCCACGCCGGTGATGCCCATGGTGATCAGCACGCCTGCGGTGGACAACACCAAGGCGGGGCGGAGTGCTAGGCGGAAGCTATCCATGGAAGTGCGCAAGCCGCCGTCGAACAAGATCACCGCAAGTGCTGCGGTGGCAAGCAAATTGGCGAGTTGGTAATCGTTAAACACGATGCCGCCCGGGCCGTCTTCACCAGCGAGCAGGCCGATGAGCAAGAACACCAAAAGCAGCGGCGCGCCCAAGCGCGGCGTGACGATGGTGGTGAGGATGCTGGCGAGAAACAGCAGCGCGCCCACGAGGATCAGTTGGTTGACGAATTCCATGGCCAAGAGCTTAGGGGATAGTGATGCCCACCCCCAGCCCGATGCAGCCTTAGTGCCAATTGAGACGATGGGCACAAAGGTTTGGCGCAAACTGCAGAGTGCTTTGGCCGGGGACTAGCCAGCGGCCATACTTCGGCAGCATCTTTCGCCCAGCCTCGGGGATTGGGCTGTACTTAAAGCCCCGCGCAGACGCTGCTAGCCCCTGATCTATGGACCCACGCACATGAATGTGACCTTTGGCCAAGCCACGACCCCCGAGCAACTCGCGGCCTGCATGCGCCTGCGCTACGCCGTCTATACCGAGGAGATGAACCTCTACCAGAGCGAGAGCGCTGCGACCGCGCAGATGCTGACCGACGACGACGATGCGTGGGCGCGGATCTTCTACGCCGAGGTCGATGGCGAGGTGGTCGCCACCAGCCGCGCCCATCTGGGCTCTGACGGCAAGTTCCCCGACTCTTGGGACGCAATCTGGAATCTGAAGCGCTTCGCCGAGCACTGCGACCCCAAGCACTTTTTGGTGAGCTCACGCACCACCGTCGCCAAGGCCTTCCGTGGCGGACCGCTGACGCTGCAATTGTTCACCTACAAACTCGATCAATGCGTGCAGGCGGGCTCGCAACTTCAGTTCTTTGACTGCGTGCCGCACTTGGTGGGCTACTACCAACGCCTCGGCGGCAGGGTCTGTGCCGAGCCCATCGAAGACGCCGACGTGGGGATTTTGGTGCCGATGTGCATCGTGCTCACCGACCAAAGCCACTTGGCGAAAGTCCGCTCACCGTTCTTGGCGATATCCCAAAAATATCTGCCCGCAGTGGATGCCCCCCCGGCTTGGGTGCAGGCGCTCTTTCATAACGGCCCCTATGCGGAGGCGGCACGGCAACAGCGCTTGGAGCAGGGCGTATTCGATTTGCTCGCCGACCAGCGCCTGCCGCTGTTTGACGGCCTCACTCCCGAGCAGGTGCTGACGCTCACGCAAGGCGCGACGCTGCTGGACATCGCGCCCAATCATTTGATGATCAAGCGCGAGACCGTCTACCGGAGCATGTTCTTGGTGCTATTCGGTTCGGTCGACGTGATCGCGGGCAGTGAGCGTGTCGCCACGCTCTATGCGGGCGAAGTTCTCGGTGAGATGGCCTACCTCTTGGGTGGCAACCGCAGCGCCAGTGTCGCCGCAGGGCCTGAGGGGGTCAGCCTGCTCAATCTGCAAGAGGGCGTGCTGCGCAAAGTCTTCGCGGCGGATACGGCGATCTCCGCCACCTTCCACACCAACCTCGCGCGGGTGCTGGCGCTGCGTCTGGCCGCTAGCAGCGGCAAGCACTTGAACGGTGAAGCCGCATGAGCGCGCAGGAGTTTCGCGGCGGCGAAATGCTCAGCTACTCGGCGGGCAGCACGCAGACTGGGCCAGATGGCTTCCGCAAAGTTGATCGTAACGGTCTGCCTTTGTGCGGCTTGCTACAGCGCCTCTTCCCCAGCGTCGCCGCGAGCTTTGCGGGGCACTTGCCCTTGGTGCTCAACGCCTACCCTGCCAGCGTCGGCTTCCCCACTGACGGTTTGCTGGTCGATTGCTATCTGAGCTTCCGCACAGCGAGTCGCGCCTTGCAACTCGCGGCGCGCGAGCAAATGCCGGTGCTCATCCTTGGGCAATCGCTCTACATCGCCGAGCTGCTGCACCGGCACTGTGCCTTGGGCTTTGCTCTGCCGGATTCATTAGTGGCGCTGGTCGGCGGCTACTACACGCCGCAAAGTTTGGAGCGCGCGATGCAGACGTGGCTGGCAGGGCGCGGCGTGCGGATCAGCTTCGTCCATGGCTATGGCGCGGCAGAGGTCGAAGCCGGCATGTTGCTGGCCACCGAGCGCAGCGCCGACGGCAGCCTGCGCTACTTCCCGCGTGGGGCGGACATCGCGATCAGCTTGGTCGAAGGCCGCTTGCACCTAGCCCTCAAAACGCCGGACGGCAGCCTGCGCGCAGCGCCATTTGATACCGGCGATCTCGCCAGCGCCGACGGCGAGGCATGGATCATCCGCAACGCCGAGTCGCGGCTCTCAGCCCAAGTCATCACCGCGCTGGAGTCTTGGACGCCCGAAGATTGGCAGCGGCGCACCGGCTACCTGAGCCGCAAGGGCGAGGCGCTGACGCCGCAGCTGCGGGAGTCCTGCACGGCAGCGCAGGCGGGCGAGCTACGCTTCTACGACTACTGCGCCGCCCACGGCATGGCGTGGCTGGAGAAACCGCGCTGGGGCTGAGCGCGCTGGCTTAGTCCATCGCTTTGAAGGCAGCGAGGATGGCTTTATCGGCTTGACCGACCGTGGTCGATTTTGCCGCTGCGAGCCGCGCTTGCACGCGCTCGAATGCCTCCAGCGCGAGTGCCTCCGCCGACGTCAATTTGCTCGGCTTGGGCGCAATGCCGCGCTGATCACTGGCGCGATTCATTTGCACCGCACCTCGGCGCAGGGCGTCGCGCGCCATGAGTCGGTCGGCCAGAGCCTGCTGCTGGGCGGCGGAATCTGCTGCGGATTTGCTCAGCAGGCTGCCCTTGGCGATGGCCACCGGCTTCATGCTGCGCGTGCCTGCGGCAGGCAGCTTCAAACCGCTGGCGGCAGTGGCAAACACGCGTGGCGCGTGCACCACGCCACCATCCGCGCGCGGCACCGGCATGCCTGCGCCGAAGCTCGCGCCGATGCGTACGCCGCAGTAATAAAGCTGGGCGCGCTCGTCGCCCATACCGGCGGCACGGCAGGCCTCGTGAAACATCTCGTCCGCCACCTTGCGTCGGCCGATGCAGGCGTCCCAATCGATGCGCCCTGCGTCGTAGTCGTCGCGGATGTCCTTGCAGGCAGCGTCATGCACAAGGCCGGAGAAAATCTGTGGCGCGTCGAAGGGCTTGCCAAAAGCAAAGCGCAGCACCGCTGGCACGCTCGCGCCATCGGTCGGCATCTTGGCCTTGGCCTGCCAGACGAACTTCTTGCGGTCGACGAACGCGAAGTCGGTCAACAGCGTCTTGTTCTGCTTGCTGCCGGGCACCGGCGCAAACTGCACGCTGCCCACGAACGGCGGGCGGATTTTCTGCAACTTCTGCTCGTAGTCCTTGCTCATGACGGCGCTCCCTAGAGTGATTACTCGTGCTTACTGCGCGGCGGCGGTGGTCTGCAACTCAAACAGGCGTAACGGGGTGCCGATGCGCTCCGCTGCGATTTGCTCAGGCGTAAAAGGTAGCAGCGTCCACTCCTTGCGCGAATAGGCCTCGGTAAAGTCTTGAAAATGCGGGTTGGCGGGGTCCGTGCTCTGGCCGTAGGTGATAAAGCCCTTAGCGATCGGCGCGTTATCCGCACCCCAAGTAATGACCGCGACATGGCTATTGCCAAAGGCGACTTTGTAGCCCTCCGCCGTGGTGGGACGCGATGCACTGGCGATGGTGAACGCGCCTTCGGTGTTGCCGATGCCGCCAAACAGCGAGACGTTGCTGTGTACCGCGCTCTTTTGGATATTGCCGAACGGCACATCGGCCGCAATGCCGAGCGCTTGGAAGCGCTGGATGGCATCGGCAAAAGCCTGCCGCACTTGCGGGCTCTGGGTGTTGATGTTGTTCGGCGTGTTGACCGGGTCTGCCGCCGAATAGGCATTGAGGTAGAACAACTGACTACCCACCGCCGCGCGCCAGAACTCGCGCCAGATGTGCCCGCCCTTGCTGTCCAAGTTATTGCTGCGGTCCCAAGCGCGCAGTGCCGCGCATTCCGCCGCAATGTTTACCGCACCATTGCTGCCGATGGCCGTGGGTTGTGCGCAGTAGTCGGTGAGCACTTTGTCCAGCGCGATCTCGGCCGAGTAGATGTGGCTATCGAGCACCGACTGCTGCAAGCGTTCGGCTGTCCACTTGGTGCCGGGGAAGCCATCGCTGCCCGCCTCACGGTTGAGCAATTTGCGGATGCCGTGGCGGGTGCGCAGTGAGCGGGTAGTGTTTTCTGGCCCCAGGATTTTCGCGAAGCCGGTGATCGGCTGCCGTGGGTTGGTGAGCCAGTAGCTGTCGTTCATATTGCTGACGTGGTCGCGGCGCTCCAGCGTGGGCAGATTGCTTGGCCCAAAAATTCCGGGCGCGGGCGCATCGGCATCGGTCAGCCATTCGCAATCGGCGCGGCTGCCATCCAACAACGGCAGGCCGGGCGCGAGCTGTGCCAAGGCCTGAGCTTGAGCACTGGTGCTACAGGTCTGTACCAGCGCATCCGGCACGTTCGGCACGACTGTGACGTCGCCGTAATAGCCCAGCTCGCCGGGGCCAGTTGCGGTGGTGTTGACCCATGGCACGCCCAAAATGCTCTTGTGCAGGGCTTTGAACTCTTGGAGAGAGCTGGCTTTGTTCCAAGCAAAGAACTGGTTGATCAGGCGGTCGTTCTCGGCATTGGCGTCCCGCAGCGTGTAGGCCTTGCTGGTGGACCACGGGAAGATGTTGGCGCCGCTCACGTTGAAGATCAGCATCGGCCCGAACTTGCTGCGGTGCAGGGTTCTGGTCTGGGTGCTGATACTGCCGTCGGCATTCCTCACCTCGATGGTCAGCGGCACTTTCTCCATCGCCATCACTTGGCCGTTGTAGACGTAGCTGGTGGGGTCGTTGGGGGCCAGCGTCAGCTCGTAGAAGGTGAAGCGGTAGGCGGCACTCACCGTATGGCTCCAAGCCAGCCGGTCATTAAAACCAATCAGCACCGCGGGCACGCCGTAGAGGCTGGAGCCCATGATGTCCA